>NZ_JBANRL010000001.1:0-328354 GCF_037154015.1 Altererythrobacter aquiaggeris
CACATCAGCGCGCGAGGCGCCGCCCGCTACCCACAGAATTGCGAGGAAAGCGACGAGCATCCAGAAGGACAGGGACGATGCGCGACCGGATGCTGCGGTGGAATGACGAGACATGCGCGGGCGAATAGACAATTCCTTTCTCCACGCAAACCGAATAGTTGTCATGGATTGAGGCACCAATGAACTGCGTTGTTTATAAATCTGGAATCAATGCCTCCCAGATCCCGCACAATGACCGTCCGCACACCGCCGAATTCCTCGCGGACGGAAATCAAATTGCACGGAGGCGGAGAGTGTGGAGATCCTGTCGCCGAGTAACGCGAATTATGCTTTTCAACCCCGCAGCAGTTTGCGATCGCCAGCAGTCCGATTGAAAAGGGTGTGATCGTGGGGACTCTCTACCGGATAGCGCACCGCGAGCCGGGGAGACAGAAATCGATCCAGGATAAACCCTGGATTTCGCGCTTCGGCCTGTGCAGTCGCATTGGCGGAATACTCCGCAGTTGCAGCCACAAGAACCCGCGCCGCACTTTCCGTTTGTGCAAACTCTTCGGGTCTTGATGACTACAAACACACGAATGATCACCTACCGACAAGCAGCAGGACACGGGTGTTCGTTGATCAGGTCATGTCATGGCGCGCAAGCAACCGATGGCGATTTGGCCGCGTTCGCGCTGCTCAGGAATTTCTTCGGCGCGCTGTTGGCGGTCGGCCGCAATGTCGGCACTTGATTTGCTCTCGGCGGCGCCGAGTTGCTGGACCCGGCTGTTGTAAACAGTGCGCACCTGCTCGACAGCGTTTAACATTGCCGGATCGAGCTGGCCGCCTTCAGACATTTGTGCATACAAGGAATCCAGCGCGATACTGCACGAAAGTGACCGGATGTAGGCACTCGTTTCTGCCGACAGCGCCTGTACACTGCCCACGGAGAGAGCCACGGCAGCCCGCTTGTCCTCATCGCTAAATTGGCGCGCCTGCCCGACCTTCTCACTAGGAACCGGAGCCGCTGTATCGGCACCGCATCCGGCAAGGAGCAGGGGTGCAAAAAGCAGTTCGACTTTGCGGGCGATGGGGCGTGATGTTCTCAGATGGACCATGGGCCTACTAATGCCACAATCGGAGTTGCGCAAAGCATGAAATAGCATAACGTCTCCCCACCACCCGGCACCGGTCGCGCAATGCCGCTTTGCCGACCATTTCCCGCCATTATTCTCATTGGCGTTTGTTTTGCCCACGCTGCATTTTATGGCTTTTAGGCGGATTTGCATGACCAGTTGCGTGCCCCGCTTTCAATGCGAGCGGATTATTAAAATCACTGTCACACAGCTGGATCTTCTCTTTACGTGCACTCGCCTCGCCCCTATACGACCCAATCTCGTGGGTAACTGGACCTCTGATCTCAAAATGCGTAATTTTTTCCTAAGCCTAATGGTCAGTCTTGGCCTAGTCGGGTGCGCTGGGCAACCGCCCATCCAGTCGACTTCCGATCTTACCGTAATTGAATCTAGCATGGTGCTTCCTGCGCCAAGCCGCGGCGACTTGGACGCAACCGACCGGGTCGCCCTGATTGGTCCGCTCGATACCATCACCGTGCGCGTTTTCGGCATTCCCGAACTGGGCGGCCAAATGCAGGTTGATACCAGCGGCCGGATCGCAATGCCGCTGATCGGGGCGGTCGATGCCGGGGGTAAGACCTCTTCCGAACTCGCGCGCGACATAGAAGTCGCACTGGCCCGGAATTTCATTCGCGATCCTGATGTGACCATCAACATCAACAGTTCGGTCAGCCAGGTTGTGACAGTGGATGGCCAAGTTGTGGAGCCAGGGCTTTATCCGGTAACTAATCAGATGACATTGCTGCGTGCGGTCGCTTCAGCCCGTGGCCTGACCGAATTCGCCAAGCAGGACGATGTCGTTATCCTCCGTACCGTCGATGGCCAGCGGCTTGCCGGCCTCTACAACATCGGCGCTATCCGCCGGGGCCTTTATGCAGATCCTGATATTTACGCCAACGATCTGATTGTAGTCGGTGACAGTCCGCAGAGGCGGCGGTTCCGCGACATTATCGGTTTGGCTCCGCTTCTGGCCGCGCCGGTCATAGCAATTTTACAGCGTACGACACCTTAAGATTATGAACATTCTGACAAACAGTCGCGAAGATCGACGCTTCGATCAAAATTCTGAGGCTGATGCGCCGTACAATGCGCCAGCCGCATTTGAGGAACGTTCCGTTCTGCAGCATTATATGCGTATTGCATTGCGCTGGCGCTGGGTAATTCTCGGGGCAACCATCGCCGCGGCGGCGCTAGGCCTCGTTGCCACCTTGCTGATGACCCCGCAATACACTGCCGCCTCGACGATCGAGATCCTGCGCGAGTCGGACCAGGTCACAAGCTTCGAAGGGGTCGAACGCGAAACCAGCATCGCCGATCAAGAGTTCTATCAGACCCAATATGGCCTGCTGCGCGCTCGAAGCCTCGCTGAGCGGGTAGCTAATGAATTGAATTTGGTCGACGATCCCAAATTTTTTGAAATGTTCGGCGCCGCGAAAGCTGGCGAGGCAGCCTTTCAAATAAGTAACGGTCGTTTTCCGGCGCAGGGCCGGGCAGAACGTCAGCGGATTGCAGGCGAGGTGTTGCTCGCGAACATTAGTGTCGATCCCACTCGCCTGTCGCGACTAGTGGACATCCGATTCACCAGCCCCGATGCCGCATTCTCCGCCGCCGTCTCCAATGCTTGGGCCAAAAATTTCATCGAATCCAATCTGGAACGCAAACTTCAGTCGACCTCTTACGGACGCGACGCTCTTCAGCGGCAGTTGACCGATTACAAGCAGCGGCTCGACGAATCTCAGCGGCGGTTGGTAGGCTATGCTTCTGCCCAAGAAATTATCAACCTTCCGGCCACCAGCGCAGGCGCTCAGGAGCGTCCGATCATTGCGGACAACCTCGCTACGCTCAATTCGGCACTAAGCGAGGCAATTGCCGACCGCATCGCTGCGGAATCTCGCTTCCGGCAGGCAGGCAGCGCTGGCAGCACCGTTGCAGCCCTCGACAACACTGCGATCAACAATTTGCGTCAGCGGCGGGCCGAATTGGCTGCAGAATATCAGCAACTTATGGTCCGCTTTGAACCGGGTTATCCTGCAGCGCGGGAAATCAAACAGCAAATCAGTGCGCTGGATAGCGCGATTGCGCGCGAGGAAACGCGCGTTTCAGGCTCGGTGCAAGCTGAATATCGCCAAGCGGTCCAACGTGAAAACGCGCTGGAAACAAAGGTGGCCGCTTTAAAAGAAGAATTTCTTGATCTGCGCCGGCGCTCGATTCAATATAATATTTTTGAACAAGAAGTCGACACCAACCAAGCCCTTTACGATGGGCTTCTCAAGCGGTTCGAGGAAATCGGTATCGCCGGCGGTGTCGGCGTTAACAATGTTGCTATCGTGGATCTTGCCGATGTCCCGCAAAACCCGTCGAGCCCCAACTTAATTCTCAATATGCTGATAGCCGTGCTTGGCGGTCTCATGATTGGCATTGCGATGGCGCTGGGTCTTGAGCAGCTTGACGAATCCATCGGTGACCCGACCGAATTGCAGCGCCGGCTCGGCCTGCCATTGCTGGGGTCGGTTCCAAAGGTGGAGGACGAGACCCCTACGGAAGCCCTGCTCGATAGAAAGTCTGCCCTTGTCGATGCTTATCTGGCGATCCAGACTAATCTCGCCTTTACAACCGAACATGGCATCCCGCGCGCATTTTCGGTGACCTCTACCCGTCCCGGCGAAGGCAAGTCCACGACCGCGCTGTCACTCGCCACGATCCTGTCGCGCCAAGGGCGCAAGGTCATTTTGGTGGACGGCGACATGCGCTCGCCATCGGTTCACCAGCTTGCCGGCGTCAACCATGATCGCGGACTGAGTAATTTTCTCACTGGCGAAGACGCACTGGAAGGGCTCATTTTCCAAATCGAGAATTTGGGTGTCGATGCCATGACATCCGGTCCAATACCGCCCAACGCGGCCGAACTCCTTACCGGAAATCGCCTTTCCCAGTTAATCGAACGACTGCTGGACACTTACGATCACGTCGTGGTTGACAGCCCGCCGGTGCTTGGTCTCGCCGATGCGCCATTGATCGGTTCACAAATGGAAGGCGTCATTTATGCGGTCGAATCACATGGAATTCGCTCCACACAAATAAAGACCGCGCTCAATCGGCTGGCGAGTGGCAAGGTTAAGGTCTTCGGGGGAATCGTCACCAAATTCGACGCCCGCAAGGCGCATCTCGGCTATGATTATGATTATGGTTATGGTTACGGGCGAGACGCGAAAACCGAGCCGGCCTAATGCAGAAGCGGCGCCGCTCCTCATCCTCGCATCGCTCGGCCCCGCGCCGCTCGCGGCGAAACTGGTTGGGCCGCTTGGCGCTCGCATCGGGTGCCAGCACTGTCGGCCTGCTGAGCGTAAGCGGGTCTTTGGCACAGGTTATCGAACTGGCCGATCCGTCGCGCGCGGCTATCCTTGCGCCGAACAATGGCGTCATTCTCGCCGCTAGCGCGCAACAAAAACTGACGATGACGCCGACAGAGGCTCAGGATTCGGACCCGGCGCGGCTTGCGCGCGCTTCGCTGCGCGAGGATCCCACCGCAGTCGATGCGCTCAACGTGCTTGGGCTACAGGCGCAATTGCGTGGCGATACCGAGGGCGCGAGGAAGGTTTTTCAATATTCCCTGCTGCTCTCACGGCGTGAACTTCGGTCGCAAATCTGGGCAATAGAAGAGGCGGTCAGTCGCGGCGATATCGCCGCTGCCCTGCGCAGCTACGATATCGCCCTTCGAACCTCCAAGGCAGCGCCGGACTTGTTACTGCCAAATCTGGTCGCCGCGCTGGCCGAACCCAAAGTGCGCGCTGGTTTGCTGCCGATAATGGAAAGCAAACCTGTCTGGACCGAAAGCTTTTTGTACCAAATTGCTACTAGCGAGATCGCGCCAGCAGCGGGCGTGGCGTTCTTTCGCGAGGGCGAGTCGGTGGGTCTGCCGGTCACCAACGACTTGCGCGCAGCCTTGGTAAATCGTCTGCTGGCAGAGGGAGATACCAAGCAGGCTTGGGCCTATTATTCAAAATTCCGCAGCGGTGCGAAACGTAACCGTTCGAGCGACCCAGAATTTGCATTAAATGCTGGCATTCGCTCTGCCTTCGATTGGACTCCAAGCGCCCAGCCGGGAATTTCCGCTGCTATTTTACAAAAGGGGAAGGTTGGCTTGCTGGATTTCTCGCTGCCGCCCGGAACCGGCGGCACGCTGGTGCAGCAAACACTGCTACTCCCACCGGGAACATATCGTATTGAAGGGCGCAGTCGCGGCATCGTCCAACCGGACCGGACGCGCCCCTATTGGGCGCTGTTTTGCCAGGACGGCCGCGAGCTGGGACGGGTCGATGTCCTCAATTCGGATGTAGCCGGCGGCGCATTCGAAGGGCAGGTGAGCGTTTCGAGAGACTGCACGATGCAGACACTGTCCCTGATAGCGCGTGCATCGGATGACATTAACGGCGTCTCGGGTCAGATAGAACGGGCGTCGCTCACTCCAGCGGGAGAAGATCAATGATCAGTGCCAATTCGAACAAATGGGCGTTGGTAGGCGCAGTGGCAGCGTGTGTCGGGTTTGCCGCGCCCGCATCTGCGCAAGTATCGCCTCGCTTTCAAGCCGCCGAAGATGCGGATGCCAGTGACGAGGCGGAAACTCAGAATGAAGGAATGCAACGGTCTGCCCGCACCGCTGACACCGGGGTTGGCGAAGTCGGCAAGCGCCTGACAGCGCAAGACGCTGCGGCGATCGCCGATCCCTTGGGTCGTATTAACTCGCGGATCAATAATCGGGTCGAAAATCGCATTCGTAACAGAATCGACCGCGATTATGATCCTGCTGCTAATGCGACGTCACCCTATGAGGTTGCAAATCGACAGACACGCGTGGGGCAGAGCCAGCCCCGTTAAATACCCAGCCGCCACGGCCTGACAACCGCCATCGAGGTGGTGGATTACACCGACCATATACGATCACAGGTCGCGCAGGAAATACCGTCACGAGCGGCCCGATTCACCGGTCCCGAAGTTGCTCGCTCTATTCCATCGCTGCGATCGCGGCCTCAGTAACGTTTTAATGCGGGAAGACGCTTTGCTCCGCAGACGGTTGTCAGGCTCAACATTCCCAAGTTTGTTTTTTATACCGCGATGATTAGGCCGTCTGGCTACCATTTCAGCCATTGTCAGCCGGCCAGACGCAGACCCGGCGCGGGTGCGGTTTTTGCGGCATCGGGCCAGATACCGCGTGTATCGTAAGCGATGATGTGGCCGCGTTCTTCAGCGGGGATTACACGGAAAACGTCATGATCCACCAAAACGATCATGATGCCGCAAGTTTCCAGCGCTGCATCAACATCGATTAATTCCGCACCGGTTCCATTAAATTCTGGCGGCAATTCCTGCGCATAGGGTTCGACAATCTTGATACGCGAGGAAAACTTGCGCGCGAGACTGGCTGCGACAAAGCGCGCGGGGCTTTCGCGGAAATCATCGATGTTGGCTTTAAATGCCAGCCCCAGGCAGGCAACAGGTATGCCCGGATTATCTTCCACCAGCTTTGTTGCCCTCGCGATGACGTGGTGCATCTTGGCGTCATTCACATCGCGCGCCATGCGGATCATGCGGGCCTGCGCGGGTGCGCTGTTGACGATGAACCACGGATCGACTGCGATGCAGTGCCCACCCACACCGGGGCCCGGTTGAAGGATATTCACGCGCGGGTGCCGGTTCGCCAGTTTGATCACTTCCCACACATCAAGGCCGGTCTCATCGGCGATCATCGAAAGTTCATTGGCAAAGGCGATGTTGGTGTCGCGATAAGCGTTTTCGACCAGCTTCGTCATTTCAGCGCTGCGGGCGTCGGTGATCACGCAGGTTCCGCGTACGAACCGTTTGTAAAATGTGAGCGCCTTGCGGGCGCAGCGCGGCGTAATTCCGCCGATCGAGCGGTCATTGTTGGTCAGTTCTTCGATTATATGGCCTGGCAAAACACGCTCTGGACAATAGGCAATGGATACGTCCGGCGTATCGGCAGACACGCCCGGCAGTTTAAGATCGGGGCGTAACCCGGCGATCAAATCGCGCATTTTCTCCGTCGTGCCAACCGGCGAGGTCGATTCAAGAATGATGGTATCGCCGCATTTGAGCACTCCGGCAACTTCGGTCGCGGCGGACAGTACATGGGAAATATCGGGTGTGTGGTTGCCGTCTTTTTCAAACGGTGTCGGCACCGCAATCACAAACACATCCGCAGGTCGGACATGCGTGGTCGCGGTCAGCAACCCGCTTTTCACGGCTGCGTGGACCAACCCGTCGAGATCGGCTTCTTCGATATGGATTTCTCCGCGGTTGATCGTATCGACGACCGTTTGTGTGACATCCACCCCGTGCACACGCACGCCGGAACGCGCAATCACGGCAGCCGTAGGCAGTCCGATATAGCCCAGACCTACCACACAGGTTTCAATTGATGTTTCGCCGCGCATGGCAGACCTTTTCATTTATGTTCGCAGGAGGTCATGCCGCAAAGCGGTAAAGATAGCGGTAACGATACCGCCAGACGGGCAATATTTTCCGCGTTTCAGGCGCGCCCGAGCAAGTCCGCGATCCGCGCTGATGAATGGCCGTCGCCGAAGGGATTATGCGCCCGCGCCATCGCGGAATAAGCGTGGTCATCGTCGAGCAGGCGTTCGGTTTCGGCCACGATTGTATCTGCGTTTGTGCCGACCAATTTGGCAGTGCCGGCCTCGATACCCTCGGGCCGCTCGGTCGTTTCACGCATGACCAGTACCGGCTTTCCCAGCGCAGGCGCTTCTTCCTGAACGCCGCCACTGTCGGTCAACATCAATGCCGAGATGTCGAGCAGACGCGCAAAATGGAGATAATCGAGCGGTTCGATCAGCGCCACATTATCCAGCCCGCCCAGCGCCTCGTTCATTACCGTCCGAACGGCGGGATTGGGGTGCACCGGAAAGACCAGCGCAACATCGCCGCGCTGCGCAATCCTGCGAACCGCTTCGGCGATCGCTTCAAGCCCGCCACCGAAATTTTCACGGCGGTGGCTGGTTACTCCGACAATCCGCTTGCCCGCGAACCTTGCTTCGATATCGGCCAACCCTGCGGCGAGCGCAGGCTCTGCTGCTATTCGCGCCGTAACCCATTGCAGCGCATCGATAACCGTGTTGCCGGTAACGTGGATGGTGTCCGCAGCTGTGTTTTCAAGCCGCAGCGCCGCCGCTGACGTTTGGGTTGGCGCGCAATGTAGCGCCGCGATGGAACCTATGACCTTGCGGTTCACTTCTTCGGGCCACGGCTGATATATATCGCCGCTGCGCAACCCTGCCTCGACATGGCATACGGGTATTTTGCGGTAATAAGCTGCCAGAGCGCCCGACATGGCTGTCGCAGTATCACCTTGGACAACAACCCAATCGGGCTGTTCT
This sequence comes from Altererythrobacter aquiaggeris, assembly GCF_037154015.1. Classification (NCBI taxonomy): domain Bacteria; kingdom Pseudomonadati; phylum Pseudomonadota; class Alphaproteobacteria; order Sphingomonadales; family Erythrobacteraceae; genus Aestuarierythrobacter; species Aestuarierythrobacter aquiaggeris. Next base: position 8,522 of record NZ_JBANRL010000001.1, read on the forward strand.
TCATCCATTATTTTGCCAAGACCGGTGAGCAGCGCCGCAGTCAGGCTATCAAGCGATTGATCAGGGCGCATCAGATCAAGATCATGGTGCGGCGTAATTGCGGCAATTCGCAAAACCTGATCGAGCATGTCGCGGTGCTGGCCCGAAACGCAGATGCGCGACACGAAGCGCGTGTCATCCTCCAGCACATGGGCAAGCGGGAAAAGCTTGATAGCTTCGGGACGGGTACCGAATATGGTGAGGATTTTGCGCGCGGTCATGCAGATGCCCTTAGCGCGTGAGGGTTAAGACCGCGTTTGCCTTATTGCGGAGCGTCTTCACCCGAGGCTTGGGCGGCGATATCTCCGCCCACGGGGACCTCTGCAACTGGGGCAGGTTCTCCGGAAACCTGTTCGCCCGGCAGATTGCCCGTCCGTTCGCGTTCCAGACGTTCCATATACTGGCGTTCGAGCGATTCGACCCGGCGCTGCGTTTCTTCAGCATCTTCATCGATTGCAGACAGCCGTTCCTGCCGCGCATCCTCGATCAACTGACCAAAGCGGATATTGGGTGCGTTGGCTTTTTCGCCATATGCCGCATTGATCAGTTGCTGGGTGCAGCCGGTCTCGCCGCCGGATCCCACCGGACTACAGGACAGAATTCCAAATGCGCCGACCATTTCCATCGATTCGACCCGCCGCGTCCAGGGTTCGTTTGACGGATCATCGCTTTGACGCAAATTTTCCGGGATCCGGTATTGGTCGCTCAACCTGACGCAGACGGTGATAATCTCGTCAGTGGAGGACGGACATTCCTGATCATCATAAATTACCAGCTGGTTGACTGCATAATCACGGTCCTGCGCAGCGGCCACTTGTCCGGGGGCGAACAAGGCTCCGGTTGCCAGAATGGCTGCAGCTAACGATCGGGACATGGTCAAACCTTTCATACGATTAATCCGGCATCAAGCGCCAGACGCGCTGAATATGCAATGAAGCGAATGATCGCGCCAGCCGGTTCCCCGGCCACCGAAATTACTAAATCCGTTCGGAAACCTTGATCGCGATCCGGCAACCCAGGCGGATTGCGCCTGATAAAAGCGGGTACCCCGGGGTCTCCTCTGCGCCTGCAGCGATGGCGGCCGCATGGTGTTCCCGCTCATCTTCGCGAAATTCCGCGATCATGGCGGCAAGTTCCGGGTCGTCCCCGCTCGCGGAAAGTTCTTCGAGCTGATCGGAATAGTGCTTATCGATCTCCGTTTCGACCGCTGCGGTGCACGCCATTGCCGCCTTCGGCCCCAGCATAGCGGTCGCGGCGCCCAGGGCATAACCTGCCACCGACCAGACAGGCTGCAGCGCGGTGGGCCGCACTCCGCGCCGTGCCATCAGCGCATCGAATTTTTCGCGATGGACAGCCTCTTGTGCTGCCATACCTTCGATTTCCTGTGAATGCGCGCCGCGCGTTCCCATAACCGCCAATTGCCCGGCATAAATCCGGGTCGCGCCAAATTCACCTGCCTGATCGACGCGGATCATACGGTGGATGTCAGGTTTGCCTGCGGGCGTGCGTTGAGTCATTTGCGGTTTCCAAGCAGTATGAATATTACGGTCGCGGACAGGGTCGAAATCAGGAAATTCCAACCTGCCAGTGAAACGCCCCACAAGGCCCATGGTGCCCGGTCGCAGCGCACGAGCGGCGCATTGATGATCGCTTCGAGGGCATCCCCGCCCTGCGGCACTGACGAAGCGCAGCCGGTAATGCCTTGCCACCAGCCATATTCGACCCCGGCGTGAAAACCGCCAATCAGGCCCGATACCGATATCGCAGTCGCAGCAAGCGCAAGCCACATCCGCTTCGGCGCCGCCAGCAGGCCGGCAATTGCAAAACCCAGACCGGCGAAGTGCGGCCACCGCTGCCACCAGCACATTTCGCAGGGGAACAGGCCAAAACCATATTGCGACAAATACGCCCCCGCCAGCAGCAATGCAGGCACGCCAACAGCAATCCGCTGCGCGGCTTTGATCGCTGATCCGTCAGTCGGCGGCACTATCGCAGCGCTTTGTCAGTTGCGCGCCGCAACCGCGTTTCCGCCGGTGCGGCGCAGGGTTTGCAGCGCATAATGCAACTGGAAATCCTCGATGCCCTGTTCCTTCAGTTCTTCCGAGGTTTGCGTAAAGCGCGGATCAATCGCCTTGTCGCGTTCCAGGTCTTCGTCCTTGATCCCGAGTTCATTAACCAGATGCCCGCGCAGATCGCTTTCGCGCATGGCATATTTGGCTCGTTTCGCCGCATCGGGATCCGACAGCTGCGGAACGCGGATATCAGGGTTGATGCCGCCTTCCTGCACCGACCGGCCAGCAGGCGTATAATAGCGCGCGGTGGTCAGCTTAAGCGCGCTGTCCCGGGTGAGTGGCAACAGGGTCTGGACACTGCCCTTGCCAAAGCTGCGTTCGCCCATAATCACGGCACGGTGCTGGTCCTGCAATGCGCCGGCTACAATCTCGGAAGCGGAAGCCGATCCGGCGTCGATCAAGACAACCAGCGGGATCCCCGAAGCAATATCCCCGCGGAACATCGATTCCGCTTCGTAATACAGGTTTTCGCTTTTCGATCGGCCGCGCTGCGATACGATCCGCCCCTTATCGAGAAACAGGTCGGAAAGCGCCACGGCCTCGTCGAGCGAGCCGCCAGGATTTCGGCGCAAATCAAGCACCAGCCCGTTCATACGGCCGGTCGCATCGCGCTTCAGCGTGTTCCATGCTTCATAAACATCGCGGCCGACGTCGCGCGAAAATTCATTGACTGTGATGACGCCGATATTTCCTGTCGCAAGTTCATGCGTCACCGGTTCCAGTTCGATCACGCCGCGCGTCACCGACACGTCGAAAGGTTCATCGCGGCCCGGCCGGAAGATGGTCAGCCGGATGCTTGTACCCGCTTCACCGCGCATTTGCTTGACCGCATCATCCAGTGTGCCGCCATAAATCAGCTTGCCATCGAGATGGGTAATAAAGTCCCCGGCCTTGATTCCGGCCTGTTCGGCAGGGCTGCCGCGGAACGGCGAAATAATTTTTACCGCACCCTCATCATGGATTACCGAAAGCCCGAGCCCGGAATAATTTCCGTCGATCATGGTTTCCATGCGCTCCAGAGTGGCGCCATCTAGATATGATGAATGCGGATCGAGCGAGGCGAGCATCCCGTCAATGGCACCGCGAATCAGCTTTTCATCATCGACCGGCTCGACATAACTCGCCTTGATCCGCTGATAAGTCGCGAAAAGTTTTGCAAATTCGGGACCCGCCCGCCCATCAACCTGGGCAAACCCGGCAGTGGTGGCGGGGATGAGCGCGACTGCGGTCACCAATGCGGCGGAGCGGATAATTCCAGCAAACTTCATGGAGTGGGCCTTTCGTTACGTTACTATCTATCGTTCATTCCTGCTGAACGCCAGATGAGGATTTCCCCCGCGTATTAATGCGGGACAGACATTCCGCGCAGGGAATATCGCGTGGGCGTAGCTGGCATGGTCATCATTTGGCGCTAATGCAGGAACACGACCCGCAGCAGCAACAGGACCGACCCATGCGCGTACTCATCACCGGAACGGCCGGATTTATAGGCGCTGCTCTTGCCCGGACGTTGATTGCGCGCGGCGATGAAGTGATCGGGATCGATAATCTCAACGATTATTATCAGGTCTCTCTGAAGCAGGACCGGCTGGCACAGTTGCGCCAGGAAGGCGGGACGCAGTTCGCATTTCATCAATGCGATTTTTCGGACATGGCAATGCTGGAAGAAACGCTGGCGGGTGAAAGTTTCGACCGGATCGCGCATCTCGGGGCGCAGGCCGGGGTCCGCTACTCCATCGAGAACCCGCATGCCTATGTTTCAGCCAATCTGGCTGGACACCTCAATATGCTCGAGATCGCGCGCCGCCGCGAAACCTCGCACATGGTTTATGCCAGTTCTTCCTCCGTTTACGGGGGAAACACCAAACTACCTTTCTCCGTCGATGATCAGGTCGATCACCCGCTATCGTTATATGCAGCGACGAAAAAAGCCGATGAGCTGATGAGCGAGACTTACGCCCATCTCTATCGCATCCCGTTGACCGGGTTGCGCTTTTTCACTGTCTATGGACCGTGGGGCCGGCCCGACATGATGATGTGGATTTTCACCCGCAAGATACTGGCGGGCGAAACCATACCGGTTTTCAATCACGGCGATATGTACCGCGACTTTACCTATGTGGATGACATCGTTTCGGGCGTTGTTGCATGTCTCGATAAACCGCCGCCCGATGATGGTGCGGCCAAGGCAGGCGGCAGTGTGAAGCCGCACGCAATTTACAATATCGGCAACAACCGCTCGGAAAATCTGATGAAGGTTATCGGGCTGCTGGAAGACGCCTGCGGCACGAAGGCGCGGATGGAAATGCTGCCGATGCAGCCGGGCGACGTACAGAAAACCTATGCCGATATCGATGCGATCCGGTCCGATCTGGGATACAACCCGGCGACCCCGATAGAAGTCGGAGTGCCCGCTTTTGTCCGCTGGTACAGGAACTATCATGGTATTTAAGTGCCTGTAAAACCGGTTAGCTGACAAATTCAGCCGGGTTGACCGGAATCCCGTCTCGCCTCAATTCCAGCAGAACTTCGGGCCGCCCGGGCTTGGCAACGCCCAAAGGGGCCCCTGCAACCAGCTGTTCTCCTACCCCCACATCGGTGCGGGCAAGGCCGGTCACCAGACTGATCCAGTTGCCCGCGTGTTCGATAATCACGATCCGGCCATATCCGCGGTAAATTCCGGCAAAGGCCACCCTTCCCGCGGCGGGTGACACGACCTGCGCACCGCCAGCCGGAGCAAGCGTGATGCCCTTTGCCTTCACTCCTGCCACCGTCGGGGAACCGAACCCCGAAATTGTCCGCCCTGCTACGGGCATCAGATAGGGTGATGGTGCCCCGATACGGGATGTGGCAACCGGTGATGGCTGGGGCGCCGCGGCGATTGCTGCTGCGCCCTGGGAAGGGCGCAAAACCGGCCCGTCCAAAAGTGCAAGTTCGTCACGCAGTTTACCCGCCTCGTCCAATGTGCCCACCAGATTGTCCAGATCGCGCGCTTCTTCGGCCAGAGCGAGTGCCCTTTCCGCCTCCCGATCGGCGCTACCGCTGGCTCTGCGCGATGCCAGACGCTGGCTTGTCTCAAGCCCGGCAAGGTCGATCTTGCGTTCGCTCAACCGGGTTTCGCTATCACGCAAAGCGGTCACGGCCTGGCGGGTCTCCCGTTCCAGCTGGCGCGCCCGGTCAATCTCGCCGCGCAACGCAGCGGTGCGATGCGCAACTTGCGGGACCGTGCTGGACAGCATGGCGCGCAGATACACAATGTCCCGGACAGATCCCGGACGCAGAGCAGAAAGCGCAAGCGGCCGGCGGGATAATTTCTGAAGCGCACCGGTCAGCCGGACCAGCGGCTGCTGGCGCTTTGCAAGGCGGGCCCTGAGAGCGGTTTGCTGGCCGTCAATCAAGGCTATGCGCGCTTCTGCCATGGCGATACCGGCTTCTGCCTGCTGAACCCGCGCAGCAAGGGCGGCGGCTTCGCGTGCGGTCTTTTCCGCAGCCTGGCTGGCGTTGTCGGCTTCGGCTTCCAGCCGGTCTGCGCGCAACCGGGCGGCGGTCGATTGTGCCTGTGCCCGCTGCAAATCCGCGCGCGTTTCCGCCGCATTTCCGAAAACGACAGGACGCTGGGCCGACGCGCTATATTGCAGAGCGCCAAATGCGGTAGCGGCAAGTACGGGTATTATTGTCCAGTATATGCGTTGGCGGTTTGACCTCATGACCATTCCGTCATGCCCGATGATAGGGATGTCCGGCAAGGATTGCTGTCGCGCGGTACAGTTGTTCCATTACCATTGCCCGCGCCAGAAGGTGGGGCCAGGTCGCCTTGCCGAATGCAAGCAGCAAATCTGCCGATGCGCGTTCTTCGCGCGTGTGTCCGTCAGCGGCGCCCAGCACAAAGCGCGCTTCGCGCACGCCATCATCACGCCACGCACCAAGTATCCGGGCAAATTCTGCCGAATCCATATCTTTACCGCGTTCATCAAGTAATACGGTTTTGGCAGGGGTTAGCGGGTCAGCGACCTTGCCTCCCGTTTCGGGCAATTCGGTCAGTTTGAGCGGCCACGTAATGCGCTTCTCGTAGCGGCGCGAAAGTTCCGCCTCGGGAGAGCGGGCGATTTTCCCGCGCGCCACAACGTGTAGCAGCATGGTAGATCAGACCCCTTCGTTACGGCCCTTTTTCCAATCTTCGCTGTCGTCACCAATCGCCCACATGCGTTCAAGATTGTAGAAACTGCGAACTTCGGGCCGGAACAGGTGCAAAACCACATCGCCCGCGTCGAGCAAGACCCAGTCAGCCGCCGGTAGCCCTTCCAGACGGACGGGACCAAAGCCGGCCTTTTTGACTGTTTCAGCCATCTTCTGCGCGATGGAGGCAACCTGCCGCGTGGAACGGCCCGATGCGATCACCATATAATCGGCAATGCTGGACTTACCCTCGAGAGGGATCGAGACCACCTCCTGCGCCTGATCATCATCCAGTTGTTTGAGGATCATCGCGTGAAGTGCTTCCGGATCGCGCTTGGCAGAGAGGTTGGCCCCTCCGGCGGCGCGGCCTGCTACTGAAGCATCGGCTGGGGATGTATGTGACGCCTGTGTCATCGGCGGTGGTTAGCTCCTGAAAATTATGCTGCAACGCACGTGGACCATCCGGCTGATCATGCCGAAAGATCCGTCTGCGTATATGGAATGAGATTGCGCGTGATTTGGTCCCTGGGCACGGCACCACCGAAGCGGCTTGCCCAGTCCGGGTCTGCGCGGCGGATGGCCGTGGCAGAACGGGAATCGGGATCGAAACGTAATTGGACCAGTGTCGGTGCGCTCCATCGCTGCGCTGCGGAAAAGCTGGCAGCGGGAACACGGTAGCGCCCTAGCCAGGCCATCGCGGGGCTCGCGGTAGCCTGGCTATCATAGCCGGGCCTTGCGATCACCGCAATCGGCATGGTGCGGGCAATTTCGCGCCAGCGTTTCCAGCGGTGGAACTGGGCTAGATTATCGGCGCCCATCAACCAGACAAAGTCGCGCTTTGCAAACCGGCGATTGAGGGCGGAAAGCGTATCGACAGTATATGTAGAACCAAGCTCCCGTTCGATCGCGGTTACTTTGATCGGAGCGCGGCCGGTCATTTTCTGCGCCGCTTTCACGCGTGCGGCCAGCGGAGCCATTCCCCGCTTCGGTTTAAGCGGATTACCGGGGGAAACCAGCCACCACACTTCGTCCAGACCAAGTGCCTGTAGCGCAAAAAGACTGACCCGGCGATGCCCGCCATGGGCCGGATTGAAGCTGCCTCCCAAAAGACCGGTGCGGATCATAAAGCGGTCAGGCGCGAGTTTGGCCAGAGCCGCGCACGAGCCATTTATATGTCGTCAAACCTTCAAGCGCCACGGGCCCTCGGGCGTGCAGTCTGCCAGTGGCAATTCCGATTTCCGCACCGAGTCCGAACTCCCCGCCATCGGCAAACTGGCTGGACGCATTGACCATAACGATTGCCGAATCGACTTCGGAAAGGAAGCGATTCGCAGCTGCGTCATCAGCGGTGATGATCGCATCTGTGTGGGCAGAGGAATGCGCGGCTATGTGGTCCAACGCAGCCTCAATACCGTCAACTACCCGGACCGACAGCCGGGCGGCGAGATATTCGGTGTCCCAGTCAGCATGATCGGCGGCGGATATTCTGCGATCGAGCGCCTGCGCCCGCGCATCGCCGACAATCGTGCACCCCTGTTCGATCAGGCTTTCAATAATCGCCTCCGATGCAGGAAAGGAGGTATCGAGCAGCAGCGTCTCCATCGCTCCGCAAACGCCGGTTCGCCGCATTTTCGCATTGATGACAACATCACGCGCCATCGAAGGATCGGCCGCCGAATGGACATACGTGTGACAAATTCCGTCCAGATGCGCCAACACCGGCACGCGCGCATCTGCTTGAACGCGCGCGACAAGGCCTTTGCCCCCGCGCGGCACGATCAGATCAATCAGACCGGCGGCCCGCAACATCGCGCCCACCGCTGCACGGTCCTGGGTCGGCAGAATTTGCACTGCTGCCGCTGGCAGGCCTTGTGAAACCAGCCCTTGCTGCATCGCCGCATGAATGGCGTGGTTGGAATGCACCGCCTCGCTGCCGCCGCGCAGCAAAACTGCATTACCCGCGCGCACACATAAGGCAGCGGCATCCGCAGTTACATTCGGCCGGCTTTCGTAAATAATCCCGAGCAGACCGATGGGCACACGCACGCGGCTAAGCAACAGCCCGTTGGGACGTGTAGAATGGTCGATTACCTGGCCGACCGGATCGGGTAACCCCGCAACCGCGTCAACCGCATCGGCAATCGCGCGCAAGCGGTTTTCATCAAGCGCGAGACGGTCCAACATCGCTGCGGAAACACCGGCGTGCCTGGCGGAATCGAGATCTTTTTCGTTCGCTGCAAGAATATCGCTGCTTGCCTCGCGTAACGCCGATGCTGCGGCGCCGAGCGCAGCCGCTTTTTCCGCGTCGCTCGCCGCGGCGAGAGCACGCTGCGCGCTCCGGCCAGCCCGGGCGAGACCGTGGACCAGTTCAACCGCATTTCCCGCAATTTGCGTTTGATCGTCCATAAATGATGCCTAGCAGCACACCTCATGGCTGTCAGGTGGTGAAATTTGGCATCGCGCAACACGTCTGGCACCGATTTGTTCCTGCCAGAGCAACAAAATAATCGAATGAAACAACGTTTCACCCCGCGACTCTTTCGACTCGGCGAGTCTTGGCACGGTTGGATTCGACCAGCCCCGAAACGCCTGTTAGCGATCCGGCCAACCCGTAAACGGACCTTGGGGGTCTCGATTTGACTGACGCATCTGCCGCTAGTGGCAAATTTGACCGCTTGCGTGCCTGGTTTCCCGATCGTGAATTTTTCATGCGGTCGCAGGGACAGGTTCGATTTATCAAAATTTCATCACGCCTGCAGATAATCGCTGCCGGTACGGTCGTTGCGGCATTGCTGTTCTGGACCGTCTCGATGGCGATTATGGCGTTCGCGCAATATAACGCGCAGGCTGACCGAATGGCTCTGCTAGGCAAGCAAGCAGCGGTGGCGAAGGCTGAAAGCCGCGTGACTGCCTATCGCCAGAATATTGACGCAGTGGCTGACGATCTGAAACGCCGTCAGGATGTGCTGGAAGAATTCACCGAATCGCTCCCGGAAGATATGCGCAAAGGCGAAACCGTCAGCGATTCTTCGACCGAAGCTGCCAAGACGATCTCGAAAGTCAGTTCGTCCATTCCCGAGGCCGCCGGCCTCGCGCTCATCGAAGCGCGGCAGCTTGCTTATGTCGAGCGCCTTACACGTTATGCAGATCGCCGCGCTGCGCGCGCGGAAACAGCGCTTCGCAAACTTGGTCTCGACCCGAAATCGATGATGGCCTCTTCCCGCCGGCAGGCGATGGGTGGCCCGCTGCTCAACCTTTCTACCGAGAGCGATGGTTCGCTAGATCCGCGCTTTGAACGTCTGGGCCTGAGCCTGGCGCGCATGGAAGCACTTGAAAACGGGCTCGACGCAATTCCGCAAATCCGTCCGGCCAGAGTTGCCACCTTATCCTCCAGCTATGGCTATCGCCGCGACCCGATTACCGGAGGGGCGGCAATGCATAACGGGATGGACTTCAAAGGTCCGACCGGCGCCCCGATATTTGCCGCTGCAAAGGGTAGGGTCAGCTATGTCGGTTACAAGGGAGGCTACGGCAAAGTCGTCGAGGTAACCCATGGAAACGGCCTGATGACACGGTATGCCCACATGTCACGCTTTGCCGCATCGGTTGGCCAAACGGTCGAGGCTGGCGCGATAATCGGCGCAATCGGCAACACCGGCCGTTCAACCGGTCCACATCTGCACTTTGAAGTGCGCATCAACAACCGCGCCGTTAATCCGCGCCCGTTTCTGGAGACTGCACCCGATGTTCTTGAAGAAGCCCGCAGAGACCGGCCAGGGACCCGCGCCAATGGTTAGGCCGTCCGGCAATGGAGCGACCTTTTCCGTCATCGGCAGCGATGTGACCATAAAAGGCAACATCAGCGCGAGCGCGGACCTGCATGTGGACGGCCGGATCGAAGGCGACATCGCCTGTTCGAACCTGGTGCAGGGTGAAGGCAGCGAAGTCATTGGCGCGATCACCGCCGAAAGCGCCCGGCTTGCGGGCCGCGTGGCCGGATCAATTACTGCCCGCGAACTGGTGGTGCTCAAGTCCGCGCATATCGAAGGCGATGTGAATTACGATGCCCTGACGATTGAACAGGGCGCCGCAGTTGAAGGGCGGTTCGCACCGAAGAAAGCGGCCACTGCTCCTGCCAGGCAAGCGCCCCCCGCGGTAGTTACAACCGACAAATCAAAGGATGGTGGCGACGAGCCGCATCTGACGCTGGCAGGCTAAACTGGCGGGCTAAAAACGCCTCAATTTCCGCAGACCCGCTAAAGAACCTCAGCGCGCAACGCCTTGCGGTCCAGCTTGCCGATCATCGTTTTCGGCAGTTCGTTTCGGATGACAATTTCGGCCACGCGCTCATGCTTGCCCACTTGCGGGTTGAGCCACGTTTTCAGACTATCTGCACTGGTGTCGGCCCCGTCGTTCAGAGTAATATAGGCGTTGGGAACCTCACCCAGATAATCATCCGGTACACCCAGGACCAAGGCTTCTTTAACCGCCTCATGTTCAACCAGCACGGCCTCTATCCGGCTCGGAAATACCTTGAACCCTCCGACCGCAATCATGTCCTTGCTGCGGTCAACGATTTTCATGTAACCTTCGCTGTCGATCATCGCGATATCGCCGGTGCGAAGCCACCGCTCGCCATTAAACTGCGCGAAAGCAGTTTCCGCAGCATCGGGGCGGTTCCAGTATCCTCCCATAATCTGCGGGCCAATAACGACAAGTTCGCCGGGCTCACCCGCAGCAGCCGCGATTGCCGGATTTTCCTTGTCCAGCAACATAACCCGCGTCCGGGGCAGTGGTTGGCCGATTGTGCCCGGGCGGTTTTCACCCTGATAGGGATTCGTGGAGACCACACCCGAACTTTCAGTCAGGCCGTAACCCTCGACCAACAGCGCGCGGCTCTTTTCCTGAAAGGCTTCGCGCACCGGTGCCGGCAGCGGGGCACCGCCGGATATGCATACTTGGAGCGAGGAAAAATCCGTTTTCGCAAAATCCGGATGGTCAAGCAGTGCCTGATACATCGTCGGAACACCCGGAAAGGCGGTCGCGCCGACTTTGGCCAGCGTCTTCAGCGCTTGCCCCGCATCGAAGCGCGGAAGCAAAGCCATGCAACCGCCCTTCAAAATAGTCCGGTTCAACACGCAGGTGTTCGCGAAGACATGAAACATCGGCAACACACCAAGAATGATATCCTCGATGTCGGTGAACGGATCGATCGCATCGACCTGCCGCGCATTTGCGCTCAGATTCTGGTGTGTCAGCATCGCGCCCTTCGGCGTTCCGGTCGTGCCGCCTGTATATTGCAGCAATGCCAGATCATCGGCGGAAATTTCCACGGGAGACGGATTGCCGCGAGCAAATTCTGCCCAGCGTAATACATCCTTGCGCGCGGGTATGGCAGTCAGTTGTTTGCGGCCGAGCAGGCGCAGTGCATACCCCTTGATGGCGGGAAGCATGTCCGGAAGTCGGCCGACGAGCAGGTAGCTGAGCGAGGAAGCCCCAAGCACTTCCAGAGCGGTTGGCAACAGTGCCGGCACATCCATCGTCACCAGCATCTTCGTACCGGAATCTTCGACCTGGTGGGCGAGTTCCTCAGCCGAATAGAGCGGCGAGAAATTCACGACCGCGCAGCCGGCGATCATCGCGCCGTAATATGCGGCCGGATAGATCGGGACATTGGGCAGGAACAAACCGATCCGGTCACCGCGTTCGATTCCGGCGGCCTGCAACCCGGCGGCAAACCCCCGCGCTTCGGCCATGATTTGGGAATAGCTGTACGTGCGGCCCATGAACATGATCATCGGCGCAGCGGGTGCCCGCCTGACACTGTTCTCAAGCATTTGCGGCAGGGTTAGCGGCGGAAAATCCATGTCCCAAGCACAGGGGTGCTGATAGACATCTGCGTCGGGATGATCGGGTGCGCTACTGACATTCATGTTAATATTGTGCCGAACCGATGGCGGCAGAGCAAGGAAATTTTGCCCTGCAACTTACGAAAATTGCACCAAAAAGGGCCGCGCCGTTCCTCGCCGGGCGTGACGCGGCCCGTTTGATCGTCAATGGCTTTAAATTTACTCGCCCGGTGCTGCAGGTTCTTCGTCAGGAGCGCCTGCAACGGGCGTCTCGCCTTCGGCGGCCTCACCTGCGCGCTTGGCAACCAGCCAGGCCGCCGCTTCGGCTTCCTGAGCGGCTTCGACCGCAGCCTTTGCCGCATCGACCCGTTCCTGCTTCAGTTCAGCGATCAAGGCTTCCTTGTCCGTTCCGAGGCGGGCATCTGCGGGCGCTTCGTCCTCAATACCGGCCTTTTTGGCCGCCTTTGCTACAACTGAGTCAAGTTCGCGCTGCGAGCAAAGACCGAGTGTTACCGGATCTTTTGCCTGAATATTCTGGATGTTCCAGTGGGTCCGGTCGCGGATCGCATTGATGGTATTGCGGGTGGTACCGATCAGTTTCGAAATTTGTGCATCAGAAATTTCAGGATGGCTGCGCAGGATCCACGCAATCCCGTCGGGCTTGTCCTGCCGCTTCGATACAGGGGTATAGCGCGGGCCTTTTGTGCGGCTGACCTGCACCGGGGCCTTCTGCATCTGCAGTTTGTATTCGGGATCGGCCTGACCCTTGTCGATTTCCGCCTGAGTCAATTCACCCGAATGCAACGGGTCTCGGCCAGTGTATTTGCTGCTCGCCAGATCATCGGCCATCGCCTGAACTTCGAGAATATGCAAACCGCAGAAATCTGCGATCTGTTCAAAGCCTAGCGAAGTATGGTCGACCAACCATGACGCGGTCGCATGAGGCATTAGTGGTGTGGGCTGGGACAAGTTTCGTCTCCGTAGAAAATATAAGGGCCGCCCCTTGCGGAGCGGCCTGTGCCGGGACGATGTAGGCGATCACCTGCCAAACGGCAAGCAGATACGCATCAAACAAGTGTCGGGCGTCTCTTTCGAAGAAATATTTCCATCACAGCCGAAGCGAGCCTGGATTCAAGCAGCACTTCGGTTTGATGGATCCCGTCCGGCACGGAATCGCGAAAGGAAGGAATTTCGCGGACACGATCATCAAACATCACGGCAATCCTTGCAAATCTGCGGTTGTCTGATTGTTCGATAGAGCCAAAATATGACGTGGCGGCCACAAAACGATGACAATTCAGAGTCACCGCCAAGAAATCTTTCAGACTGCCAGCACGATCTTTCCGATATGATCACCCGCTTCCATTCTGCGGTGCGCAGCCGCCGCATCGACGAGCGGAAAAATCCGGTCCATTTCCGGACGCAGTTGGCCGCTGGCGACAAAATCCCACACATTGGTATGAATTTCATCCGCCAGAAGCGCCTTGAAGGCGTCCGGCCTGGCGCGCAGTGTCGACCCGGTAAGCGTAAATCGCCGCGCCATGATGACTGCCATATTCAGCTCTGCCTTCATCCCGCCCAGCACCGCGATGGTGACATGGCGCCCGTCTTCCGCCAGGCAGCCCAAATTGCGGGATACATAGTCACCTGAAACCATATCAAGGACGATTTCCACACCTTTGCCCCTGGTAATGGACTGCACTTCCTCGACGAAATCAGCCGATTTGTAATTCACGGCAAAATTCGCGCCGATCCTTTTTGCAGCCGCGCACTTTGCGTCGCTGCCGCAAGTCACGATGGTTTTGATGCCGAACAGTCCCGCGAGCTTGATCGCCATTGTGCCGATGCCGCTGGTGCCGCCGTGAACCAGCAAGGTTTCGCCCTCCGTCGCCCAACCGCGCTCGAACACATTATGCCAGACTGTGAACAGCGTTTCGGGGAGTGCGGCAGCTTCTGCGAGGTCCAATCCCTCGGGCACCGGCAGGCAGTGGGCAGCTTTTGCAAGACAATATTCGGCATAGCCACCCCCGGTGACCAGAGCGCATACTTTCTGCCCTTTTACAATATTTTCAACGCCTTGTCCTGACGTCACGACTTCGCCCGAGATCTCCAGTCCCGGAATCGGCGATGCACCGGGCGGCGCCGGATAGTGTCCCTGGCGCTGGATGACGTCGGGGCGGTTCACGCCGGCAAATGCGACCTTCACCAAAACCTCGCCAGCGCCAGGCAGCGGTACATCGATGGTGGATGCGCGAAGAACTTCCGGCCCACCGGCTTCAGCGAAGCCGACTGCAGTCATTGTTTCAGGTAAGGTGATTTTCAGGGCCCTTCGATTTTTGCGCAAACTATTTGAAAAGATCGCCTAAAGCGAGAGTGCGGGGATATGTTTCTCTCCAACGCGGATCGATCCGCTCGAGCAACATTGCCTCCGCCGCGCCGAAATCATACACCGCCAGCCGTTGCCGGGCGGCAAGATCAGAACCGGTCAGATCGGTCAGGACCCGTCTACCGGAAGCGGCGGCCTCCGCTCGGATAGTATCGTCGGGGTGCCTGTGACCGAGTTCGATTTCGGTCCAGCGGGCAACCCCTTCCTGCCAAAGCTGGAATTCGAAATATCGCCAGTCAGCATCGCTGACCGTTCTCTGCAGCCGGTTTCTGGCTGCCAGATATTGCATCTTTGACGCCGTGAATGCGGCGCCGTCCGGCGCTTGTAGTGCAGCCTTCAATGCAGATGCGGCAGCGGCATATGCGGATCCCGTCGCGGGGTCTGTGTAAGGGAACGCGTAATCAAGCATCCACATCCCGGTATCGTCACCGCCCGACAAACCGAGTGCGTCGACGCGGGGGTAATAGTCGGGCAATGCCGATTGCCATTGATGAAAATGCTCGTGCACCAATGTCAGCTGCCACCGCGCAAGCGACAAATTGGTCGCCCGGGGCGTTCCGATGACCACCACCGACGGCGGGCCAAAAGCGGGCATCGCGGCGAGAAATGTCGGTTTGCGCCAGCTGGACGGGCCGATTGCGCCAGCTGGACGGGCCGATTGCGGCAGAACATCCGGTTACGAACAGGCCTGACGCCCGTTCGAACCCGCCGGGCAAGCGGTCGTCACACAATAATATCTCGCGGTCTTCCTCGATCAGAAGAATTCCGAACGGCGCTTCAGAAAGGCCCGGCCACAATTTATCTGCCTGCTGCGTCACATAAGTCCGGATCGCCGCAATTTCGCTGTAGGGGGAACCGCTGGAAGTGGGGGAACCGCTGGCGGTTTCCGGGAATGGCGCGCGGGCGGGCTGGGCCACGCAGCCAGGCGGCAGCAACAAAAGGATGGTCGCCGCGATGATTCGCCCGACACCGCCCGCCAGACCGGAATCTCCCAATGCACCCCTCCCGCAAATATGACCCGGTCAAAGCAAAGCGCAGCAAGCCTGCGGCACTCGATAACTGTGGCGAATTCGCCTCTCCGGCGCAAAGTTACACCCGCTCTGTGTTGACAGCAAGCGATGCGCGCATGACACTGGAGGGGATATGGAAGATGACCGCCCACGCGCAAAGGGTGATGCCGCCGGCAAGCTTTCCGGTGAATTGCTCGATAGCTATTCGCTCCATGAACTGGATGAGCGGATAATTTCGCTTGAAGCCGAAATCGCCAGAGTCAGGGCGCACCGCGAAAAATCGGCTTCACACAGAAGCGCGGCCGATGCATTGTTTGGCGGCAAGCCATGAATAACGGCTGGCCAAATTGTCCGCATCGGGCCGCTCGCAATGCTGTTAAGACTACCCATATAGTCGGTGTTCACCTGCCTGTCGCATACCCTGATACCATCAGGATAATTGCCTCGCTGCCAATCAAAATTCCCAGGAAAGCGATTTAATGCCAAGCTTTGCCCAAAATCTCGAGAAGACCCTCCACGCGGCGCTGACCAATGCGTCGGACCGAAGCCATGAATACGCCACGCTCGAGCATTTGCTGCTCGCGCTGGTCGAAGACACGGATGCGGCCCAGGTCATGACATCTTGCGGTGTCGATCTGGGAGAACTGCGCGAGGCGGTGAAGCAGTATCTCGATCAGGAATACCAGTCGCTTAAAACCGAAGACGGCGCGGACCCGCAGCCGACGGCAGGTTTTCAGCGCGTAATCCAGCGGGCGATTTTGCACGTTCAATCATCTGGCAAGGACACTGTAACCGGCGCCAACGTTCTGGTCGCGCTGTTCTCCGAACGTGATTCATACGCTGTCTATTTCCTGCAGCAGCAGGATATGAGCAGGCTCGACGCGGTAAGCTTCATCAGCCACGGCATCGGCAAGGGCGGCAAACAGATCGAGGACAAAGGCGTTCCGTTGGGCGAAGAATCGCAGGTCGAAAACGATCCTACTGCCGATAAGGGCAAGAAGGAGTCCGCGCTCGACCAGTTTACCGTCAATCTCAATGCCAAGGCCGAGGCCGGACGGATCGACCCGCTCATCGGTCGCGGCCCCGAAGTTGACCGGACGATCCAGATCCTGTGCCGTCGCAGCAAAAACAATCCGCTGTATGTGGGTGATCCCGGCGTCGGCAAAACCGCCATCGCCGAAGGGCTGGCGCGCAAGATTGTCGAAGGTCAGGTTCCCGATGTGCTCAGGAATGCGGTCATATACTCGCTCGACATGGGCGCGCTGCTGGCCGGCACACGCTATCGCGGTGATTTTGAAGAGCGGCTGAAGCAGGTGGTCAACGAACTGGAAAAAATGCCCGATGCGGTGTTGTTTATCGACGAAATTCACACGGTAATCGGTGCCGGAGCGACCAGTGGCGGCGCGATGGACGCGTCAAATTTGCTGAAACCTGCGCTGTCAAGCGGTGCGATCCGCTGTGTCGGATCGACTACCTACAAGGAATTCCGCAATCATTTCGAAAAAGACCGCGCTCTGCTGCGCCGGTTTCAGAAAATCGATGTGAACGAGCCGACGATCGAAGACACGATCAAGATCCTGAAGGGTTTGCGCAGCGCGTTCGAGGATCATCACGGGGTAAAATATACACCGGACGCGATCAAATCAGCAGTCGAACTGTCCAGCCGATATATCAATGACCGGAAATTGCCGGACAAGGCGATCGATGTGATTGACGAAGTGGGCGCGATGCAAATGCTGGTTCCGCCCAGCCGCCGGAAGAAAAAGATTACTGCACGCGAGATCGAACAGGTCATTGCGACAATGGCGCGCATTCCGCCCAAATCGGTGAGCACGGATGACAAGCGCGTACTCCAGCATCTCGACCGTGATCTGAAACAGGTCGTATTCGGCCAGGATGCTGCGGTTGAACGTCTGGCAACAGCGATGAAGCTGAGCCGTGCCGGATTGCGTGATCCCGACAAGCCCATCGGCTCGTTCCTGTTCAGCGGTCCGACCGGCGTCGGCAAAACCGAAGTCGCGCGCCAACTGGCCAGCATCATGGGCATCGAGCTCAAACGCTTCGACATGTCCGAATATATGGAGCGTCACAGTGTCTCACGCCTGATCGGTGCCCCTCCGGGTTATGTCGGGTTCGACCAAGGCGGTCTGCTGACCGATGCGATCGACCAGAATCCGCATTGCGTTCTGTTGCTTGACGAAATCGAGAAGGCGCACCCCGACCTTTTCAACATCCTGTTGCAGGTTATGGATAATGGCCGTCTGACCGACCAGCACGGCAAGTCGGTGGACTTCCGCAATGTGGTCCTGGTGATGACTACTAATGCCGGCGCTGCGGATATGGCAAGCACAGGTATCGGCTTCGGAGATGTGTCCAAGGAAGATGCGAGTGAAGAAGCGGTGAAGAAGATGTTTTCACCGGAATTTCGCAACCGGCTCGACGCAATTGTGCCGTTCTCCTATCTCGGCACGAATACTGTCAGCCGGGTCGTGGACAAGTTTATCTTGCAGCTTGAACTGCAACTTGCCGAACAGGATGTGCACATTCAGTTCGATACCGATGCCCGTGAATGGTTGGCCAAGAAGGGCTATGACAAACTATACGGTGCGCGTCCGATGGCCCGTCTGATCCAGGACAAGATCAAGCAGCCGCTGGCCGAAGAACTGCTGTTCGGCAAGCTGGTGGACGGCGGCGAGGTTCACGTTTCTGTCAAGGATGGCAAGCCGTCTTTCGAAGTCACGCCTGCGCCCCCCAAAGCGCCCTCAGCAAAGAAGAAGAAGCCGGCTGTGAAGAAAGCCGGCCCGAAGAAGCCGGATGCACAAGCAGGTGATAGCGACAAGCCAGCCGGCAAGGACGATAACGACTAGACTGCCCGGCTCGGGGTTGAAGGGGGAATTATGCGTGCGAGGTTTATCTGCGGTGTAGCCGCAAGTTGTTTGGCACTCGGGGCTGTGGCGCCAGCGGCAAGCGCCCAGGAAGTTCCGGTGCTGGCTGCGCGCACGCAGGATAGCGGCCTACCGCTCAGTGAAAACCAGCTGCGTACACAGCTGCCTTATCTGGCGCTTTCGCTAAAGGTTAATCCCGCAACAAGAAGCATTATCGGCCGCGCTGATTACCAGATCATGGCCACTGACGCGGTGACCAGGGCAGAATTCGATCTCGATCCGCGCTATGACATTTCGGCGATCACCGTCGATGGCAAGACGCTTGCGAAAACAGGCTGGTCCAACCCCGACGGGTTTCTTTCAATTACGTTACCAAAGAGACTGGCGGCTGGTGAAACTGCCCGCGTCAGCATCAGTTACGCAGGCACGCCGCACGTTGCGGTGCGCGCGCCTTGGGATGGCGGCTTTGTCTGGGACAAGACACCCTCGGGCGCAGACTGGATTTCGACTGCAATTCAGATGCAGGGCTGCGACATTTTCTGGCCGTGTATGGACCATCCTACGCGCGAGGTTGGTGTGCTCGACAGTTCGATAACCGTGCCGGCCCCGCTGGTGGCTGCAGGTAACGGTGTCTTGCAGAGTGTCGAACAAAAAGGCGACTGGACTACCTATAACTGGCGCGCAAAAAACCCCAATAGCTATGGCGTCTCGCTGAATATCGCGCCTTATGAACTGCTGGAATTTGAATACAAAAGCCGGTTCGGCAACACCATTCCGGTCAAATACTGGCATCTGCCCGAAAGCGCCGGGCAGGCACCCGTGCTGATGGCAGAAATGCCGATCTACCTCGATTTTTTCGAGGAACTGATTGGCCCTTATCCCTTTGCGGACGAAAAGGTGGGCGTTGCCGAGACATCGCATCTGGGCATGGAGCATCAGACTATCAACGCCTACGGCAATCAATACCGGCCTACTCCCGAAGGTTATGACACGCTCATGCAGCACGAATTTGCGCATGAATGGTTCGCCAATCAGCTGAGCAATGCTGAAAGCGCCGATATGTGGTTACACGAAGGCTTTGGCGCCTATATGCAACCGCTGTATCTTTTGTGGAAAGATGGCGAACTCGCTTATCACGCCGATTTGTGGCAAGCGCGGAAGGGCCTCATAAACCGGTTCCCGGTTGCGCCGCGCGAACGGATCAGCAGCACCAAATATCTCGATGGAGAGGCTGGATGGGGCCGCGATATTTACGCAAAAGGGTCATGGGTGCTGCACACTTTGCGCGAGCATTTGGGCAATGAAAATTTCTTCAAGGCGACCACCCGGCTGGTTTACGGCCGGGACGATCCAAAGCCCGGCAATTTTGTCCCGGTCGTCAAAAGCACCGACGATTTCCTCGCTATCGTCAATGACGTGACCGGCAAGGATTTTGGCTGGTTTTTCGAAACATATTTACGCAGCGCCGAATTGCCCAAGCTGGTTGAAAACCGTGAAGGGAAAATACTGAATCTGGAATGGCAGGCACCAGGAGGGACGTTCCCGATGCCGGTCGAAGTTCTGGTGGATGGCAGGACCATTGTCGTTCCCATGGGTGGCGGCAAGGGATCGCTCGATCTGGGGTCGGCCACGGTTCATTATATCGCGGACCCGAAAGGCAAAATCCTGAAAGATGATCCCGATATCACCCGCTGGCAGGAATGGCTGCGTTCGCGTGAGCGCGGTCAGCGGCCCTAGCGCCAACTGACCGCTAAAGCGGAACACTTTGCACCGGTGCGGTTTCATCTAGGGATGGCCGCACCCTTTTCCTGGATCCAGCCCGAATCGCACGGCATTTATGTCGCCCCTGCCGACTGCTGGGTTGACCCATCGCGCGCGGTTGAAAATGCGCTGGTGACCCACGGCCACGCCGACCACGCGCGTGGCGGCCACGGCATGACGGTTGCGACGCCTGAAACGCTGGCGATAATGAATCTGCGTTACCAGACGGATTCGGGTGCGACGCCTGCACCCTACGGCGAAACGCTGAGGCTCAAGGGCGGAGTTGATGCTACATATATACCCGCCGGACACGTGCTTGGCAGCGCGCAAATCCTGCTCGAACACGCCGGCGAAAAGGTCATCGTCACAGGCGATTACAAGCGCCGCGCCGACCCCACATGCCCGCCGTTCGAAGTCACCCCCTGCGATATCCTCATTACCGAGGCGACGTTTGGTTTGCCGCTGTTTATCCACCCGCCAATCGAAGATGAAATTGCCAAGCTGCTGAAGGCACTGGCTGACAATCCCGACAGCTGCGTTCTTGTCGGCGCATATGCGTTGGGGAAAGCCCAGAGGGTAATCGCCGAACTGCGCGCGGCGGGGCATTTGGATACGATCTTCCTTCACGGCGCAATGGAGAAAATGTGCCGGCTATACGAAGAATGGGACGTTGCGCTGGGCGATCTGAAACTGGTGGCGGGTCACAGCAAGGATGACATGCGCGGCCATATCGTGGTCGCGCCGCCATCGGCGCTGGCTGACCGCTGGAGCAGGCGTCTGCCTGACCCGATCACCGCAATGGCATCGGGTTGGATGCGCGTGCGGCAAAGGGCGCGTCAGCGCGGGGTCGAACTACCGCTGATAATCAGTGACCACGCCGATTGGCAGGAACTTACCCGCACAATCGAGGAAGTGAACCCGCAGGAAAGCTGGATCACCCATGGGCGCGAAGAGGCGCTGTTGCGCTGGCATCAATTGACCCAGCGCAAGGCAAGGGCGCTTGCGCTGGTCGGGCGGGAGGATGAGGATGAGTGAACCCGCTGTCCGCCCATCCCCGCACCTCGTCTCAGCCGGCGGCAAGCGCCTTAAGGCCGGCATCTATTGCAGCCAGCATTTCGTCAGTGATCATACCTTGCGAGAATGGTTGGACCTGGCGAAGGCTCCAGTCCTTGAAATCACCATAATTCGGATGCCCTGTGATGCCGGGCATATGTTTTTCGACCACTGCCGCAGCAGCAGGATCCGCCATCAGGGTCACGATCGGCGTTTGCGTCGAGAGCGCGGCCTTTACTGCCGCACTATCGGCGACCGGTTCTCCGGCCTGCGCAGCAGCAGGTACTATCATCAAGGACAAGGCGAGTGCGATAGATTTGATCACATTGAATTCCATTCCGGACACGGCGCAAAAGGACGCCTGATGGGCGTAATTGATAATCCCAGCTTAATCCTGTGTGAAGCAGGAAAAACCTGATTATGGAGCGCTTTGCGAAATTGATCGACACGCTGGTCTATACCGGCAGCCGGAATGCCAAGCTCAGGCAAATCGCCGAATATTTGCGCGAAACGCCAGACCCTGACCGCGGCTGGGCATTGGCCGCGCTGACAGACGGGCTGGATTTCGCGGCGGTTAAATCCACCACCATCCGCAATGCCATGAAAGAACGGGTTGACCCGGTATTATGGTCGCTAAGCCGGGATTTTGTGGGTGATACTGCAGAAACCGCCAGTCTGCTGTGGCCTGAACCGCATGGCAAAATTGCTCCCCCACCAACGGTGAGTGAAGCGGTTGAAGCGCTTACGGCCATGACGCGGGCGACTGCACCAAAGGACCTGCCTGCGCTGCTGGACCGCCTCGATCCATCGGGCCGCTACGCGTTGTTGAAACTCGCCACCGGAGCGATGCGGATCGGCATCTCGGCGCGGCTTGGCAAGGTTGCATTCGCGCAGGCATTTGACGTGTCGGTGGATGATGTCGAAGAATATTGGCACGCGCTGCAACCGCCCTATCAGGAATTGTTTGCCTGGGCCGCAGATGGCGCTGCGCCGCCGGATACCGAAAATGTCCCGCTGTTCCGCCCCTTCATGCTGGCCCACCCGCTAGAAGATACTGTGGTGTCGATGGACAATTATGCGGCCGAATGGAAATGGGACGGCATCCGTGTCCAATTGGTCAACGTGGCGGGCGAGACACGGGTATATTCCCGTTCGGGCGACGACATATCGGCGACCTTCCCCGAACTGGTGACCGCTTTGCAGATACCCGCAGTGGTTGATGGCGAATTACTGGTCCGCGGCAGTGTCCAGGGCGGCGAAGCGGTCGGTGCGGCCAGTTTCAATGCATTGCAGCAGCGGCTGGGCCGCAAGACCGTGAGCAAGAAGATGCTAGCCGATGCACCGGCATTTGTGCGCCTGTATGATGCGCTGATAATCGGCGGTAAGGATTTGCGCTCACTGGCGTGGGAAGCCCGGCGCAAACAGCTCGAGGCTCTGGTCCCGCAGTTACCCGACAGCCATTTCGACATATCGCAAATCGTCCATGCGGACACTTTCGACCAGCTTGCAGAAATTCGCGCTACCGTGCGTGACGATGCAATCGAAGGGCTGATGCTGAAACGCCGCGACAGCCCTTATATCGCGGGGCGCAAAACGGGCCTGTGGTATAAATGGAAACGCGATCCCCTGTTAATCGACTGTGTGCTGATGTACGCGCAGCGCGGCAGCGGGAAACGCAGCAGCTTTTTTTCCGACTACACATTCGGTTGCTGGAACGGCGATCCCGACAAGGGTGCCGATTTGCTTCCGGTGGGTAAAGCCTATTCAGGGTTTACCGACGAGGAGCTGAAAAAACTTGACCGGCATGTCCGGCAAAACACTCTCAACCGCTTCGGGCCAGTCCGCGAAACAGACAAGAGCCTGGTTTTCGAAGTCGCATTCGATTCGGTTCATGAAAGCAAGAGGCACAAGTCGGGTTTGGCCATGCGGTTTCCGCGCATTCACCGTATCCGGTGGGACAAACCGCCGCACGAAGCGGACCGGATCGGGTCACTTCAGGCGCTGATCAGGGATTAGTTGCGCCGCGCAACTGCGGGCGTCCCGACGTCAGTCGAAATTTGCAGCGTCCACCGCCAAGCTGTGGTGCTTTGCATTCTCGGTGTAATGGGCGACACCAGCCCGCATCCCGGCCACTGCGGCCTCGGGTAAATCGCGCAAATATTTTGCCGGGCGTCCGGCCCACAATTGGCGCGGCTCCATAATCTTGCCCTCGGTCAGCATTGCGCCTGCCGCCAACATCGCGTCACTGCCGATCCGGGCCTTGTTCATTGCAATAGCACCAAGACCCACGAAACCGCGATCCGCAATGTTGCAGCCGTGGATCATGGCCAGATGGCCGATCAGCACATCGTCGCCGATAATGCAGGGCGAGCCATCAGGGTCGCCCGGGCGTTCGGGGTCGCAATGAATAACGCTGCCGTCCTGCACATTCGTCCGCTCGCCAATGACGATCCGGCTGACATCCGCGCGCAAGACGCAGTTGTACCAGATACTGCTGTCGGCACCGATTTCCACATCGCCAATGATACGGCAGCCCGGCGCGATAAAAGCGCTGTCGTGGATCCTTGGGGATTTTCCGTGGATAGGTATGATCGAAACGCCGGGCCTGTGCTTGGTCATCAGTCTGTCCCCAGTAGGTTTTCCCATTGGATAAACGGAATTGTGGAAGCGTAATCGTCGGTCCAGGCCACGTCTGCTTCAGGGCCCAGCGTCCGCCATGGTAATGTTGGCCGTGATGCCAACAAAGCTGCCATTTTTTCCGGTTTGGGCGCCATAGCAACCCAATAGGATGCATCGGTAACATTGTTTTTACCGGGTCGGTCATCGCGCAGCGCCGAAACCCAGCCGCGCTTTCGTGTGGCGGCCGCTAGCACCGGCCGCAAATTGATGTAACGGTTGGAAATATGCGCGATGATCACGCCATCATCGGCAATCGCACGCTGATACACATCAAGCGCCTCCTGCGTAAGCAAATGCAGCGGTATTGCGTCCGAACTGAATGCGTCAATCACCAGAATGTCAAACGAACCGGCGGGCAGTTTGGCCAATTCCAGCCGTGCGTCGCCCAGATACGTTTTCGCATCGGGTGCGCATTGCGGTAAAAATGTAAATTCGTTGCGCGTCGAATATGCAAGGATAGCCGGGTCGATTTCGAAGAAGCTGTATGTCTGACCCGGCTGCCGGTAACATGCCAGCGTACCGGTTCCCAGCCCGACCACGCCGATTCGCGCGCCATCTCCAAAAACTGCGCCTGCCGAACCCAAGGCAATCCCGACCCCCGACGTTTTGCCGTAATAGCTGGTCGGTTCCCGTCGCCGCTCCGGATCGAGGAACTGCTTTCCGTGCAAGGTGGTGCCATGTGCCAATGTGCGAATGTCCGGATTGGCATAATCGCGCACGGTATATACCCCGAAATAGCTTCGGCTGCGCAAATCCTTGGCCGACACTTCCAGAGTAGCAAAGCCGCCCCTCGTCAGCATGATAATTGAAAGCACCAGCACGAACGCCCAGCGGGTCGTGCGCACAGCCAGGCCGCAAAGCGCGATAGCCAGCATCAGACAAACCACCAACAGATTGTCTCGGGCTTCCATTGCCTTGACCATGGCAACGCCGAGGCCGATGGCAATCATCACGGCAATTCCCACAGTAACCAAGCGCTGTTTTTCGGTTTTGTTGAACCGCTGCATCCAGCGCGGCAGGTAACCCAGCGGGACCAGCAGGCCCGCCGCCAGGACAAGCAGGGGATGTTCCCAAACCCAGTCGAATACCAAAGGCGCAATCAGCGCGGTAAACAATCCGCCCAGAACGCCGCCAGCCGACATCACAAGATAGAACAGCGTCAGGCGTGACGGGTCCGGCCGGTCTTCATACAGGCGCGAATGCAGCGCGACCGAAATGACAAACAGCATCACCACCGCTGCCAGCGCAACCGACATGTTACCACCGCCTTCGGAAACCGCAGCCATTCCTCCTGCCAGCAACAGAACCAGTGGGGCAGGCCGGATAAACGTATTGGCCGCGACACGATTTTCGGAGAATGCCGGGACAAAGCTGAGGAGATACAGACCCAGCGGAATCACCCACAGCAACGGCATCGCAAAAATGTCTGTCGTAAGGTGAGTGGTGGTCGAAAGCATCAGGCCGGAAGGCACCGCAGCAAGCGCTAGCCAGACCACGATCCGTTTGAAACCAATCGGTTCTGGCGGCGTCTCGGCGGCGCTTTGGGTATAGGGCGCCGCGTTCCACCGCGCCCATGCGGTGAGCGCCACAAGCATCAACAGCAACCCGTAACCGGCGCTCCAGGCCAGACTTTGCGCGCGCAGCGAGAGGTTGGGTTCGAACAACAAAGGATAGCTTATCAGGCCCGCAAAGCTGCCCACATTGGATGCCGCATACAGCGCGTAGGGATCGCCAGCGCTTTTATCTGCAGCGAACCACCGCTGCATCAACGGCGCCTGCGCAGACACCAGAAAGAACACCGGGCCGATCGTCATCGCGAGTAGCGCGGGCACCCACAAAGCCTCCCAGCCGGGAGACGGCGGATCGAGGTTTGCCAGCGTAATCGGTAATGTCAGCGCGGCCATCGCGAGCAGCGTCAGATGGATTGCGGCCTGACGTTTGACCGCCAGTTTGCCCAGTAAATGGGCATAGGCATATCCGCCGAGCAGCAATGCCTGATAGACCAGCATGGCGCTGTTCCAGACATTGGGCGCACCCCCCAGCCTGGGTAGTGCAAGCCTGGCAACCATGGGCTGCACCAGAAACAGCAGAAAGCTACCCGTCAGGATTGCAGCCACAAACAGGGCACGGCGCGATGTGCCGGAATTCGCTTCCATCAACCGGGTTCCTTTACATATGTCACGTGCGGCTGCAGCGGATCGCCATGCGCCAATCCGGGATGCCCGAAATCCAGCCGGGGCAAATGCGTCATCCCCAGGCGGACCATCAGACCCCTGCTTGCCTTGTTTTTGACTGACGTTATCGCAAACACCGGTTCGCCGGTCCGGTTCGCCGCCGCCCATGCAAAACATGCCTGTGCCGCCTCGCGGGCGTAACCCTGACCCCATGTCTCGCTGGCCAGTCGCCAGCCTATCTCAAGCCGGTTTTTGACCGGTTCGACTTTGCCGCGCACTAACCCTGTAAACCCGATCATGCGCGAATCGTCTTTGCGTTCCAGAGCCCAGAATGTATGCCCGAAACGCTGTGCACGGCCCTGCAAATCGGTGATTAGGCTGGCGGTTTGCGTACGGTCCATTAACGGGCCAAGCGTCGCCATGACCGCCGGATCGCTGCACATACCGTGAAAAGCATCGATATCGTCATCGCGCCAATCGCGGATGATCAACCGCGCGGTTTCGATCATTCCGAAAGCAATTGCGCGGCCAACGGCGCATGATATGTCAGAACGCCCGTGCAACCGGCCCGCTTGAATGCCATCAATGTTTCGAGCACCAGCGCATCGCGGTCGCCGGCGCCCGCTGCAGCCGCCGCTTCGATCATCGCATATTCGCCGCTGACCTGATAAGCAAACACCGGCACTTCGAAACGTTCGCGCACCCGCCGGACAATATCGAGATAGGCCAGCCCCGGCTTTACCATCACACTGTCGGCACCTTCGGCGATATCAAGCGCGACCTCGCGCAAGGCTTCATCGCCATTGGCCGGATCCATCTGATAACTTTTCTTGTCACCCTTAAGCAGACCGCCGGATCCCACCGCTTCACGAAACGGTCCATAGAATGCGCTCGCATATTTTGCCGCATAAGCCATAATCTGGACATTGTGGTGTCCGCCCATTTCCAGCGCCATGCGAATGGTCTTCACGCGGCCATCCATCATGTCGGACGGCGCGATAATGTCTGCCCCCGCTTCGGCCTGGTTGATCGCCTGATCGACCAGAACGGCAACCGTGTCGTCGTTTACGACGTAACCGTGTTCATCCACCAGTCCGTCTTGCCCGTGGGCAGTGTACGGGTCGAGCGCAACATCGGTGAGAATGCCGACGTCATGACCACACGCATCGCGGACAGCCTTGATTGCGCGGCACATCAGATTGTCGGGGTTGAGGGCTTCTGCGCCGTCGTCGCTGCGGCGATCCGCCTGTGTGTTGGGAAATAATGCGATGCAGGGAATACCAAGCGCCGCGGCCTCTTTGGCACGTGCGGCAATACCATCTACCGACCAGCGTGAAACGCCCGGCAATGCCGCGATCGGCTCTTGCACCGCTGATCCTTCGGTCACGAAAAGGGGCCAGATCAGATCGGCAGGGGTGAGAATATTCTCGCGATGAAGCGCTCGGCTCCAACCGGCGGACCTGGTGCGGCGCATGCGCAAGGCAGGAAATGAAGCGCTCATCCGCGCCTGTTGCCCCATCTTGATAGCGCTTTCAATTGCTCAACCGACCTTCTTTGGCGCAGCAATGCGGTCGATTTCGCGGACGGGCGCTTCGGGCGCGCTGGTTTCCGGTGTCAACCGCTGCAACGCCTCACCCGCCTTTACTTGCCTTAGTTCAGCCAGCCGGTCACGGAACTGCTGCAATTCGGCACCCTCGAGCTGGGCTCTGGTTACGAAGCTGACGGAACGCGGATCGACCTTCCGGTTACCCCGGTACAATTCATAATGGAGATGCGGGCCGGTGCTAAGCCCGGTTGATCCGACATAGCCGATGACCTGACCGCGCCGGACGCGCGCGCCGCGGTCGGCGGCAATCCGGCTCATATGGCAGTAGCGTGTCGCAAGACCGCCGCCATGCTGCAGTTTTACTGCATTACCGCAGCCGCCCATGCGCCCCGAGCCTGTGACGACGCCGTCCGTGACAGCGACGATCGGTGTGCCGCGCTGCGCCTTGAAATCAATTCCCGAGTGCATCCGGCGATAACCCAGAACCGGATGGCGCCGCATCCCGAAACCCGATGAAATCCGGCCGGCGACGGGCTGCACGAGCCCGCTGCGCTGTTCGCCCACACCCGATGCTTCGAAAAAGCGCCCGCTGCTGCCCCAGCGCATCAATTGCGCGCGCGGCGAACCGCCCCGCTCTATTCCAGCATACAGCACCTTGCCCGTCTGCGTCTCGCCGGTCGCCGCACGCTTGTATTCCACGATCAGGTCGAACTGGTCGGTCGCGACAATGTCGCGTTCCAGATTGAGCTGGCCGTCAAGCGCCTGAAGATATTGCTGGACCGCGCCAGACGGCGCGCCTGCTGCCCTGGCCGAACGGTAGAGGCTGTTGCCGACAATGCCGCGGATCCGCAGCGGTGTGCTGTCCACCTTGATGGCGTTGCGTTTGAGCGATAGCCCGCCCGAGGTCCGCTCCAGCGCCAGTTCCAGATCGAAACGGGCGCGAAAACGCATGGCATCCAGCGGGCGCGGATCATCTGCTGCAGGGCGGCGGCCAAGCGTTATGTCCATCCGTGTACCGGCCTCGATATCGGACAAGGGGACTGCCGCGGCGATCATATTGGCAATAAGCTCAGCCTCGTCCCGTCCCACCCCTGCGCGGCGCAAGGTACGGGAAAAACTGTCGCCTTTGGCCAGCGTTGCAACCATGTCGATGCTTGGGCGTTCGGGCGCAGTTTTCAATTTGACGACTGCGGGTGTTGCCGCCATTCGGCGGCCCGTATCGCCGCCCAGCGCCAGGGGCAAAATCATCTGGCTGCGGAATTCATCGCGCGCGCTTTCATCGATCCGCATTGCAGGCGCAGCCTCAACCGGTGAGAAATCGGGCCAGAAAGCCAGCGCGATTGCCGACAAACCAAGCAATGTGCCGGCACCGCGCAGCCAGCGCCTGCTGCCGATTTCTTCGGCCAGATCAGGCGCCAGATCGATGGTTTCGAATTTTTCCGATGTGTTGGCGCGCCATTCGGTAAATCTGTCGGAAAGGCTGCGCACGCGCTGCATGACTTGCGGCTTGCCATAGTCAAGCACATGCGTGCCCGAAAGCGCCAACATCGTGCTGCCGCCCCCCTTTACGTCGTCCGGTTCGTCATCAGGTGACGTGAACAAGCGCACCGCTCCCCTTGCCGTTTCGCGCGCCCAGAAGGGCATCGAAACACTTCTTTGCCGCAACGTCCGTCAATTTAAAGTTAATTCCGCCTTAAGCTGCGATAATACGATGGCTGTGCAAGACGGGTTGATTAGACAGTCGGGGCGGTTGTTTAGGCCCGGTGCAAGTGCCACATTCCATTTGTGACTGACAGCCAGCTCAAGGCAGTTTTAGGGCCGACCAACACGGGTAAGACCCATTTGGCGATCGAGCGTATGTGCGCCCATTCTAGCGGGGCCATGGGTTTCCCGCTGCGGTTGCTTGCCCGGGAAGTGTATGACCGTGTCTGCGCCATCAAAGGCGACAGGGAAGTCGCGTTGATCACCGGCGAAGAACGGATTGAACCGGCGGGCGCGCGCTGGCTGTGCTGTACGGCCGAAGCAATGCCGCGCGATGGCGGCGGGAAAGCATTCGTTGCACTGGACGAGGCGCAATTGGGCGCGAACCGCGAGCGCGGACATATTTTCACCGACAGACTGCTGCATGCCCGCGGGCGCGACGAAACGATGCTGCTGGGTGCTGCAACGCTGGAACCGATGATCCGCGCGCTCGAGCCGGATGCGGAGATAATCCAGCGCCCGCGGTTTTCGACACTGAGCCATATCGGTCCGCGCAAATTGTCTCGTCTGCCGCCACGCAGCGCAATTGTCGCCTTCAGTACCGAACAGGTTTACGTTGTTGCCGAAATGCTGCGGCGGTTTCGCGGCGGCGCGGCAGTGGTGATGGGCGCGCTTAGCCCGACGACGCGCAACCGCCAGGTCGAAATGTTCGAAAACGGCGAGGTCGATTACATTGTCGCAACCGATGCCATCGGCATGGGTCTGAACCTGGATGTGCATCACGTGGCATTTGCCGGACTGACCAAGTTTGACGGCGTGCGAAAACGTCGACTTTTCCCGCATGAGATGGCGCAGATTGCCGGGCGCGCGGGCAGGCACCAGCGCGATGGCACGTTCGGAACGCTCGCGGGGATCAGGAAAGACGGGCAAATTCCCGAATTTACCGACGAAGAAGTTTATGCGATCGAAGAACACCGGTTTGCACCGATCACAAAGTTATACTGGCGCAATGCGCAGCCGCGGCTTGATAATCTGGCCGCCTTGATCGGCGATCTGGAGGAAGTTCCGCTCGATCCGGTGCTCGCGCCGGCGCCCGAAACCATCGATCTGGCAGTCCTCAAGCGGCTTGCCGGCGAACCATTGGGGGACGAGATTCGCGGGACCGGCTCTGTCAGGCGTTTTTGGGAAGCATGTTCGCTGCCCGATTTTCGTCAGTTGGGAATTGAGGCGCATTCGCGGTTCGTGGCACGTCTGTGGCAGGATTTGAAAGGTGGCGGCTATCTTGGCGCGGATTACATGGCCGCCAGAATTTCTGATCTGGACAATATGCAGGGCGATATCGACACGCTTCAGGGGCGGATCATGGCAATCCGCAGCTGGGCTTATATCGCGCAGCGACCCGACTGGGTGCTGGCGCGCGACGAAATGGCGGCCAGAGCCCGCGCGGTGGAAGCCCGGTTGTCCGACGCCTTGCATGCCAGGCTCGCAGAACGTTTTGTAAATCGGCGAACTGCTCTATTGATGAAGAATATGGGCCAAAATTCATCATTATTGCCGGTTGTACTGACAGACAGCGGCGCAGTTACCGTCGAGGACGAAGTCATCGGCTCGGTAGAAGGTTTCCGTTTTGTCGTCGATCCGCTGGCAGGTGTGGCAGACCGCAAGATGCTTCTGGCAGCCGCAGAACGCGCCCTGCCGCGGCTGCTCGCGCAGCGATCGCGAAAATTGATCGAGAGTGATTTCGCCGGTGTCGAACTTAGGGAAGGTAGCGTAATCTGGTCCGGGCAAACGCTTGCGCGCACTGCCACTGTGCAGCGAAATACGAAGCTCGAAGCTGACCGCAATCTGGCATTGCTGCCGGCGCAGGCCAAAGACAAATTGCTGGATGGCTTGCGGAATTGGCTCGGCCTTCGGATGGAACCGTTGGCACCGCTACACGCGCTCGAAGCGGGTTCGCGTGATCCGGATGCCGGTCCGGAAACCCGTGCGCTGCTGATAAAGCTGGTTGAAGGGCACGGCCTGCTAGCGCGTGAAAATGCGGGACTGGAAATAGTTCCCAAGGAAAATAGACGCTTGCTTCGCCGCCTTGGCGTCGTAATCGGCGCGCTCGATATATTCGTACCGGCGTTGCTCAAACCGGCAGCACGCAGAATGCTGCACGATAACGGGGCGGATAAACGCCCGCTTCAGGACAATATGCAGCCGGTCGTCAATGATGTTCGCCGGGCACCAGCGGGATACCGGATGGTGGGCCAACAGGCCATTCGCGTTGATGTGGCTGAGAAAATCGTGCGGGCTGCCCATGATGGGCGCGGCGCGGCAAAACCGCGCAAATTTGCCATCGATCAGGCGCTTGCCACTTCAACCGGGCTGAAGCAGGCCGCATTTGATAATCTGATGCGCCAGACCGGCTTTACAAAATTCCCGCACAAGGAACTTGCGGCGGATGCGTTTGGTCCGCCTGCGCCTTTGCTGTGGCAGTGGCGCCCGGCTCGCCGCACGAATGGAAAGTTGGCCGACAGCAAAAAACTGCAAAGTCGCAGCCGCAAGGGCAGCCAGCCGGAAGTAAAGCGGCAGCCAGAGGGTGGCGGCGCATTTGCCGGCTTGGCGGATTTGCTCGGTTGATCAGAATTGACCGTCTGCTGTGTCTGCTGCGACTAACCAAAACACGCAGCAAAGCCCAGAGCCTGATCGCAATGGGCCATATCAGGCGCAATGGTGTGCGGGTTACCAATGATGCGCTAAAGGTGAGCGTCGGCGATATCCTGACGCTACCGCTCGGCGAGAATGTTCGCGTGATCGAACTTGTGTCCTTGCCCGACCGGCGCGGCTCTCCGGCCCAGGCCATCGCGCATTATCGTATTGTGGAGCCGCAATCGCTTGACCCGGCAGGCGAAAGCACATTAGCAGCCGGTACGTTACCGCCGTACGAAGAGGATTAGACTGCAATGACCTATGTCGTGACTGATGCATGCATCAAATGCAAATATATGGATTGCGTCGAGGTCTGCCCCGTCGACTGTTTCTACGAAGGCGAGAATATGCTCGTCATCAACCCGTCGGAATGTATCGACTGCGGTGTTTGCGAACCGGAATGTCCCGCCGAAGCTATTTTGCCGGATACGGAAAACGGGCTTGAGAAATGGCTTGAGGTGAATACGAAATTTTCTGCCGAATGGCCCAATATCACGGTTTCGCGCGAAGCGCCGGCCGATGCCGATGAATTCAAGGGCAAAGAGAATAAGTTCGAAGAACACTTCTCCGAAGCGCCCGGCGAAGGCGACTAATTCGGTCGCAATTTGCAACTATGGTATTTTGCTGGCGAATCTGCTATATAATGGCGTAACTGGCCGTAACCCGCGGGTTACGGCGCAGTCGTGTTGATTGAAAGGCAGGCCGGCCCCCTCTCGAAATTGTTGACTGTCAGACGCCCGCCCCGATTGCGGACGGTCGGACGATTCATCATTTCGAACCGCGGCCCAGCCTAAAGAAAGGAATATTCATGGCAGGCAACGCACTCGCCTTCGATGTCGGCGATTATGTCGTCTATCCCAAACACGGTGTAGGCCGTGTGACCGAAATCCAGAATGAAGAAATCGCCGGAATGCAGTTGGAACTGTACGTGCTGCGGTTCGAAAAAGAACGCATGACCCTGCGCGTCCCGACAAACAAGGTCGAAGCGATCGGTATGCGTAAACTTTCCAGCGACAAGACGCTGCGCGAAGCTATGGAAACACTGAAGGGCAAACCCAAAGTCAAGCGCACCATGTGGTCGCGTCGGGCCCAGGAATATGAAGGAAAGATCAATTCCGGCGAGCTATCGGCCATTGCCGAAGTTACCCGCGATTTGTTTCGACCTGAAGATCAGCCAGAGCAATCCTATTCCGAACGCCAGATATTTGAAGCTGCTTCGAGCCGGCTTGCGCGCGAATTGGCTGCGATGGAAAAAACTGACGAGCCAACCGCGCTCACGAAGATCCTAAATGTTCTTAAAGAACACGCGCCGCAATATTATGTGAGTGACGACGACGATAAATAAGCGCCGCATCATTCGACAAACAGCATAGGGGCCACGCTGAAGAGCGTGGCCCCTTTCTTTTACGCGGTTGAATTTTTACCTGATTGGTGTATTAAGGTGGCAACACAGACCAAGTTGAGAGGCAAACATGCTCCATAAATTTTTCCGCAGGATAGCTCCCATTGCAGCACTCGCTTTGGGCGTGGCTACATCGGGCTGCGACAATTTGAACATGAATATAAACGGGGCTGACGGCGTACCATTGTCCGAACTGGATATGGCGGGTGCGGCCCCGACCGAAATCGTTCTGGCGGGCCCGGATACGGTGAAGATCACCGAGGGCGCGAATCTCGCCATTACGGTAGAAGGTGACGCCGCCGTAACGGGACAGCTCAGGTTCGACCTCGACGGTGAGACGCTGACTGTCACGCGGGCAAAAGGCAGCAAAACAAAGGGTGCGGCGACCGTCAATGTCACTATGCCTGCCCTTACGAGCATCACGCTTGCCGGTTCCGGCAAGATCATCGGCGGCACAATGGCGGGCAATGCCGATGTGACGATCGCCGGCTCAGGTGAAGTTGCGACACAGAACATCAAGGTTGACCGTCTGGACCTGACTATTGCCGGATCAGGTACGTACAAAACGAATGGCACGGCGGCGGCCATGGACATGACCGTAGCGGGCACAGGCTCCGCTTTGATGGGCGGCCTCAAGATCGACAAGGCCGATATCACGATCGCCGGTTCTGGTGATGCCGAGTTTGCGTCTGACGGAACAGTTGATGCCAAAATAATGGGATCGGGCGATGTGACAGTTCGCGGTAGTGCGAAATGCACCATCAATTCAATGGGCTCGGGCACGCTGAATTGCAGTGCGGGCACCCCTGCGACAACGGAAGCACCAAAAGCGGCCGAACCTCCTGAAACGCCGGAAGGTCCCGAAACACCGACTGACGGCAATTAGTTTTATCAGTCTTCGTTTAATTCAAGCGTAATAAACGGGGCGTTATGGTGCGAGGCGAAGGAACTTCGATCATGCGCCCCGTTTCTGTTTTCCTCTTCTGCATTACAATGTCAGCCGCCGTATCGGGCTGCGTAGCGAAAACAGCTTTCGACGTTGTGACAGCGCCTGTCAGAATTGCCGGAAAAGCGGTCGATCTTGCAACGACCAGCCAATCCGAAGCAGACGAGAAGCGCGGCCGTGAATTACGCAAGCGCGAGGAAGAACTGGGCAAGCTGGAGCGCCGTTATGAGAAGCAACTCGAGGAATGTGAGAATGGCGATCGCGCCGCCTGCGAGCAGGCGCGCGAAAGCCACGCCAGAATTGAGCAAATGTTGCCGGGCGTACCGGTCAGTCCGGACTAGTCCCGCCCCGCAGCGGCGCGCTGCAACCGGTCATTGATTGCGGCGCCAATGCCGCCGGCCGGAACAGGTGCCACAGCAACGCGCGGTTTGGGCGATGCGGCCGCCTCGTGAAGCGTCCGGTAAAGCCGTGATGCAGCAATCACAAGATTGCCGTCCTGCGACAGGGTTGTATCTCCGCCGATGTTTCCAAAGCCGATGAAAAATTCGTCACGCTCGGCGGTTTTCGCATTTAACCTGACGGGTTTGCCAGGAGAATAGTGGCTTGTCAGTTGGCCCGGCGCCTCGATCGTGGAACTGCCAGCGGATGCGGCACATCGCAGTTCTTGACTGATTGCGGCCTCCGAAATCGGCCCCGGTCGTAACAATTGCCAACTTCCGTTTTCGCGTAGCGCGACGATTGTCGACTCCAGCCCCTGCCCGCATGGCCCGGCATCAAGCACCAGGCCGGCCGCCTGCCCCAACGACCGCACCACATGAGCGGGATCGGTAGGGCTCACATCGCCGCTACGATTGGCCGAAGGTGCCGCCAATGGAAGGCCTGTAGCAGCCAATAGCGCCTGCATGACAGGATGCGCCGGGTGGCGCAGCGCGACCGTCGGCAGGCGCGCCGTTACAGCGGCTGCGAGGCGGGAGCCAGCCAGCGTGGGCAGAACGATTGTCAACGGACCGGGCCAGAATCGACGCGCCAGATTCTCTGCCTCCTCGCTGAACCGGGCAATTGTCCTGGCCTGATCCAGCGAACCCACATGAACAATCAGCGGGTTGAAACTGGGCCGGCCCTTCGCCCGGTAAATACGCGCAACCGCCGCGTCGCTGTCTGCGCGCGCAGCCAGGCCATAGACCGTCTCGGTCGGTAAAGCGACAATCTGGCCATTTCGCAGCATTTCAGCAGCTTTGGCGATTCCTTCTGCATTTGCGGGCAGCGTTTCCGTAGCGTTCTTGCGAGCCATGCCCGCGCGCTATAGGTGGGGCACACAAAAGCCAAGGAAATCACACGTGCAAAGCTTCACACCGCCTACCCAGGACCAACTGCTCGCCATGAAGGTCAATGCCGGAATCGCCGAACTTTCCCAAAGCGAACGGTTCGCTGCAGCCGAAGCGGATATGGTCGAAGCTATCGCGGAAGGTATCGGCGCATTTGCTTCCGGCGAATGGGCTCCGCTCAACCGGATCGGCGATCAACAAGGTGCCAAACTGGAGAACGGGGTGGTCCGCCTGCCCGATGGTTTTGCGCAGGCTTACGAAGCTTATGTCGAACAAGGGTGGAACGCCATTTCCGCGCCGACCGCATATGGAGGGCAGGGTTTGCCGAGCACGCTGGGCTGCAATGTGCTTGAAAACCTTGGGACAGCGAATTTCGCGTTCAATCTGTTACCTATGCTGTCCATCGGCGCGGTTGATGCGATCGAAGATCATGGCAGTGATGCGCAGAAGAATATCTATCTGCCAAAACTGGTAAGCGGCGAATGGTCAGGCACGATGAATTTGACCGAACCGCAAGCGGGCAGCGACGTAGGCGCGCTGCGTTCTACTGCTACCCCGATCGAGAGCGGCGAAAACGCGGGCAAGTTCATGATCCAGGGCCAGAAGATTTACATTACCTGGGGCGAACACGAATTGTCCCGCAACATTATCCATCTGGTGCTTGCTCGCACGCCGGGTGCGCCCGAAGGAAGCCGCGGCATTTCGCTGTTCGTTGTGCCCAAATATCATGTCTCTGCCGATGGGTCATTGGGCGGGCGCAACGATCTTCGCTGTGTCAGCCTTGAACATAAACTCGGCATCAATGCATCGCCCACCTGCGTGATGAGTTTCGGCGATAATGGCGAATGTATCGGTGAAATGATCGGTGCGGAATTTGGCGGACTGCGCGCCATGTTCACGATGATGAATTCTGCGCGAATCAATGTCGGCGCGCAGGGAGTTGAAGTGGCGGAACGCGCGCTGCAACAAGCCAGCCATTATGCAATGGACAGGGTCCAGTCCGCGCGTGCGGGATCGGAAAGCCGCGATGCGGTGGCAATAATCGATCATCCCGATGTTCGCCGGATGCTGTTGCGGATGCGCAGCCTGACCGAGGGAATGCGCGCGCTGCTGTATTACACGACCGGTCAGGTTGATCGTGGCACTTTGGGTGATGCCCAAGCCCGGATGCGCAGTGAATGCCTGGTGCCGATGATAAAGGCCTGGGGAACCGACACCGGCGTTCTGGTGGCCAGCATTGGCCTGCAGGTTCACGGCGGAATGGGTTTTGTCGAAGAAACCGGGGCGGCCCAGCATTACCGCGATGCCCGAATCGCCCCGATTTACGAAGGCACCAACGGTATCCAGGCTGCCGATCTCGTCACGCGCAAACTGGGCTTCGAAAACGGCGCAGTGCTAATTGGTCTGCTGCGCGAGATCGAAGCGGAAGCGGCGGAGGCGCCGGGACTGTCCAGACTGGCGGGCGAATGCGCCGGGATCGCTGCATGGATGCTTGACGAGGCTAGCCTCGATGATCGGCTGGCAGGCAGTGTTCCATTTACCGAAATGTGCGCCGTTGCTGTCGCGGGCTGGCAAATGCTCAGACAGAAACACGCGGTCGAAGCAGGCGATGCGCCGGCGCTGGACAAAATCAAGCCGGTCACTGTCCACTATTTCCTTGAACATATCGTGCCTGAAGCAAGCGGCCTTGCCGCTGCGGCCCGCGGGGGCAGCAGCCTGTTCTACGAACTGACCGCAGAACAATTGGCAGGATGACGGACCAGGGCGATCCGCTGGCGCGCATTGCCGCTGCGCTGGAGCGGATTGTGCCGCCGGATGGGCTGACAGACTGGCAGGGCAGCCCGGCCTATTCGTGGGGCCGACGTCCGCCCCGCGAAATAGACCGGATTGAAGCACCATTGTTGGACGAGCTACTCGCCATTGATGTGCAAAAACGCATCGTGACGCA
Source organism: Altererythrobacter aquiaggeris (assembly GCF_037154015.1). Taxonomy (NCBI): domain Bacteria; kingdom Pseudomonadati; phylum Pseudomonadota; class Alphaproteobacteria; order Sphingomonadales; family Erythrobacteraceae; genus Aestuarierythrobacter; species Aestuarierythrobacter aquiaggeris. The sequence goes on from NZ_JBANRL010000001.1 coordinate 46,168, forward strand.
GAACATTTTGCGGCTCGCGCAAGGTCATGCTGCGCACGATATGCTGTTGTGGGGCGCTCGCGGGATGGGCAAGTCTGCTCTTTTGCGCTCGGGCATGATCGCAGCGCAGACCATCCATCCGGGCGCGATCGCGCTGGTGCAGGTGGCCATCGATGCTTTGCCCCGTTTGCCTGATCTCTTCGCCATTCTTGCAAAGCAGGATCGCAATTTTCTGGTCTATATGGATGATCTGGGCTTTGCCCCCGAAGACACCGCTGGTCCGCGCCAACTCCGCAGCTGGCTTGAAGGCGGGGTCGATGCACGTCCGACCAATGTGAGGCTCGCAGTTACTTCAAACCGCCGGTCGATTGTCCCGCGCGAAGCTGCCGAACAGTCCGGCGCATTGAACCCGCGTGATGCGCTAGACGATGCGCTGGCCCTCGCTGATCGATTTGGTCTCACCATCGGGTTCCATAATTGCTCCCGGGACGAATATCTCGAAATCGTCAGTCGTTATGCGGCAACGGCAGGATTACGGTTTGAACCTGCGGACGCGCTGGAATGGGCGATCCAGCGTGGTGCGCGGTCCGGCCGGACTGCATGGCAATACATCACCGAACTGGCCGGGCGCGCGGGTATAGCGCTGTAGCCGGTTGGCTATTGATCCCTGCGGCCTGAGCGCGGATCCACGAGATTGCGCCGCGGCGGCAGGCTTTCGGTTTCGAACAGTGCCGGGGCGGTGGCGGGCTTCGCATTGGCGGCTATGACGCGCCAGATAATTCCGGCTGTATCATCGCTCATCAACAAGGCACCATCGGCGGCCCAGTCCACCCACGTCGGCCGGCCGCGCGTGTCACCACCCGACGTGAGGAAGCTGCCCAGTACTTCGACTGGTTTGCCTTGCGGATTTCCCCGCTCGTCAAACGCGACATAAATCAAATCATAGCCCGACGGCGGTTTGCGGTTCCACGACCCGTGACGCGCAATAAACGCGCCGTTGCCAAATGCATCGCCCATTCGGCTGCCCTGCTCGGTGAAAACCATTCCAAGCGCTGCAACATGGGGGCCAAGCGCATATTCGGGACGGCGCACATATCCTGCAACCATGGACGGCATGGGTGCTTTCACACGGTCGTCTACGTTGTCACGGTAGTAGAACCACGGCCAGCCATAATTCACCCCAACGGGCACATTGGTAAGGTAATCAGGCACGAGGTCCGAGCCGAGCATGTCGCGTTCGTTTACCGTGGTCCACAATTCGCCGCTCCAGGGATTGAATGCGAGGCCATTGGGATTGCGGAGACCTGTTGCAAACAGCCGCGACTTGCCGCTTTGAACGTCCAGTTCGTGGATTGCGGCACGACCTTTTTCGATCTCCATGCCTTTCTCGCCGATATTCGAAACGGATCCGACCGCCACGTAAAGCTGGCTGCCGTCCGGCGACAGCGCGAGATTGCGCATCCAGTGCCCACCGCCCGGCGGCAGATCCATGAGTTTGGTTGCCTTGCCGGTCACCGCATCAGCGCCCAGTTCGTAATCGAATGACAGGACGGCATTGTGGTTGGCGACATAAAGTTTGCCGTCCGCCCACTCGATACCGGACGGCGATTCCAGATCGTCACGCAGCACCTTGCGGGTTTCGGCAGCACCATCTCCGTCACTGTCGCGCAGCAGGACCAGTTGTTCCGGCGAGGCCCCGGCAGAGCCCGCCTTTTCAAACAATATTCCGGCAATCCAGCCCTGTATCCCGCCCGGCCCTTCGGACGCGGGTGCGCGGGTAAGCGTGACCAGAACATCGCCATTGGGCAGAGTGTGTATGACACGCGGATGATCGAGCCCATCGGCGAAGCGGCTGACGGCGAGCCCTTCAGCAGCAGCGGGAACTTCACCATCCTTCCAGCCGATCGGGTCTGCAATGGCCACGGTCGGGAAACTTTCCGCTTCCGGATCGGCCAACAATGGTTCGGTTCCGGTTACTTCGCTGACCGAGTAATCTGCAGTGTTGCCGCGAAGCAGCCACGCGCCAAGTGCGGCGACCGCAAGGATAAGGACCAGCAAGGCGATAAGAATTTTGCGTTTTGTGCTCATGCTGGCGGTGATAAATGCTCTGCGGCCTTGCGGCAATGGTGCATTCATTTAACTAACCGCCATGTACGATTTTCATGCCGATCACAGCCTCCCGGCTGACGAGATGTACCGCGAACTGAATGCCGCTGCTGCATCATTGGTCGATGGGGAGCCAGATGTTGTCGCCAATATGGCCAATATCGCCGCGTTGATGTGGCAATTTGTTCCCGACCTGAACTGGGCAGGCTTTTACCGGGTGGTGGATGGCGAACTGGTGCTGGGGCCGTTTGTCGGCAAACCAGCCTGTATCCGAATCGCCATCGGACAGGGCGTTTGCGGCGTTGCTGCAGCCAGCGGTACAACCCAATTGGTCGAAGACGTACACCGGTTTCCCGGTCACATCGCGTGCGATGCGGATACAAAATCTGAGCTGGTGGTGCCGGTTATGCGGCACGGAAAAGTAATCGCGGTAATCGATCTCGACAGTCCCCGCCTTGCGCGTTTTACGCTGCAGGATGCGGCCGGTCTGGAACAATTATCGGCCGCTATCGCCGAACACGTCTGAGCCCGGGCCAAGCGCCCCGAAACGGGACATTGCGCGCAGCATGCTTGGGTTTCTGCGCAAGACGATGATAAATTTTGCCCTAATGCTGCGAGAATCGCCATAACGCAATTCGAGTGGCCCGACTTGGGGAAATGGAACATGTCTGTCCGAATCAAAGCTGCCGCGAGCGCATTTGCAATATCACTTTTCCCAGCGGCAGTTGCCGCACAGGACGCCCCGGTCATTGTGTATGAGCCCGTGACGCAGGTGGAAAAAGCCGAAACCGCCGAAGACATCGAAACAGTCATTATGCGTTCCGACCCGGTGGTCCAGCCGCTGCCCGGTGCTCCGCGGCTGGAGATTGAGGAGTTTGAAACAGAGCCGCTGCCGGCTTCGGTTGAGGTGGAGCGCGAAGTGTACAGCGTTTCGCCGGACCCGGTACAGGGCGAACCTATGATCCGCGGCCCCCATCACGAGAGCCAGATGGATTATGGCCAAATGCATCACCGACAAATCCACCATACCGCTTCCCCTTATTATTCCTATCCGCAAGGCTATTATCAGGCTCCGGCGATGGCTGGCGGATATCCGGCTGCAGCCGGACAGTTCGAACGTGAAGAATGGCTCGCACAATGCCGCGAACGATATGGCCGCGGCGAAGGCAAGAGCAGTATTATCGGATCGCTGTTGGGCGCCGTTACCGGCGGCATTATCGGCAACCGCGTGGCTGACGGCGAACGGTTGGGCGGCACTCTGATCGGTGCCGGTATCGGGGGCCTCGCCGGTGCAGCGATCGGATCGGCGATATCGGGAAGCGGCAAACGCCGAGCGGCGCGCGACTGCGAAGAATGGCTGGATGACTATTATTCGGGCGCTTACCGCCCCGCATACTCCGGATATTACTATCCGCAGGCTTATGCCTACACTTACACGATGCAACCGGTTCTGGTCGCCATTCCGCAACACCGTGTGACACGGCAAATTGTGACGGAAGAGCATTATTATGACGAAGTCATGGTGCCAGAAACCGCAGCCGTTCCAGCCAAGCGCCGCATCGTGGGTGACAAGCGCATTCGCGCTACGCCAGCTTCGCCAACTAAGCGTCAACGATCTGGCAGGTAACGCGGCGGCAATCGGCATCGGCTGTCGCGGCGACTAATCCGCCATCGCAATTGCACTACGGTCGGCGCGCATCCGGATCGTTCCCAACCGCTTGAGATCCATTCCTTTTCCTAGAATGAACGGCGACGACAGACTGGTTGCTACCTCCAACACTTTGGCATCAGCGGCCTTCAACCTGAGGCTGTATGCACCGTAAGGCACACGGTCGAAAAGGAAGAACCCGTCATATTCGCTGACGGTTTGCGCAACGACGGTTCCCTTTGCATTGACCAGTTCCAGTTGCGCACCGCCGCGCGGGACACCTGACACAGTGTGAAGAACGCCTTCGACTTCGCCAGTGGGCGTTACGCCCAGCTCGATTACTGCGGCGACACCGGGTCGGGGCGTTACGACGACACCCTTTGTACCCGCCGCCAGGAACGGATCGTCGAGGCTTCCTTCGTCAATTCCGACAACAACCGGGATATAGGGCCGCAAACCGTCAACGACTGTGCGGCCATTCTGGTCGGTGATTGACTCGGTTGTACGGAAACCGGCCTCGACACCCACATTTTCGAGCACTTCTTCGCCAGTCTGGCGGCGCCCGTCGGCATTATCATCGCGGAAAACGGTAACCGCCGCCTGTCCTGTTCTGGCAAGCTTGTTTCGCGAAAACCGCACCCCGCCGCCGGCTGGATCTGGACCGAAACTGAAGGCTACCGAAAGCCGTCCTCCGCGCGATCCATCCGAACCGGCGGTTGCCCCCGCGCTGAGCGAGAATTTGTCAAACTGACGGACGTAGGCAAGCTCGCCGGTCGTCCGTCTCGCGACGGCATCACGGTCTAATCGTAACGCAACATCGGAGAAATCGTTCAATCGTTTTTCGGCAACCAGACTGGCGCTCCGAAATCCTTCGTCGCGGCCTGATAATTGAAATGACGCTTCCCCGCGCAGGCGCACCCCGGCAAGTCTGCCGTTTGCGAGCAGCCGCAGCCTGGTCCCGTCATTCGGGCCGAATCTGGGGCCTGTCGTGTTTATATTTGCCAACTCGCCCGTTAACGCAATGCGGCGGGTGCTAAGCGAGGCCCGCGTTAACCATTCGGTAACTTTTCTACCGTCCCGCTCGACGGAATGGCGTACGCCTGCCTGAACCGGAACTGCTATCTTGCCCAGTTTCAGGGTCGCATCCAACGTCAATGCATGATCGCTTTTCTGATCTGCGCCCACCAGGTCGCTCTCGAAGCGCCCATCTACCCACAACGACTGGGCCTGGAAATTGATATTTCCAAATTTGCCCAGCGCTTCGGCGCGATAGGTTCTGCCGCTTCTATATTCCTGCGCCGCCGACAGCTCCAAAAGCATCGGTCCGATCGAACGCAGAACGTTCGCCTCCAGATAATTCCGGCGTTTCCCGCCCAAAACGATGCTCTGAAGTGCGAAACCGGCCATGGTGCGCCTGTCGAACCCGCGCTCGATCCCGATACCCCCTCGCCACCCTGTCATTGGCTCGTTGATCCGCTTGCGTAAATCTATGAGGTCGCGATCCTGTTCGACGATCCCGGCCCAATATTGGAAGGTGCCTGGCGCAATGCTCTGCGCTCCGACAGGCAAATTGCTTCGCTCGCGGCGGATTTGTCCTTGCGGGCCATAAAGCACCACTTCGAGCGCATTCTGGCCGTAGAGAAGCTCTACATCGATAAATTCGTAACGCCCGTCTTCGCGGGAACCCTGAAAAGCGATCAACTGACCGTTCCGGTAAAGTTCGGCATCCCACCCGGTTGGCAATGCGCCCCGCAATGTGGTGGTTGAAAAGCTGCCGCCACGGCCAAGTGGCCGATTGCTGACAAATGCGCCGCGGCCCACAGCCGTCTGTCCGGTCAAGCTGGTGCTTGGTGTCTCGACGTCACCAATTGCCACTTGCGTCGCATCCAGCGGTCCCAGCAGTCCGCCGTCCAGATTGATCTTGTAGGCGCGCATGCGGAGCGAGTTGGGCACGCCCTGCCTGTCAGACGCGATGCGCGCATCAAAACTGGCGCCGGCTATCTCGCCGCTGCTGAATAATTCAAACCGCCTGCTGATTTGCGTATCGCCATCCGGCTTGGTCAGAACATTGGCACTGACAACCGCGTCAACCGACGGGGTGCGCCACGCGCGGTATGGCACATCGGCCTGTTCAAGCGTTGCCAGATCAAAGCTGGCGCGTTTCGGGCGAAGTCGCGCCGCACGACTTTTCCGTTCTAAAGCTGCGATGAACGGCAGTGCTTCTCCGCCCTCGACTTTAATCGCCGCATTCTGCAAATTCGGCTTGAATGACACTCCGAACCAGTTCGATAGCGCCCGACTGTCCACGCACCATCCCTCAGGCGTGTCGTAGATATCGCCTGCGGACAGTATTTTTGAACCGTTCACGTTTTGTACCGTATTTGCTGCTCGATCGATAGTGAAGTTCTGATCCTCCGCAAACAACCAACCGGTTGCGCGGCGCGACTTTTTGTCGAGTCGAAGCGGTAGATCCAGCGCCTGGATGATGTCAGCCATATCCACACATATGCCCTGATCGGTTTGGTAGCCGCGTATGTCCCCGGCCAAGCGGTATCGCTGGATCTGTAACTCCAGCAAGAGGAAATCATCTTCGCTGGCTTCCCACTGCTGCGAGGCGGGTGTGGCAGCGGTTTGCGCCTGCAACGGCACGCTCGCCCCAAACACGGAAAGCGCCGCTGCGAAGCCCGCAGCGGCGCTAAGCCGGGTGGAACGAAAACTTTTCATATCAAGTGGCTGATTTGTATGCCGTTATCTGGCCTAGCCGATAACTGTATCGACTGCGGCGATAAGAGCGCCGCCATTTTCCGGCATTTCGCGGTATTCGATCCGGACAGGCCCGCGCAATTCGGCGGCCTTTTCTGGATTAAGTCCCAGTTGAACTGTTCGCTGTGCAACTTCGGAATAAATAGCCACGCCGCGTGCGAGAAACAAAGGTTCATCAACGCCCTGCCGCATCACCCGGATCTCGCCGTAAGTGGAACTTTGGCCTTGTCTGGCTAAATCCAGCGCAAGATATTGCCCCCGATCGTTCCGTTCGATGCGAGGGTTCTGGATCGCTGCTGTCGCTTCCAAGCGACCTTTGCGTACAATAATCGGAATGGTTACGCCGTAAACCGGCACCAACTCGATCCGGATACCGGTAGCCGGATCCGCATCGGGCCCTTGCGTAACGGGCTTCGCATCGGGAATCGCCTTGAAAGACATGTGGACCCGGTATTCGCCATCAGGCAAGGCAGCATCGGGGCGCGCGCTGATGCGGACGGCTTGCGGTTGTCCCGGAGCTAGCCTGATACGGCGCGGGGCATAGCGGATCATCGCGAGCGCCGCCTCTTCTACCGCATTCACACCTTCGGGGGCGACATCTTCCAATGTGCCCTCGCTTGTCATCCGGCGCAGCTCCAAACCGATGCGGTACGTCGCCTCCTGATCACCTATGTTGCTCAGAATGACTTCCGTCCCCTGCCGGCCGTCAAGGATAACCCGCGTCGGGGCGACCAGCAGATCGCCCTGGGCGGCAAGTGGCGCGGATAAGAACACGGCCGCGGTCGCAACCACTGGCAGCAAACTGTGGGCGACAAGGCGTGCGAAGCGGGAATTCATGTTTATTCTCTCCAAAGCACAGGATGCCAAAGCGGCACCCAGGGGATCGCCCTTATGCCTTAGGCAAACAGGGTTAAGATCGCATAAACCCTATGCAGGACGGGCAATGAAAAAGGGCTGCTCCGCGTTATGCGGAACAGCCCCCTTCATTTGTCCGGGCGCGGGAAACGCCAGGTCAAAAGTCCCTTAAATTATTGATATTCTACCGTGACTGCGAACATTCCGGAATAAGTCCCGGCGATTTCCGAACCGTCGAAAGTCAACGTGCCGCCAACTGCAAAACCGCCGTCGCCATCAACGTCGAGCGTAACCACGTCGTCGGCATCATTACTGACGAAACTGCTCAGCTCGAGCTTGTCGGCCGCGTTAGTGGCAACGCCGCCGGCACGGACGAGGTCAACTGCTGATGTTGGAAGCGAAATGCCTACGTCCTGGTCGCCCTGGCCGGTAATCTCGAAATTGACTGCAAAAGTATCGCCGATGCAAACGAGGTTGGCCGAACAGGTCGGATTTGATTCGTCGGTCGGGTCAAGAACGATCGTACCCCCGCCGTTTACGGCAACCTGACCAAAGTCGAGGATCGAACCCTCGGCAACGACCAGTGTCAAAGCGGTGAGAACTTCCGCCTCTGCAGTTGCGGTTTCAGAATCAGCCGCCGAAGCTGCGGTGGACATACCGAGTGCGGCAATAAGTGCGACGCCAGCGGCGCCGTTACGGAATTTATTAGTCATCTGGATCTGGTCCCTTCCAAAGCGATTTCTAGCCCGGGTCACCCGAGGCAAGCCCGCCGAACGGGTCTAGCCCCATTCGCAAATCCGTCTCTAAGGGCGGGAGGTTCAGCTTTCCTTTGTACGCTTGGTTAACAACGCAACGCTTTTGCGTTAACTTCTAGTTTCTTCCATGCGGATGCGTCAGCACATTAAGTGACAATACGTATCTGAATTGAAAGACTTTTTTGTCAAATATCGCCGCCGGTAAGGCGTTGGCACAGCAGGTCCAACTGATCCAAAGTGCGGTATCTGATCGAAACCGCGCCTGATCGCGGGTCTGCGTCGGTTGCAATTTTCACATTCATGCCAAGAAATTCTTCGAGATGATTCTGTACTGCCGCAATATCGGCATCTTTGGCAGTATCACGCGGGGACCGGGCCTTGCGCTGTGCGGGTCCGTCACCTGAACGGACCAGCTTTTCTACTTCGCGCACGGATAACTTGGCCGAAACAGCCTTCCTCGCCAGTTCCTCGGCTGCATCGTTGCCGATTAATGCGCGTGCGTGGCCCATTCCCAGTTCGCCCGTTTCGACCAGTTCGAGCACGCTGTCAGGCAAGGATAAAAGCCGCTGGAGATTTGCGACATGGCTGCGCGATTTGTCGACGATGCCGGAAATTTCCGCCTGAGTGAGGCCCTCGCTCTTTGCCAGGCGGCTATATGCACGCGCCTCTTCAATCGGGTTGAGGTCTTCACGCTGGATATTCTCGATCAGGGCGAGGGTCATCACATCGCGCTCGTCGAGGTCGCGGACCAGAGCGGGAATTTGGTGCAAATGGGCCTTTTGCGCTGCGCGCCAGCGGCGTTCACCGGCTACAAGTTGATAGCGCCCGCCTTTTGTCGGACGAACAATGATTGGCTGGATTACCCCGCGCGATGCAATCGAGGCGGCAAGTTCCTCCAATGCCGTTTCATCAAAATGGCGGCGCGGCTGGTCAGGATGCGGTTCGATATCTGAAACGGACAGCATATTGAGGCCGTCACCTACCGATGTGACTGTTTTTGCTGAATTGTTTTGCGCACCATAATTGGATTGGACCAGAGGTTCCTCCCTCCGCGTTTCGCCTAGCAGTGCACCTAAACCTTTGCCCAGTTTTCGCGGTCTGGATTTCGCTGCTGAATCCGGCGCTGCTACAGACAGGCGGATGGGGTCCGAGGGATCGCTCATGCGGCTTTTTTCCTTTCAGGCAAACGGCCGATCAATTCCCTCGCCAGAGCCATATAGGCCCGGCTTCCGGCGCAGGAATGGTCATAAACTAGCGCCGGAAGGCCATGGCTCGGCGCTTCGGACAATCTGACGTTTCGCGGGATCACCGATTCAAACACCAAATTGCCCAGACAATCGCGAACATCGTCCGCCACCTGATCTGTAAGGCGGTTGCGCCGGTCGAACATGGTCAACACGATGCCGACAATGCCAAGATCGGGATTGAACCGCTGTTGAATACGCTCGACCGTCTGCAGCAGCTGGCTGAGCCCCTCAAGCGCGAAAAACTCGCATTGCAGAGGAACCAGCAACGTGTCGGCTGCACCCAGGGCGTTGAGAGTAAGCAGCCCGAGGGAGGGGGGGCAATCGATAAAACAAATATCGTAACCCGTGTTTCCGGCCAATGCACTACGAAGGCGGTCGGTTCGCTGCTCGACGGAAACAAGCTCTATCTCGGCTCCGCTCAGATCTTCCGTCGCGGGCACCAGATCCAAACCCGGAATCTTGGTTGCCATCGCACAATTGGCGAGAGGCGCCTGATCAACAATTAGATCATAACTGGACTTCTCCCGCTCGCCAGCACTGATCCCCAGGCCCGTCGATGCGTTCCCCTGAGGGTCCAGATCGATGAGCAACGTTTTCCAGCCGGTTGCCGCCATAGCGGTTGCGATATTGATCGCGGTTGTGGTTTTGCCCACCCCGCCCTTTTGGTTTGCAATAGCAATCCGTATCATGTCGTCGGCAGCTTCATGTCTTCTGACGTTCCTTGATCTGCCCTTTGCCAACAAGAATTCGGGCCTCTGCACTGGTCACCGATTGTTCCACGTGGAACAGTTTTTTTGTTGCCGGCTTGGCATCTTCCAATTCTTGCTCCGCCGAACGCCCTTTCGGCAACAGCCAGATCGTTTGGCGTGTGGAAAACCGTGCGGACAACTTGAGCAAAACCGGCAACGGCGCGAAGGCCCGGGCCGAAATAACGCTTACTTTGGTTGTTTCAACGTTTTCCAGTTTTGCGGCATCGACGCTACAATTACGAAGCTCGAAGTGATCGATGCAACCTTCCAACCACTCGATTCGCTTACGCCGCGATTCGACAAGACGAATACGCTGGTTTGGACGCATCAGCGCAACGACCATCCCGGGCAGCCCGGCCCCGGTCCCCAAATCCAGCCAAACACCTTGTGTTTCACGTGGAACATGGCTGAGAAGCTGCGCGCTATCTGCGATGTGCCTTACCCACATATGGAACAGCGAAGACTTCGAAACGAGATTCTGCCGGGCAGCCTCTTCGCGTAGCATGGAGCAGAACATAATAAGCCGCTCCATTGCGGCGCTGTCGCACATGTCAGCAACAAACTGACTTGCCTGTTCTTCGGTTTCTATCATCTGCATCCTGTCATGCGGCAATTGCTGCGCGTTTGCGGGCGTGAACAAGTAGCGCCGCCAGCGCAGCTGGCGTAATCCCCGCAATACGCCCGGCCGCGGCCAAAGTGGCGGGTCTCGATGCTTCCAGCCGTTCAAGCATCTCGTTCGATAGGCCCGGGACATCACAAAACGGATATCCCGTACCCAAAACAACGCCCTCGCTGGCCTTCAGATCGCGTAGTTCTGAATCCTGCCGCGCGAGATATGGGGCGTAGGCACAGTCTTCGGCGACTTCTAATGCCGCGTCACTCGCAATATCTGCTCCATCTGGTAACCAGGGCGATAGTCCATCCAGATCCACGCCGCCGAAACGCAACCAGTCCGCCAATGTACGCTTGCCCGAATCAGGACGCACCGGCAGGCCCGCTGACGCAAGCGTGGCCGCGCTTATATCGGCGGCTAATAATTGCTTCCATTCCGCGCGCAAATCCATTTTGCGCATGAACGCTACAGTCCTGTCTTGCGCAACACAGCCTGCCTCGATTGCCAGCGGGGTCAACCGCGTGCCTGCGTTATTGGCGCGCAACCGCAAACGATATTCGGCGCGGGATGTCAGCATCCGGTAGGGTTCACTGACACCGTGAAGCGTCAAATCGTCCAGCATAACGGCGATATACGAATTGGACCGGTCCAAGTCCGGCATTTCCCGGCCAAGCACCGCCGCGGCGGCGTTCATCCCGGCCATTAGACCTTGGGCCGCAGCCTCTTCATAGCCGGTCGTGCCATTGATCTGGCCCGCACAGTACAGCCCGGGGATTGCTTGCAACTCGAGCGAAGGCGCCAAGGCGCGCGGATCGATATGGTCATATTCGACCGCGTATCCGGGCACGGTCATATCGACAGCCTCTAGCCCCTCCATGCTGCGAAGCATCGCAAGCTGGACATCCGTCGGCAAGGACGTGCTGATGCCATTGGGATAAACCATGGCCGTGCCCAGCCCTTCAGGTTCGAGGAAGACTTGATGACCATCACGGTCGCCAAAACGGTGAATCTTATCCTCGATCGAAGGACAATATCGCGGCCCTTCGCCCTGGATATCCCCGCCGAACAAGGGCGACCTGTCCAGATTGGCCCGAATAATGTCGTGCGAGCGAATATTGGTACGCGTGACGGCGCAGAATATCTGCGGATTGACCCGCTTGGCGGACATCTCGGACATCGTCCAGGACTGGCAATCCGATGGCTGCTCGACAAGGCGCGCCCAATCGATTGTTCTACCATCAAGCCTGGGCGGAGTGCCCGTTTTCAACCGTGCCATCGGCAAATCTGCAGCGCGCAGTTGCTGCGCCAAAATCTGTGCCGAGTCTTCTCCGATCCGCCCGCCCGTCAAACGCTCTTCGCCGCGAAACAGCGTTCCGCCCAGAAAAGTCCCGGTGCACAGGATCACACATTTCGATACGAGCCGTGTCCCATCACCCAGAACGAGCCCGCGGATGCGGCCGCCGCTGATCAACAGCTCAGCCGCTTCACCGGCTATAAGGTCAAGATCGCCCTGTTGCTTCAACTGATGCTGGATCGATGCTTTGAAAAGGATCCGGTCGGCTTGAATCCGCGGCCCCCATACTGCGCTGCCTTTGGACTGATTTAGCATACGGTAATGTATCGCCGCTGCGTCTGCCGCTTTGGCTATCAAACCGTCGAATGCATCGACTTCGCGGACTAGATGCCCCTTGCCCAGCCCGCCTATCGCAGGATTACAGCTCATGGCGCCGATCGCCTGCAGATCAAAACTGACGAGACCCACGCGCGCGCCCATCCGCGCTGCGACCGCAGCAGCTTCTACTCCGGCGTGACCGCCGCCGATAACGAGGATATCGTGAGGTTTCATTTGAGGCCTCGATATAACGGGAGTAGCGATTTAGCCAACATTGTTTCGAACCAAGGGCGGTCGCCACCTTAGGCTGTGGCACTTACACTTCGACAATGTGTTCCACGTGGAACATCATTTTCCGATGCAGAAGCGTCCGAACAGCGTATCAAGCATATCTTCGGTGCCAGACCTGCCTACCAGCCGGTCAAATGCCGAGCGCGCTGTCCTGAGATGTTCGCCGAGTATAAGCAGATCATCCGGCACGTCGCCGCCAAGTGCCTCCGCAGCCTCACCGATGAGTTCTGCCTGCCGCTCGTTCAACGCAATTTCGCCTGGTTTGGGTAGCGAACCGCGGGCGTTTCGTATGATCGCAGAGCGGAGTGTTTCAATGCCTTCGCCAGTTACCGCAGACACGCGGTAATCTGGCCGGGATTTGCAATGCGCGCCCGTATCAATTTGCGACTGGACCTCCCAACAACCCGCCGGCCCCATACCTTCAGCGCCAAGCCACAAGACCAGATCAGCATCGCAGATCTCTTTCTGCGCGCGGCCAATCCCTATTTTTTCAATCTCATCGGCGCTTTCGGTGTGCAAGCCTGCCATATCCACAAATGTCAGCGGCACACCTTCCAGCGCAATCGAACGGGTCAGGACATCGCGCGTTGTGCCCGCTACAGGTGATGCGATTGCTGCTTCGCATTCCACTAACACGTTGAACAAAGTCGATTTTCCCGCGTTCGGGGGGCCTGCAAGCGCCACGCGGTAGCCCTCTTTCAGAACCCTGGCGCGCGGGCGTTCCAGCCATTGGCAAAGTGAGGCAGACAATGCCCCAAGATTGTCTCCAAAGTCATTCGGTAGCGGCGCGACATCATCTTCGTCGGCGAAATCCAGTGCCGATTCTACCAAGGCCGAGAGCGAAAGAAGGTCGTCACGCCAAGCAGCTACCTGGTCCGACAACGCGCCGTTTGCCAGTGCCATTGCAGAGCGGCGCTGCAGCTCTGTCTCGGCTTCCAGCAAGTCCGCGAGTCCCTCAGCCTGCGCCAGATCAATCCGGCCGTTAGCGAAGGACCGCCGGGTGAACTCGCCGGGTTTTGCAGCCCGCAATCCATCGATGCCGGACAAGGCATCTTCGACCGCGCCAACAATCGCCCGTCCGCCGTGAAGATGCAATTCGCCGCAATCTTCGCCGGTGGCACTTGCCGGCCCTGGAAACCAGAGCACCAGAGCATCGTCAAGTTTGTCACCAGACGTGCTGCGTAATTCGGCCAGTGACGCGCGCCGCGGTACGGGCAGTTTTCCGGCAAGTGATCGCAGGGCGTCAGCCGTGGCAGGTCCGCTGATCCGGATCACCGCTATGGCTGCGGGCGGCGCACCGCTGGATAAGGCGAATATCGTGTGCATGGGAAGCGCGATCTGGCGTGCCGCACTGGCTATGTCAGTCGTCAGTCTTTTTCCTGGACGTTTTACCAGCCGCTGCAGCCCCGGCATTAAGACTGCCTTCGACAAAATTCTGGAACAATTTCATGCCCATTTGCCCCATCGGCGCCAGATTTTTGGCGTAATCCTGCAGTTGGTCAGGGCTTGTTACACCCTTCATGGCCTTCGACATCATATCGACATAGATGTCATTTGCCTTGCCCACATCGGGCAAACCCATGAATGTGCGCGCCTCTTCCGGTGTGCAATCGATTTCGACGTGGACCTTCATGCGTGTTCCTCCGTTAGGCTCTTATGGCCGTCTGTTTGGATTTGGGCTTCCCAAAGCCAGTTGGCAAGGTCCGCAACATGGCGATAGGGATGGTTGCGAAGCCTGCACACGGCGGAATCGATCGATTTCAGGAGAGTATTATGACTGTGATGTCTCAAGTTCCGACACTGCAAACCGAGGGAAATATCCCGACTTATGTTGCGCGTCCTGAAAACGAGGCAAAGGCCGCAATCATCGTGATCCCCGAAATATTCGGCGTAAATCCGGGTATTCGCAAAAAATGTGACGACTGGGCTGCAAAAGGTTACGTAGCCGCGGCGCCGGATATCTTCTGGCGTTTCGCCGCGGGTGAGGAACTTGATCCGGATATCGAAAGCGAATTTAATCGCGCGCTCGAAAATATGGGCAAATTCGATGCCGATCTTGGTGTCCAGGACATTGAAGCGTTGATCCGCTGGCTCAAAGACGACTGTAATGTCTCGAAAGTCGGGGTGGTTGGTTTTTGCCTGGGTGGCCGCATGGCATACATGGCAGCGGCGCGCACGGACATCGACGCCAGCGTCGGGTATTACGGTGTGATGATCGATCAGATGATCAATGAAGCGCATGCCATCGCCAATCCGCTGATGCTGCATATCCCTGAAGAGGATCACTTCGTCGATAAAGCCGCGCAGGCCGCCATCCATGATGGTCTCGACAACAACACCAAAGTTACCCTGCACGATTATCCCGGAATGGATCATGGGTTTGCCACCGAAAGCGGAGCGCGGCGCGACGCGGAAAATGCGCGGATCGCCGACAGCCGGACGGACGCGTTTTTTTCCAAGAATCTGGTCTAGGTCGGGCGTCCGGTATGGCTGCGCTCACCGCTCCGCGTTACCTGATCCCTGCCGTGTTACTGGCGTTCACAGGTCTTTCCGTACTGTATCCGCCGCTCTGGCTGGCGCTGGTGTTGTTGATCCCTGCAACGATTGTAGCAGTGTGGGATTTTTTTCAGACAACCCACACGCTCAGAAGAAATTTCCCCTTGGTTGCGCGGGTGCGGTGGTGGTCGGAAGAATTGCGCCCGTTCGTACAATCCTATTTCGTTGAGGGCGATCTTGAAGGGCGTCCTTTCAACCATGATCAGCGAAGCCTGATTTACGCCCGTGCGAAAGGCCAGCTGGATTCGCATCCCATGGGCACCGAACTCGATGTGTATTCCGACGAATATGAGTGGCTGGGGCATTCAATCGTGCCGCGCGACGAAGCGCCTGAATTCTGGCGGGTCAACGTCGGCGAAGAGAGCTGTGCCAAACCGTATAATACCGCGCTTTTGAACATTTCCGCGATGAGCTTCGGGTCGCTTTCTGCCAGAGCCATCGAGGCGTTGAACCTGGGGGCGAGCATGGGCGGATTTGCCCATAATACGGGTGAAGGCAGCATCAGCAAATATCACCGTGCGCATGGCGGCGACCTGATATGGGAGATTGGCAGCGGATATTTCGGCTGCCGTGCGAAAGATGGCGGGTTTGACGGAGGGCTGTTTGCCGAAAATGCCAGCGGCGATGCAGTAAAAATGATCGAACTCAAGCTGAGCCAGGGCGCCAAGCCGGGCCATGGCGGCGTGCTACCCGGTTCCAAGGTCACACCCGAGATTGCCGAAGCGCGCGGTGTTACGCCGTGGCAAACCGTTTATTCCCCCGCCGCACATCCGACATTTTCCACCCCGATCGAAATGCTGCAATTTATCCGCAAATTGCGTGAATTATCCGGTGGAAAGCCTGTCGGGTTTAAGCTGTGCGTGGGTCAGCCGCATGAAATCCTCGCCGTTGCCAAAGCGATGCTCGAGACGGGCATCACACCGGATTTCATCACGGTTGACGGAGCGGAGGGAGGCACCGGCGCGGCACCGCTCGAACTTTCCAACAGCGTCGGCATGCCCCTGCGCGAGGGATTGATCTGGGTCCGCAACGCGCTGGTTGGCACGGGCCTGAAAGACAAGGTGAAGCTGGCCGCTGCGGGAAAAATCCACTCTGGGGCCGGTATGGCCAAGGCGTTCGCTCTGGGGGCGGACTGGTGCAACGCTGCGCGCCCCTTCATGTTTTCGCTGGGCTGCGTACAATCGATGCAATGCCACACAGGTAATTGTCCCACCGGTGTCGCAACGCAGGAAGGCTGGCGGCAGCGTGGTCTGGTGGTCGAAGATAAAGGGCCGCGTGTCGCACGATTCCAGCACCAAACCGTGGCTTCATTGCGCGAGATCGTAGTGGCCATGGGACTGAACAGCCCGTGGGAAATAACCCCGCGCGACATGCGTGAGCGGCTTAATGGCGCCTATTCGGCACCAATCGACAAGATCTATGAATTTCTGGATGAGAGAGCGCTGCTGGACGATCCCGCGAGCACGAAGATTTCCGATTATTGGGCGCAAGCTAAGGCGGATAGTTTCCGGCGAACCGCATGAACGGCCGGTGTAATCCGGCATGGCCTGCGAACGCTAATTCAATGCGGCGAAATTTCGTACCAGCCGCAAGACTTGCGGGTGAAGCCCGCCGGGTAACTGTTCTTCCAATATCCGGCGCCGCTCGCCCAGAGTATCGCCGAATTTGATCCTGCGCATTGCCCAGCTTTCGAACACCGGGCTTTCAACGGCAATATCTTCCAGCTTCAAGACGCCCGTATGGCGCGGATCGGCCATGATCCGTGACATCAAAAGCATCAGCTGCGAACCCTCTCCCTCTAACAATTGCAGGAAGTTTCTGCCGTTATAAAGCAGGAATCCGCCGACACCCTGCGCCGCATTGTTGCGAGACGCGGATTCGACGATTTCTTGGACCTGGTCTTCAGACAAACCGGGTGCGGTCGAAATATATACGTATTGGCGCAACCGAAACCTCTGGTATCCTATTGATTCATCGTATCGAAGAAGTCTTCGTTGGTTTTGGAATCCTTCATCTTGTCCAGCAAGAATTCCATCGCATCGATGGTACCCATTTGCATCAGAATACGGCGAAGCACCCACATTTTTGAAAGCTTGTCCTTCTCGACAAGGATCTCTTCCTTGCGGGTGCCAGACTTACCCACATCCAGAGCCGGGAATATGCGTTTATCTGCAACTTTGCGATCAAGCACGATTTCCGAGTTGCCCGTGCCTTTGAACTCTTCGAAAATCACTTCATCCATGCGGCTGCCGGTATCGATCAGAGCGGTTGCAATGATCGACAGTGAGCCGCCCTCTTCAATGTTACGCGCCGCGCCGAAGAACCGCTTGGGGCGCTGCAGCGCATTTGCATCGACACCGCCGGTAAGAACTTTACCCGAGCTAGGCACAACCGTGTTGTAAGCGCGGCCCAGGCGCGTGATGGAATCGAGCAGGATAACGACATCGCGCTTGTGTTCGACCAGACGTTTGGCCTTCTCGATCACCATTTCGGCGACTTGCACGTGGCGTGTCGCAGGCTCGTCAAAAGTGGAGGATACAACTTCGCCTTTCACGCTGCGCTGCATATCCGTGACTTCTTCGGGCCGTTCGTCAACCAGCAGGACAATCAGGAAAACCTCTGGGTGATTGTCGGTAATGGCCTTGGCGATATTCTGCAGCAGAACTGTTTTACCCGTCCGCGGCGGAGCGACGATCAGCGCGCGCTGGCCCTTGCCCTGCGGCGAGATGATATCGATTACCCGCGCCGATTTGTCCTTTACCGTGGGATCAAGCGTATCGAGCGACAGCTTCTCGTCCGGATAAAGCGGCGTCAGATTGTCGAAGTTCGTCCGCATACGAACCGCATCGGGATCATCGTAATTGACGCTGGTGATCGTGTTTAGCGCAAAATAGCGTTCGCCGTCCTTGGGTGCGCGAATTTCACCTTCGACAGTGTCGCCGGTACGCAAACCGGCCTTGCGGACCATATTGGGCGAAACATAGATATCATCGGGGCCGGCGAGATAGTTCGCTTCGGGGCTGCGAAGGAAGCCGAACCCGTCCTGAAGCACTTCGATTGTGCCAAGACCCATGATATCATCGCTATATTCATCGTCTTCTGCAAGTTCGCGCAAAATGCAGAACATCAAGTCCTGACGGCGCATCGTGCTTGCCGCTTCCACATCGAGATCTTCGGCCATCTGGACGAGTTCTGCGGGCGTTTTCTGTTTCAGGTCTTTAAGATGCATAAATAATTTCCGGCAATGAAAATTGCGTGTCTGAGATGGCCGGCGGACCTGTGGGCTTGGAGAAAGCGGGTCCGGTCGCACGGGCGACCAGTTGCCGGGTTGAATTGTCAATTACGACTGCAATGCCGCGCCGTCAATTCCGTAAACGGCCCGCGCTTGACGAACTTTTCCTAAAACGGTTTCACGACTACCAAGATAACGATCAAAACAATCGCGATCCCGGGAACTTCGTTGAGCAGCCGGAGCGTTTTTCCGGAAGATCGCCGTTCGCCGCGTGCGAGTTTTTTCGCGTAGCTGCCGAGATAACCGTGATAACCGCTCAGCAGGATAACCAGCAGCAATTTGGCATGGAACCACCCTTGCATGAATGCTCCGGTGGACATCGCCAGCGCCAATCCGGCCAACCAAACAACTATCAGCGATGGCAACAGGATTATCCTGAGCAACTTGCGCTCGCGGTCGACCCAGGCAGCTGCCTCCGGCGATCCTTCGGCAGCCTCCTGATGATAGACGAAAAACCGCGGCAACATGAACAATCCGGCCATCCAGAAGATGACAAACGTGATGTGGGCAGCCTTGAGCCAGAGATAGATCATCGCGAGGACATCCTGCATGGGTGTGATTTAGGCCAGGGTTGGACGGAATTTAACCCCGTAATTTTCTAAGCAATGCTTCGACATGCGAAACCGGAGTCCGGCGATCAATCCCGTGACCAAGGTTAAATATGTGCGGCCGGCCGGCAAATGCGCCAAGGATATAATCAATCCGGCAATCCAGTTCAGCGCCGCCGGCAAGCAGCAGGAGCGGATCAAGATTGCCCTGAACCGGCAGCCCGCCGGGCAGATGCTTCGCCGCCCAAAGCGGATCGATCGTTTCATCGATACCCAGAGCATCAACCCCTGTTTCGCGGGCATAGGCCGGCAATTTCTCGCCCGCGCCTTTGGGAAAACCGATGACCGGCACAGCGGGATGGCGATCATGGATTGCGGCGGTAATGGCCGCATTGGGGCCGATAACCCAGCGCTCGAACTCTGCGGGCGCCAGACTGCCCGCCCAACTGTCGAACAATTGCACACCTTCCGCGCCGGCTTCGATCTGACCAGAAAGATATTCGATCGTGACAGCAGTGATTGCATCGATGATTTCGGCAAATGCTGCAGGATCGCGGTATGCCAGTGCGCGGGTATCGAACTGGTCGCGGCTCCCCTCGCCGGCGACCATGTAAGTCGCTACTGTCCACGGGCTACCGGCAAAGCCCAGCAAGGTCGTCTCAGGGCCCAATACAGCCCTGACCTTGGCAACGGTCTCATAAATCCTCGCAAGCCGCTCAGGCACAGCTTCCAGCGAAGACAGAACGGTGTCTATCAGCGTCGGTGAAAGCTTTGGGCCTTCACCAGCCAGAAACTCCAAATTTTGGCCCATGGCATGCGGCACGATCAGAATATCCGAAAACAGGATCGCCCCGTCAAACCCGAACCGCCTGATCGGCTGGATCGTGACTTCGGTAGCAGCATCGCTATCATAGACCAGATCGAGAAATCCGCCCTTCTCTGCGCGTAGCGCGCGGTATTCGGCCAGATACCTGCCAGCTTGGCGCATAAGCCACACCGGAGGCACCGGAAGCCGGGTTCCGCGCAATGTTTCGAGAAGAGGACCAGGCATCGAAGAGACGTCCTTACTGAATATATAAGTATATTTATAGATTCTGTTGAAGATAGATGGCCCTGTGGAAAGCGGGGACAGGTGCTCCCTGCCCGATTTGTCCCGGTTTGAACAGATTCCAAATCAGGTTTTCGCAATCTCCGAATCCGCAGAGGAGTCGGTTAGCCAAGCGAGTCAAACGACACTTTTCCCCGCTGTCCCGGGTCTGTGGATTGGCCAGGCTACCTGTGTTCAAAACACCCTGCGGATGACTCGTAGTGGGCATGGATCGGGAGCAAAAACTTGTCCGCTGTTTCGTCCCGTGGTTTATGCCGGTGATTGTCCACAGCCTGAAACGGCGCAATTCCCAGCTCCGGAACCTGACCCGTATGACCAAAGTAAATTTGCATCTCGTGTCGGATTCGACCGGCGAGACATTGGAAATGGTCGCGAAGGCCGCGCTCGCACAATTTGATGACGCCGAGGTTGTCCGCCATTTCTGGCCGATGGTCCGCAGCCGTGTCCACCTGGACCGGATCATGACCGAACTGGCTGCCAAACCGGGTCTGGTCATGTTTACATTGGTTAATGATGAAACGCGCAGCCGGCTCGAGGAACATTGCCGCACATTGGGCTTGCCCGCCGTCCCCGCGCTTGATGCTGTAACCCAGGCTTTGGAAAACCAGCTCGGTCAGGAAGCTCACGGCCGGCCCGGGCGGCAGCACTTGATGGACGAGGCGTATTTCAAACGCGTCGATGCGATCCATTATACCATCGCTCACGATGACGGAATTGCTTACGAGGATTGGGAGGAGGCGGAGATCATTCTCGCCGGGGTTTCGCGCTGTTCCAAAACGCCCACCAGCATATATCTCGCCAACCGCGGCTATAAGACTGCCAATATCCCGCTGGTGATCGAAAGCCCGCCTCCCGATGATCTTTTCAGGCTGCGGCATCCGATGATCGTGGGTTTGACTACCGCGCCTGAACGGCTGGTGCAGATCCGCCGCAATCGCCTGCTCAGTCTGAATGAAGGCACCGAAACGTCCTATGTCGATGATGAGCGTGTCCAGCAGGAAGTGAAATTTGCCCGCCGGATGTTCGCCGATAATGGCTGGCCGGTGATCGATGTGACCCGGCGCTCTATCGAAGAGACCGCAGCGGCAATCATCAAGCTTTATAACGAGCGTGAGGCGCGCGATGCCCCGGCCAGGGTCGACGCAAAACCGATATGATTGTTCTCGCATCGAAAAGTGCGTCACGGCGGGCCATGCTGGATGCGGCTGGGGTCAGCTACGTGGCTTTGCCTGCAAATATTGATGAAAGAGCTCTCGAATCCGGGTTAGCAGACGGTTCGGTGGACATAATTGCCGCCGCTTTGGCGGATGCCAAAGCACTGGCAGTGGCCGCGCAGCGACCGCGCGATCTGGTGCTTGGCAGCGACTCGCTCGTCACAGTTGCCGGACAACGGTTTGACAAGCCGCAGTCACGTGATGACGCGGCCAAACATTTGCAGTTCTTCTCGGGCAAAATGCTCCATCTCCACAGCGCCGCCTCGCTTGCACGCGGAGAACGTATCGTCTGGCGTCACAGCGCAATGGCGTCACTGCAAGTTCGTGACTTATCAGGCCGGTTTATCGAAAAATATCTCGATGCCGAATGGCCCGAAGTGTCGCATTGTGTGGGAGTTTTCAGGATCGAAGCACTGGGGGTTCAATTGTTCGACAGCATCGAAGGTGATCAATTTACCGTGCTGGGTATGCCGCTCTTGCAGGTCTTGGGCGCTCTACGCGTTTTTGGTGAACTCGACTCATGACCGTCCAGCTTGCCGGCCTTACACCTTACGCCCATGTCATCGGCGACCCGATTGCGCATTCCAGATCGCCGGTCATTCACGGCTTCTGGATCGAAAAGCTGGGACTGACAGCACATTACGATAAAAGGCTGGTCAGGCCGGATATGCTGGCAGACTATCTGGCGGGTTGCGCCGGTGATCCCGATTGGCGTGGATGCAACGTCACGATGCCGCATAAACAGGCGATATTGCCGCTGCTTGACCGGATTGATTCGCTGGCCGCCAAAGTGGGTGCGGTGAATACGGTCGTACGCGGGGACGATGGCAGGCTTGCGGGATATAACACCGATGTGGCCGGATTTATCGAGCCACTGCAGGACATGGTCCGGCAACGCCATTTGTTCCGGATGGCGCGCGTAATCGGCGCGGGCGGTGCGGCCCGCGCAATTATCACTGCACTAGCGAATGAAGGGTTCGTGCTGGTCGTCGCTGCCAGAGACCCCGGCAAAGCCCGCCTCCTGCTGGATGAGCTGGATCCAGCGGGGGACCATCACACCGCACCGCTTTCACATTTTGCCGGGGTTACCGATTTCGAGTTCGATGACCGTAACGGATGCTGCGATCTGATTATCAATGCCAGTCCGCTGGGAATGGCCGGTCAGGCCGGGCTCAAGTTCGATCTTACCCACGCACCCCCGGGCAGTATTTTCTACGATATCGTAACCGATCCGCCACAAACAGATTTTCTGAAAGCGGCGCGAACTGCCGGTTTTGCGACAATCGATGGGTATTCGATGTTGATCGGGCAGGCTGCGGCAGCATTCGAGCTGTTCTTTGGCCGCGCCGCTCCGCGCGAGTTTGATTCCGAATTGCGCGAAAGGCTGATGGCATGACGAAACGGGAGGGATCAGCGCAGCGCCCCATCATCATCGGGCTGACAGGCTCAATCGGCATGGGCAAGACGACGGTGGCAACGATGTTCGAAGAATGCGGAGTGCCGGTGTTCGATGCCGATGCGGCAGTCCATAAATTGCAAGGCCCCGAAGGCCTGCTTATTCCGGAAATCGAAGCCGCATTTCCCGGGACGACATCGGCAGATGGTGTCGACCGGACCAGGCTGGGCGAGATAGTCTTTGGAAATGATCAGGCGTTGGCCCGGCTGGAATCGATCGTCCACCCTGCCGTTGCCAGAATGCGACAGGATTTCATCACTGAAAACCGCAATGCGACGTTGCTGGTGTTCGACATACCTTTGCTATTCGAAAAAGGCGGGGCAACGGCAGTCGATTATGTTGTTGTCGTATCTGCACCTTCCGGCGTTCAGCGAGAGCGAGTCCTGGCACGCCCCGGCATGACAGCAGAAAAGTTCGACCAGATTCTCAAAAGGCAAGTTACCGATTCCGAAAAACGTGCGCGGGCAAATTACATTATCGGCACTGGTGGATCTCTTGAAAAGACCAGACGCCAGGTTTCGCAGTTGGTTGAGACGATCAGCCAACAGCGGGAGCAAAAACATTAATCTGCGGGCCTTGTCATGGCCGCAATCGAGTCCGATAGTATAGCTAATGCGTGAGATCGTATTTGATACGGAAACAACCGGCCTCGACCCCAAGACGGGTGATCGCATGGTCGAAATCGGTTGCATCGAGATGGTCAACCGGGTGGCGACAGGCCGCAGCTACCATGCGTATTTCAATCCCGACCGCGATATGCCCGAACAGGCAGAGGCTGTGCATGGTCTCAGCATCGGTTTTCTGTCCGACAAACCGAGATTTCCGGAGACTGCCGGCGAATTGCTGGCATTTATCGAAGACTCGCCGCTGGTGGCGCATAATGCTTCGTTCGATTTCGGCTTCCTCAATACGGAACTTGCGCTGGCTGAAATGCCACCGGTCGATATGTCGCGCATGGTCGATACGGTTGCCATTGCCAAACGCCGACACCCAGGCGCGAAATTGTCTCTCGATGCACTATGTTCACGCTACGGCATCGATCGCAGCCACCGCGTAAAACACGGGGCGTTATTGGATGCCGAATTGCTGGCGCAGGTTTATGTCGAACTGACCGGCGGCAGACAGATTGGCCTCGAACTGGCTGCCAACGAAACACAAAGCGTCGTCGAAATGCCTGTTGGGAAGCTTGTGAAACGCGATTTTCGCGCCCCCCGCCCGCATTCGGCCTCTGAAGAAGAACTTGCCCGGCACAGGGCGTTTCTCGAAGGCATGAAAAAACCGCTTTGGGCTAGCTGACATGCTGGCCCGATACCTCCGCGGCCCCCGCCGCATTTAACAGGAGAATTCGTCACGATGGATATTCGGATCTCGGGCCACCAGGTCGAAACCGGCGCCGCCTTACAAGAACACGCGGCCCACCGCCTCAGCTCTATCGTCGACAAATATTTCGACCGTGCCATTTCGTCGCACGTCACATTCGGCAAGGCACCGGCCAACGGGTTTGGCTGTGATATCGTGACCCATGTTATGCAAGGGACCATCGTAAAAGCGCATGGCGAAGCGCAGGATGCGCATCAGGCGCTGGATGCGGCGGCTGCCAAGATCGACACCCAGCTTCGGCGTTACAAACGGCGGCTGAATGATCGCCATGCGCAAACGGCGCACGCCGTAAAGGAAGAAGAGGCTGCCTACATCGTGTTCGCGGGTGGCATGGATGATCCGGATGATACAATTCTCGAGGATACAGTTGCAGATGCCCCGCCGATTATCGCGGAAATGCGGGTCGATATTCCCGAGGCAAGCGTTTCAGACGCGGTCATGATGCTGGATTTGCGTGATACCAATGCGCTGTTTTTCAAAAATGCTGGCACCGGGAGGCATAATATGGTCTATCGCCGCAATGATGGATCGATCGGCTGGGTCGAACCGTCCTGACGGCCCATTCGCGGAATCGCTCGGTGCGCCGCAAATAATGCTGACCCCACCTCTTTTTCGCGTATCTCGGCGGTATCGTCCGCTGGAATTCTGCAATAAGGGTGTATGTCGGGGGCCCTATAACGAATTGATTTGACCGGATAATGAACGCAGAATTCAAGATAGTACCCGAAGCGGTGCAAATCGCGGCTCCTGAAAACAAGGAAGCCGGACTGGATATCCTGGCGCGCGTTTTTGCGCGTGCCTATTCGCTGGATGCGGACGAGATTCTGGAATCGCTACGAGAACGTGAGCAATTGGGCAGCACCGGATTTGGACGGGGTATCGCGATACCCCATGCGCGCGTTTCAGGATTGAAGCGTCCTATGGCGGCCTGTCTGCGGCTTGGGCAGCCGATTGATTTCGGGTCAGCAGATGGTCGGCCAGTTGATCTGATATTCGGGCTAATCTCCCCGGCGGATGCGGGTGCCGCACATTTGCAGGCTTTGGCCGCAATTTCGCGCTTGCTACGCGATGAGGCGATGCACGAAAGATTGTCAAGCGCCCCAAGCGAAGAAGCTCTGCGCGGCCTGCTCACCAACATTGCGGACCGTGACGCTGCCTGAATCTGACACTGCAGACCCGGAAATGGGCGCTGCCCAGCATTTTCGCGCGCTTGAAGGACTTTACCGTTCCGCGCCGATCAACGAAAGTTTTCGCTCTCGTCTGCAAATCGAGGAGCAGGGCCAAGCGATTATCCGCTTCACAGTGGACGAGCGATGCTTTCACGCTGCCGGTGCTGCTCACGGCACTATCTATTTCAAAATGCTCGACGATGCCGCTTTCTACGCGGCAAATACGCTTGTCACGGACCGGTTCTTGCTCACCACGTCATTCAATCTGCATTTCTCCAAACCCGTCCGCGCGGGCGATGTCACCGCATTCGGCCGCTGGGTTAGTGGCAGGCGGCGGGTCCTGGTCGCCGAATCGCGGTTGGTAGATGCGGACGGTGAGGAAATCGGGCGCGGGACAGGCACATTCATGCGCTCGCGCATCCCCCTCTCGACATTGCCAGGCTACCGGACGGCAGGGGCCTGATTTGGATACCCGCTTGCCTGCACATCTGGAAATCAGCGGGCTGATCCGGTCGGTTCAGGCCGCCGGCGGCTTTGCAACGGTTATTGCAAAAGGTGAACGCGACGCCGGAACGATACTGATCGTCACATTGGAAAAGAATGGGCACCAGAGGCTGTTCGAGCGGATGCCGCAGCTGGACGGTTCGCGCAATTTTATTGCGTCACGCGAAATGGACGTAGATAACCCTATGGAATTTCAGGATTATTTGTCCCGCCGGGCCAAACAAGATCGGGACATCTGGATTTTGGAGCTGGATATCGCGGATGCAGAACGGTTCATCGTTAATGTCGGATCGGTTTAGTTGACTTAACGTTTACGTCAGCTATTTGGCCTGTCGAACACCAGACGCGTATGCAGCGTAGCAGATAATAAGATCTGTTCAGCAGGCACGCAGACGGGGAACGGCCGGCAGGCCCACTACGACCCGACCTGATAGAATCGACACAACAGGGTCCAACCTGCGACAGAGCCCGTTCACCGCTCAAAAGACGAACAACATGAGCCGAAAGACCAAGCGGGCTGGCGTTGTCGCCGTGGCCGCCACCCTGATTACAACCTTCGCCCTGTCGGAAAGTTCCGGCGTGGCAGCAGAGGCAGCCGATTCGGCGCCCGCGATCCAGTTTAGCGATCCTGAATTTCAGGGTGCTGCCAATCAAGCCTTCATTTCCGAAGAATTGGTCCAACCACTTCCCGCTGGGGAACCAGCCACGGAAACCGAAGCCGGGGCCCAAGCCGCTGACTCAGATCAACCGGCACCGGCAAACGCAGGCTCGCTTCGTGAGCTCGTTTCCGAAACGACAACGTCAGGCAAACTGTCCAGCAACCTTCATTGTCTTGCCAGCGCAGTGTATTTCGAATCCCGCGGCGAACCGCTTGATGGCCAGTTGGCTGTTGCTGCGGTAATCATCAATCGCGCTGATAACCGTCAGTTTCCTTCGGATTATTGCGGCGTTGTCACGCAGCGATCTCAGTTTTCTTTTGTAAAAGGTGGCCGAATTCCGGCACCGCGCACCGGCAGCAGTGCATGGCGCAAGGCGAAAGCCATCGCCACAATCGCGCATGAGGGCACCTGGCAGAGTGAAGCGGGCGATTCGCTTTATTTCCATGCGACTTATGTAAAACCACGCTGGGCCCGTACAAAAACGGCGCGCGCCACGATCAGAACGCACGTATTCTACCGTTAGTCGCGTGTTTTCCCTCTGATTACCAAGCAGAAGCGCAATGAACAGGAAGGCTCTCGTCCCTACCAGGGATCGGGGGCCTTTTGTTTGTCCGCCAGTTGTCTCACGCCCGTCCGCCGCCCGCCCGTCGGATAACGTGCGAAAGTTCAGGCGGGCGCCAGTTCCACCCAGACGGGTGTATGGTCGCTGGCACGTTCGCGGCCGCGAAACTCCTTATCGACCCCGGCCGCGGTCATGCGGTCCGCCAATTCGGGTGAAAGCAGCAAATGGTCGATGCGGAAGCCGTGATCGCGCTGCCAAGCTCCGCGTTGATAATCCCAATAAGTCCACACGCCACCGCGCGGGTTGAGCGTTTCGATTGCATCGGTCCAGCCGCCGGCAAGCAGGCGGAAATACGCATCGCGCGATTCGGGCTGGGTCAGCGCGTCATCAGCCATGGCGCGGACCGAATATGTGTCCTTGGCTTCCGGAATGACGTTGAAATCCCCCAGCACTATCGTCGGTATTTCCAGATCCCACAAATGTTTCATCCGCACGCGCAGACGCTCCATCCACGCCAGCTTGTAATCGAACTTGGGTCCCGGCTGCGGATTCCCGTTGGGTAGGTAAATACAGGCAATCCGCACACCATTCACGTCAGCTTCGAGATAACGCGATTGTTCATCGTCGGGATCATCGTCTGATAGCCTGGGCAGCCCTCGCTGTTTTTCGACTGGAAGCACACCGTCGGCAAGGATTGCCACCCCGTTGAAACTTTTCTGGCCGTGCCAGATCGATTTGTAGCCGATCTTTTCGAATTCTTCTGCCGGAAACCCGTCATCCATCGTCTTGATTTCCTGCAGGCAAGCGACTGCAGGACGTGTTTCCTCCAACCATTCAAGCAAGCGCGGCAACCGAGCCTTGATCCCGTTGATATTGTAGGTGGCAATTTTCATGACCCGGTGTTTAGCCGCATCTCGGCAACCGCGTCCATCACGCTCCGGCCAAAAATCGCCGGTATGGCAGGTAGTCCTAGATTCCGAAGCTGGAGCCGCATCCGCAACCGGCGGCAGCTTGCGGATTTTCGACTTTGAACGCTGCGCCGCCTAGCGATTCGACGAAATCCACCGTGCTTCCTGCGACCAGATCAAGGCTGACCGGATCGACGACCAGACGAACGCCATCGGTTTCACTGATCATGTCGTCGCTGTCAGGAAAATCGGCCAGATCGAATTTGTATTGAAAGCCGGAACAACCCCCTCCCTCCACCGAAAGGCGCAATATCGCCGGCCTGGCCTGTTTTTCGGCAATGGCAGCCACGCGTTTCGCCGCGTTGGCAGTTAATGAAAGTTGGGGCATGTCCATGCTACTGATGTAGGGTTACGCGGCGCGCTTCTCAAGCGGTCTGGATGTAAGACCGCATCGCCTCGGCTTCGCTCTGGACTTCATCGATCCGAGATTTTACCAGATCGCCGATCGAAATGAATCCCTGCATATTGTCCCCCTCGATTACCGGCAGATGGCGAATGCGCCGCCGCGTCATCAATGCAAGCGCGTGGTCAACCTTGGTGTCGGGCGTCACAGTGATGGGATCCTTGGTCATCACTTCGCTGATTTCGCGGTCAAGACAAAGTGCGCCTTCTGCAGCAAGTTTGTAAATAACATCGCGTTCGGAAAATATCCCGACCACCCGGCCATCCTGCATGACCGGCAGTGCACCGATGCGTTTTTCCGCGAGAAGAGCAATTACATCACGCACCTTCATCCCGACGTCGCAAGTGATGATATCACTGCTGTCACGGCTTACGATCAAGCGGAATACTTCCATTTTTGCTTCGCTCCTGCGGTTACTTCGGCACAAAACATGCCACGTAATCGGGTGAAATGCGAATCGCATTCCGGCACAGCGGTTTTACAAGGACAATTGCCAAATCCGCCTGGCGCTCCCATGTCAGCCTTCATGGTACCGAAATCACCACTTGATGACCCTCAAAAAGCCGCTTTCGCATGGGCCCGCTATCGCCGCCTCATGCGGTTCATGCTGGGTGTGACATCGGGTGTTGTGCTGATTGCGCTGGCACTGCTTTACAAAAACGGACCCAGCGTTTCGGTCCATTTCTATATTGCCGTGGCGCTGGGTATCGGCTTCATGATGTTGCTGACCGCTGCATTGATGGGTCTGGTGTTCCTGTCAAACGGCACGGGACACGACGAATCGATTTCTGACCCGCTCAACAAGGATGACGCACTTTAGGGTTGCTACGTTTTGGCCTGTTGGAGACGGTAGGCATCTACCGGCCGCCCACCGATCAGATGTTCCTGGATAATCTGCTCCAGAACGGTTTCAGTGCAGCTGTGATACCAGACGTTTTCCGGCCAGACGACAGCGATCGGGCCTGCCGCACATAATTGCAGACAGTCTGCCTTGGTCCGCGCAATACCGCCGCTGACGCCGCTTTTCGGACCGACAAGACCGAGCTGCTTAAGTCTCTTTTTCAAGTAGCTCCATGACTTCTTCCCGGTTTCGCGGTCACAACATTTCTGCTTTTCAGACACCGCGCACAGAAAGATGTGGCGCTGCGTTTCTTCGCCGCCAATCTTCGCCAACGCTGTTTTTGCCTTACGCAGATCTTTCATCGGCCAAGGCTCATTCTGCAGTCCAGCGTTTCAACCAGTCAAAAACCGTGTTGTGCCATTGTAGCGAATTTTTCGGCTTCAATACCCAATGGTTTTCGTCCGGGAAAACCAGCAACTGTGACGGGATCTGTTTTTCCTGCAATGCCGTGAAGCTGGCGATGCCCTGTGTGTAAGGGACTCGGTAATCTTTTTCACCGGTAATCACGAGCATGGGGGTTTGCCAGTTTGCGACGTGATTAACCGGGTTCCATTTTTCGTAAAGTTCAGGATTTTCGGAATAGGAACCGCCAAAATCCCACTTCGGAAACCACAATTCTTCAGTCGTGTAATAAAAGCTGCGCATGTCAAACAGCCCGTCGTGCTGAACCAGGCAGTCAAACCGGTCGGACCAGTTACCTGCGATCCAGTTCATCATATAACCGCCATATGATGCCCCCATGGCGCAGGCCCTGTCGCCGTCGATAGTGCTGTCGAGCTCTAGCGCAGCGGCCAATCCTTTTTGCAGGTCCTCCAGCGGCTTGCCGCCCCAGTCCTGATTGATGCTGTCGGTAAAATCCTGTCCGTATCCGGTCGATCCATGAAAATCGATGGAGATCACGGCATATCCCTGGCTTGCAACCACGCGCGGGTTCCAGCGGCTCGACCACCCGTCGTTGAACGACCCTTGCGGCCCGCCATGGACGTATAGAATTGCCGGAATTGTCTTATCCGCCATCGCAGCGGGCCGGGTTATCTGGCCCCAGACCGTATCGCCGCCGGCCCCTGTGAAGCTGAACCGCCGGGTTGTGACGCCAGCCAGCCCGGCCAGCGCTGCATCCGTATCACGATAGGTAATCCGCCGCCCGGGCTGCCCGCCTTGCGAAACATAAACATCCGAAGGCGCTTCAATGGTGCTTCGCGTAAACACCAGCCTGTCGCCGGGCAGCGCGGCGGCAATGCCGATCTGCCCTTCGCGGCCCGGTGCAAGAGACAAACGGGTAACGCTGCCGGTTTTTACATCTATCCGGAATGCAGGCGTATCGAGTATTTCCTGCGCCGTGGCGATGATATGCTGTGAATCCGGTGTCCAGGTCAGCGACCCTACCGAACGATCCCAGTCAGGTGTCAAGATGCGGGTCTGCCCGGTGCCAAGATCGCGCAGCATCACTCTCAACCGGTCAGCTTCGTATCCTGCGCGTTCCATCGCGGCATACGCAAGATATTTGCCGTCGGGAGAGGGTGATGGTAAAGTATCCATTGCCTGATTGGCTGCGGTCATATTCACCGGCGCAGCGCCCGACAGGTCCGAGGCATAGATATCGACATTGGTCGAATAGGGCTCATTTCGATCCTTGACGCGGGCAGCAAAATAGATGCTGCGACTGTCGGCGCCCCAGGCAATATCCTCTCCCCCGCCAAACGGTCTCGTGGGGGTATTGGCGATCAGCGCATCGTCTCCGGGGGGGCCATCCAGCGCGGCGCCTTTGGTCGCCGTACCGCTGCTGATATCGAATACGAACACACGGCCATATTCGCCCGGCGTTTCGTAAGCGTCCCAATGTCGCACAAAACCGGCATCGCCTTCGAACAGCATTCCTGACCCGGGGCCGGTCAAACTGCTATTACCGCCCTCGTCGCAGCCGAAAGTCCGGCATTCGCGGGCAATTTTCCCGAACACCGCAATCTTCGAAGAATTGGGCGAGATATGGAAGCCGTTCACATCGACTTGGAAATTCGTGACCTGCGAAATTGCGCTTACAGCGCCCTTCGCATCTAGGCCGGCACGCCAGACCTGCGAGGTTCCGCCTTCGCCGCGTGACGACAGAAAATAAATCTGCCCGTCCGAAGCAAAGGCGAGATCGCTCGCATCTCCGGACAGGTCCAGCTCGACCGGGTCGGTCCCCGCACGGGTTATGTCCTGCAAATAAATGGCTGTGGCGCGCTCGTAACTTTCGGGATCGGTTCGGGTAATCGTATAGATCACCTTCCGACCGTCAGGACTGGCTGACGACATTGCAACGCGCGGCATGGTCACAAGGTCTTGTGCCGTCATGGCTCTGGGCTGCGGTACCGCATCCTGCGCGAAAGCAGGTGAGGCCAATATAAGCGAAAGGGCGGTGAAGCCGAAAGTCTTGATCATGCTGCGGAAACTAGCGGCTAGTTTGCCACGTGCAAGCGATTTGCCTTTAGCCGCGTTTACCCGCGATACGGGCAATTTCGGCGGCGACCATTTTTTCAACCATTGGTGGCAAGTTCGTGTCGAGCCACTGGGCCAGCATCGGACGAAGCATCTCGCGCACCATCCCTTCCAGCGACGTTTCTCCGGAACGGACGATCTGCGGTTGGACGCCGGGTTTTGCAAGCATGGCAAGCGCTTCGAAATTTTCACGCATCGAACCGCGGGTGGTTTCGGCTGTCAGCGGCTCGCTCTGATCCGGATCGCTTGAATCGCAGGGTTGCTCGACAAATTCGGCTGATCCGAGATCCAGAATTTCATCGTCACCCGTATCGCGATCGTCCGAAAGATCGGGAGCAGCGATTGCCTCCGCTTCATCCTTGCGGCGCACACGCGCCTGGGCGGCGTCGAGGCGATTATCGCGCGCAATCACCTTCTTTATGGATTCGAGAATTTCCTCGACCGAAGCTTCGCCGTGTTGCTGCATTCTAGCCACCCCTGACATTCTGCCTTCAATAAACGCCGTCTTCTGCGTCCGATTCACCGTCTGCAGGGATTTCGCCATCTTGAGGCGGCGAGTCAACGGTGCTGGTTGAAACCGCTGCCGGTGCCGGGTCGCGGTCCCAGTCCCACCAACTGCCCTCCACGCGCTGATAATTGACATCTGCATCGTACAGCGGAACGTCGTCACCCAGGCCCAGATCGCGGGCTTCGGCGCGGCCCATTGCAGCCAGCAGGCTAAAGCCAGCAACATATGCGTTGCGCCGCGCGGTCACCAGTTGGACGCGCGCGGATAACAATTCGCGTTCTGCATCCAGAATATCCAGCACAGTGCGGTTGCCGACCGTATTTTCGGCCCGCGTGCCTTCCAGGCTTAGCTCGGCCGCAGACACCGCTGTCTGCGTTGCAAGGATAATGCTGTTGGCGGCGCGCCAGCTGGAATAGGACGCCCTTACCTGTGCGATAACCCCGCGTTCGGCGGCAATTTCATTCTCGAGCGCGGCGGACGACCGCGCCTGCGCCTGCCGTTGAAGCGCAGCCACTCGTCCGCCGTTGAAAATGGGAATCGAAGCGCGAATACCGGCCTGCGCAGATGTTTGTGCCTGATCAATGGTCGGTCCGACACCGCCGCCGCCCAGCGTGCCAAGATAATTGGCATAGTCACCGCCGGAAAACAGACTTACCGACGGCAAACGGCCCGCGCCGGCTACGTCAATATCATAGTCTGACGCCGCAGCGCGTTCGCGGGCAGCAATCAGGTCCGGATTGTTTTCAAGCGCGATGTCCACTGCTTCGGCGACATTGTCCGGAAGGCCGGGCAATGGTGGCGGAGGCTGGAGATTGTCGGGCACATCCCCGACCAACTCGATATAGGTCTCGCGCGCGCCGATCAGATTGGCCCGCGCGCTTTCCAGGTCGCTTTGCGAGGTGGACAGCCGTGACTGGGATTGTGCCACATCCGTGCGGGTCAGATCACCGATTTCGAACCGGTCGCTGGTCGCCTGGAGATTGATGGACAGGACATCGACGTTGTTCAGCGACAGGCCGACAACCGCCTGCTGCAGGAGTACATCCATATACGCAGCGACAACCTGCGAAAAAAGCGAACTTTCGGTTCCCCGCAGGTCAGCCTGTCCTGCTTCGACCCGCGTCTCCGCGGCGCGCACCGAATATTTGACTGCGCCGCCCGAATAGACCGGCACCGCCAGATCGACCCGCGCTCCGACGACCCGCTCCGGCGCGGTGAAGTTGGCGGTCGATTGTTTCAGAAATTCGGTGTAGTTGGCCGACCCGTTGACACTGGGGCGCCCGAAAGATTTCTCGAGCGGAACATTCTCGTCAGTGGCCCGCTGGTTGGCCCGTGCTGCCTGAAGTGTGGGATTGGTCTGGTAGGCGCCGATCAAGGCTTCCTTCAGCGTATCGGCATGGGCTGGCGCGGACAGCGCGAACAAAGACACGGCAAGAAGCAGCGAAGCTGATTTGTTCCCCCATAGAACCATTATCAGAAGCTCCAGCTTTCAGCCTTGTCAAATTCTGGCAAGTGCGGAAAACCGATTTCGGCGCGCGGCACCAGCGCGACGGTTCCGGCAGCCTTTCGGCCAACCGCGAGACGGGTCACGCCGCTGCGCACCAGCCCGGTTACAATACGCGCATCATCGGCCATGCTTTTTACCAACCTGTCCGACAGACGGGTTATAGCCCCGTCGATCAACACCAGAGTGTAGGTATCTTTTTTGCGCAAATTAGCGGCCGCTTGTGCGGGTGTGATAATATCGATCGAGCCGACCAGAGGACCAATGAGTTCACCCAGATAGCCGCTGCCGCCATCCACCAACAGCACCCTGTCGCCCAGTTCGGGCCTGGCTTCTTCGAGCATCAGCCCGTGGCTGAGCGGAGCCGCAAGATGCTTGCCGCCGCCGAGCGCGATTGCGCGGTCCATATAGGCAAATCCGCGCGCGCTATCAGGCACATGATCTTCGCGCGGGACGGCTGCAAAACGTGCCAGAATGGCGGGATCATTGACCCCGGTAACCCGCAATTGGCTGTCGATCATCGCACGGCGCGCGGCGGCGAAGTCGGTAGTGGGGCGGGTTTGTGTCAATGTCATTTCAAATCCGTGGGCTGTGTTGTGTTACTAATACGCGGCGCCGCAAATGCATAGGCGCATAGGATGTTTTGGCCAAGTGCTTTGACGATAGGGCTTCGCCCGGACTATGGGCGTAGCATTCGATATAGAGGAGTATGCGGTCGATGAGCGACATGATCACCATCCGTGAGGAAGACCTGATCGAGAGTGTTGCCGATGCGCTGCAATATATCTCCTATTACCATCCGATGGATTACATTCGCGCGCTCGGCGATGCTTATGAGGCAGAGCTTGGTCCGGCGGCGAAGGACGCCATCGCACAGATCCTGACCAACAGCCGGATGTGTGCCGAAGGACACCGGCCGATCTGTCAGGATACCGGCATCGTAAACATATTCGTCAAATGGGGTCAGAACTGCCGCCTCGCATCGGACAAGAGCTTGCAAGACGTGGTAGATGAGGGGGTTCGCCGCGCGTACACGCATCCCGAGAACAAGTTGCGCGCGTCAATTCTGGCGGACCCCGCATTCACCCGGCGCAACACGCGCGATAACACCCCCAGCGTGCTTTCGGTTGAAATGGTCCCGGGTTCGAAGATCGAAATCGACGTGGCTGCCAAGGGCGGCGGCAGCGAAAACAAATCCAAATTCAAGATGATGAACCCGTCCGATAACATCACCGACTGGGTGCTCGAACAAATACCCAGCATGGGGGCTGGGTGGTGTCCGCCCGGAATGCTGGGCATCGGGATCGGCGGAACGGCAGAACATTGCATGAAGCTCGCCAAGCAGAGCCTGATGGAACCCATCGATATGGCGCAGTTGAAGCAGCGCGGCGCGCAAACCGATATCGAACAATTGCGGATTGATATTTTCGATGCGGTAAATGCCACCGGGGTCGGCGCGCAGGGTCTGGGCGGCCTGTCCACTGTACTCGACGTAAAAATCTACGATGCACCCTGTCACGCGGCTGGAAAGCCGGTGGCGATGATCCCCAATTGCGCCGCAACGCGCCACGCCCATTTCACTCTCGACGGGTCGGGGCCTTCCTTTCTGGAAACACCCAAGCTGGACGAATGGCCTGACGTGAACTGGCAGCCTGATGCTGCGGCCAAGCGGGTTGATCTGGATAATCTGACCAAGGAACAGGTGGCCAGCTGGGATCACGGAGACCGCCTGCTCCTGTCGGGCAAGATGCTCACCGGACGCGATGCGGCGCATAAGCGGATTCAGGACATGATTGCTGCGGGGGAACAATTGCCGGTCGATTTCACGAACCGCGCCATTTACTATGTCGGCCCGGTCGATCCCGTCATGGGCGAAGCCGTGGGTCCGGCCGGCCCGACCACGGCGACAAGGATGGACCGATTTACCGAAATGATGCTCGATCTGGGCCTGCTGGCCATGATCGGCAAGGCCGAACGCGGCAATGATGCAGTTGATGTAATCTCGCGCTTCAAGGTGTCATATTTAATGGCAACCGGCGGCGCAGCCTATCTGGTCAGCCGCGCAATCAAGGAAGCCAGGGTTGTCGGCTTTGAAGATCTGGGCATGGAAGCCATTTACGAGTTCACCGTCGAGGATATGCCCGTGACCGTCGCGGTCGATAGCAAAGGCAACAACGTCCATAAGCTGGCGCCGGAAATCTGGCGCAAGAAAATCGCGGAAGAACACCTTTTGCCGACTTAACAGGACATTTGATCGTTCGACAAAACGCGCCACCAGATCGACGGCGGCGCTGGATTGAATGCGAGATTTCGTCCAAAGTCTGCCGGTAATGGATATGAAACGCGATACTGCGGCTGCGCCGGCCGAGCCCCGTGCCAGAGTGCCCTTCAAGGTCGTGCTCGTATCGATGGTCACTCTGTGGGTCGCCTATTTCCTACTGGCGACGCTGAGCAGCTTGCTGGCCGATTATGATTTTCAGGACGAGCTGATAATTCGCCGTCTGGCGGTGTGTTTCGGCGGCGTGCTGGTGACCATCGGTGTTTGGCTGGTTCTGCGCATTTTCGACAATCGCAGCTTGGCTGCCAAAGCCGCGGTAGCGCTCATCATCGCCTTTCCGGCAGCGCTGTTGATCGCCCAGATCAATCAATGGGCATTTGCGGATATGGAAGGGCGGGTGTTGAACAAGATCGGCGAGGATGGCGTAAAATTTCGCCGCGATGCTGCCGGTAATCTGCTCGTCGATGTGCCGACCGAATCGGAAGATGGCGAGCAAAAACCCGAAACTGAGACAACGACCGTCACACTCGCACGCGGGGACACGCCCTATCGCAAGTTCAGAGTGCTGACCGAATCCGCGCTGGGCCGCTATTTCCTGCTCCTCGCCTGGGCTGCGCTATACCTGGCTTTGCTCGAAGGTGCGCAGGCACGCGCGGCGGAGCGGCGCGAAGGCGAATTTCGGCGGGCAGCCAAGGCCGCCGAACTCCGCTCGCTGCGGTATCAGGTCAATCCGCACTTTTTGTTCAACACGCTCAATTCATTATCTGCGCTGGTCATGACAGGCAAAGCGGAGCGGGCCGAACAGATGATCCAGGCGACCGCGAGTTTTTACCGGCATAGCCTGGCCGAAGAACCTACTGCCGATGTGCCCTTGGCGGAGGAGTTTGCACTTCAGCGGCATTATCTGGATATCGAATCGGCCCGCTTTCCCCATCGCCTCAGGTTCGAATTCGATCTGCCGGGCGATCTGGCAAACGCCATGGTTCCGGGGATGATTTTACAGCCTCTGGTTGAAAATTCGGTCAAATACGGCGTCGCACCCGTATCCCGGATTGTGACGATCGTGATCAAGGCACGAGAGGAATATGATCGTCTGGTGCTGACAGTCAGCGACGATGGCCCCAGCGTGCCCGACACCGGCAATCACGGATTTGGTATCGGGCTTGCCAATGTTGCCGACCGGCTTGAGGCGTGTTTCGGCCCGCTTGCGAGCATTTCATCCGGACCGACCCAAAACGGATATTCGACACAGCTGCGGATGCCGCTTGAACGCCATGACTGACGAAACTGAAAAACCGGTTTTGAAAACTTTGATCGTGGATGACGAACCGCTCGCGGTAGAGCGGATGCAAGTCATCTGCGCTTCGCTTGACGCCATTACGGTCGCCGGCACAGCCAATGACGGCGCTGCGGCCCTGCGGCTGATCGAAGCACTTTCCCCCGACCTTGTGCTGCTCGATATGACCATGCCCGAACTGGACGGCCTGGCTGTAGCCAGAGCGATTGCCAAACTGGACCAGAAGCCCGCGGTCATATTCGTGACGGCCCACGATTCTTTTGCGGTCGAGGCGTTTGATTGCGACGCGGTCGATTATGTGTTGAAACCGGTGACCCCGCAGCGGCTGGCCCGCGCAATTGAACGCGCATCAGAAAGGCGCGGCACCTCCAGCACCAGGCGGAGCCAGTGGCTGTCCGAATTATGGGTGCCGCATCGTTCGGAATTGCTGCGCATCGAAGTGGCGCAGGTCAGCCGGATCGATGCAGAACGCGATTATGTCCGGTTGCATGTCGGCGAACGGACATATTTGCTGCTGCAAACGATAGCCGGGCTTGAGAAACGGCTCGATCCCGACGAATTTATCCGCATCCACAGATCGAACATCCTGCGCCGCGATGCCATTCGCGGGCTGAAACACGATGGATTGGGTGTGTGGTCTGCCGAGCTTGAAGATGGTGAAAAGCTCAGGATTGGCCGCACCTATCTGGCAAAAGTGAAGGCAATGGCCGGGCGCTAGCGGTCCGGCCAGTAAAAGGCCGCCCGAAGGCGGCCAAGGGGGGATCCGGGCGGGGGGACTAAACCATCCCGGATCCGTTTGAGGTATCGTTATCCGCCAAGCAGGTTGTCGCGGATTACCGATGCCATTTGTACGGAAACCTTCTGCCGGGTTTCTCTGTAACAGGCGTTTTCTTGCCGGGATGTTTTCAACCGGCCTTGACTGTCGAACCGGCAAACCTGCCGCGCTGCTTCATTCAGTCTGGTCTGGAGTGTTTTCTGACCTTCCGGGGTGGTCAGCGCCAGGTCGGCGTAATTGACGTGCGCCACGACCGGATTGGTGCCGGCGATCGCCGGTTGCGCGATGGCAACTGTGGCTGCCAGGCCGATTGCGGCGAAACTCCTCGCGAGGGTTGGGGTGA
Organism: Altererythrobacter aquiaggeris; assembly: GCF_037154015.1. Lineage (NCBI taxonomy): Bacteria > Pseudomonadati > Pseudomonadota > Alphaproteobacteria > Sphingomonadales > Erythrobacteraceae > Aestuarierythrobacter > Aestuarierythrobacter aquiaggeris. Next base: position 84,689 of record NZ_JBANRL010000001.1, read on the forward strand.
GATGCCAAGTATTCATGGTCATTTCCTTTCAATCTACCGCAACCGGCGGGCGGGGGAGAAATGCCGACTGCGTACGATACTAATGCTCCAAGCCAGAAAGTTACGCAGCAACTGCTATACCGAAACACAATATGTCTCGACCAGAGCATCGCGCTACCGACGAATTGCGCGAAGATGCCCACGAATGGCCTTTGGTAATCGACGAACAACCCGCCTATATGAATGCGGATGGCCGTTTTGATTACCTTTCTGCTGGGAATCGGCAATTTTGCCTTGCACAAGGCTGTGCTCGAGAGCGGGCATCCACTTATCGGCCGGATGCCATGGTTTGTGCATATGTTGGGTGGGCGGGCCAGTCTGATAAGCGAATTTGCGGTGTTATTGGCGGCGATGCTGCTGGTCGGAACAGGCAATCCCGAGGTCTGGTATTATTACGCCGGTTACACCTGTTTCAACGTTTTTGCCGCCTGGCTTATCTGGACCCGCCGGGTTTGACCGGTGGCGCGTGGAACCGGCGGCAGATCGGCGCGCTTAGCTGACATGACCAAGACACAGAAAATCAGGCTGGTGTATAATTCGGCAAGCGGAAGTCATGACGATAGCCAGATCGCAGAGCTTGCGGAAAGCCTTTCCGGCTATGGCGCGCTGGAACGCTCGGACTGTAAAGATGACGGGTTGCCTGCCATTAGGGATCTGGACGATTCGGATACGGATCTGGTCGTCATTCATGGCGGTGATGGCACGCTTAACGGCTGTCTGACTGCGCTGGAAGGTTGGGGCGGGGCTGTTCTGGCGCTGCCCGGGGGAACCAGCAATCTGTTGTCCCATACGCTGCACGGGGACCTTGGCTCGCTGGACATTGTTGCGTTACTCTCTCGCGGCGAATTGACCAGATCGAGGATCGATTGCATCCGCTGGCGCGACGGGATCGCCGTAGCGGAAATCCTGGCCGGGCCCGGCGCCCGCTGGGCCAATGTGCGCGAGGATATCCGCGATCGCGATATCGCCGGTGCCCTTTCGCACGCAAATGAAGTCATCCAGCGCAGTGCCAACGGGTCGCTGGCCAGGCTCGACAAGCCCGCGGCGGGCAATCCGGATGGGTATGGCGCTATCCGGTTATACCCGCAGTCAGGGAAGATCGCGGCTGCCGGCTATAGCATTGACGGTGTCGCTGATTTTCTTGCCCAGGGTGCCGCAATCGCATTGCGCGATTATCGCAAGGGGCCACATGACGACATCGGCCAGTTTGCCGAGGTTATTTGTCGCTCGACCGGTGACGAACCGCTTGACCTGATGATCGATGGAGAAATCATCGAAGGGCAGCCAAGCGAAAGTTTTTCGCTTGCACCGCTCGGTCTCGATCTGCTTTGCGCTACGCATGGCTGAAGAAACACTGTTATTCCATGTAAGCGATGTCCATTTTGGTGCAGAAAACCGCACTGCTCTTGATTGGTTTGCTGCCGCTGTCGCGCAAGAGAAACCGGCTGCGGTAATTTGCACCGGTGATGTTACGCAGCGCGCGAAGCATTCCGAATTTGCCGCTGCGCGAGAATTTTTCGGCAGCTTGGGGGTTCCGGTCACGATCGAACCCGGCAATCATGATATGCCTTACTACAATTTGTGGGAGCGATTTACCAACCCTTATGGACGGTTTGGCGCCCTGGAACGCACCGTCGAAGCCCAGCTTGATCTTGGAGCGCTCGCTGTGGTCCCGCTCAAGACGACCGTCCGCATCCAGCCTCGCTTCCCGTGGTCCGATGGATATGTCCGCGACGAGGCTTTGGCGAAGACGCTCGGCCAGTTGAAACAGGCGCGTCAAAACCATGACTATGTGATTGTTGCCTGCCATCACCCGCTTGTTCCGGCGCGTCACGGCGACAAGAACCCGACCATCGGGGGTGATGAAGCGTTTGCAGCACTGGCGGGTGCCGGTGCAGATGCAGTGCTTTCCGGCCATGTGCACCATTCGTTCGACTTGATCCGTGAAGCCGCTGGAAACGGGGTAAAGGTTGTCGGCGCCGGAACACTTTCAACGCGGCTCAGGGGCGCACCGCCCGCTTATAACACCCTGCTTTACCGGCAGGGTCATGGTTTGACAGTAGAGCACCGCACCTTTTCGGACCAATAGGCCGGCGGCGGCGCAAACAGTCCGCCTAAAACAACAAAAAAGGCGACCCGAGGGCCGCCCTTTCTGGTGTTGATTGTCTGAACGCGTTTAACGCTTGGAGAACTGGAAGCTCTTGCGAGCCTTGGCCCGGCCGTATTTCTTACGTTCGACCACACGGCTGTCTCGCGTGAGGAAGCCAGCTGACTTCATCGTTGCGCGCAAAGCAGGTTCGTAACGCGAGAGAGCCTGGCTGATGCCGTGCTTTACCGCGCCGGCCTGGCCTGAAAGCCCGCCACCCTTGGTGGTTGCGATCACGTCATACTGCCCGTCACGCTCGGAAATCGTGAAGGGCTGGTTGATGACGAGCCGCAGCGTCGGACGTGCGAAATACACTTCCTGATCGCGCCCGTTGATCGTGATTATGCCCTTGCCGGGCTTGATCCAGACGCGTGCAGTTGCATCCTTGCGCCGGCCGGTCGCATAAGACCGGCCTTGTGCATCGATTTCCTGCTCGCGCAGCGGCGTAGTCGGAGCCTGGGGCGCCGCTTGGCCAACTTCTCCGGCACCTTGAGCAGCAGCAACTGCATCAGCATCGGGGGCATCGCCAGCAATCGTCTTGAGATCGGCCAGATCGGAAACGGTGGTAGATTCCGGCTTGGTTTCGGGCGCCTTGGTTTCAGCAGGCTTCGCTTCGGTGGCTACAGCGGGTCCGCCTTCGGACGCTTTTTCTTCAGGAGCCTTGTCAGCCGGAGCCTTGTCCTTTGCCGCCTTGGCTTTTGGCGCTTTGGCATCGGTTTTGGTTTCGGCTTTAGCGTCGGCCTTCTTGGCAGCCTTAGGCTTGGCCTTGGTTGCCTTGGCTTCGGTTTTGGCTTTCGGAGCGGCCGCGGCAGCAGCCTCTGTTTCGGCAGCCTTCGGGTCTGGTTTCTTGTCGTCAGCCATTATTGAGCAGCCTTGTTCTTGCGGTTCATAGAGGCAACGTCGAGCACCGCAGGCTTTTGACCTTCATGCGGGTGTTCGGTGCCGTTATAGAGGTGCAGCGCTTTCATCTGGGCACGACCCAGCGGGCCGCGCGGAATCATACGCTCGACAGCCTTTTCAAGCACGCGCTCGGGAAAGCGGCCTTCGAGGATCTTGGCAGGCGTGGTTTCCTTGATGCCACCGACATAGCCGGTGTGCTTGTAGTAAATCTTGCCCGTCATCTTGTTACCGGTGAACCGGACCTTGTCGGCATTGATAACAATGATGTGATCGCCGCAGTCAACATGCGGCGTATAGCTTGGCTTGTGCTTTCCGCGCAGGTGGTTCGCGATGATTGTGGCAACACGGCCGACAACCAGTCCATCGGCATCGATAATGTGCCAGTTTTTTTCGACCTCAGCCGGTTTGATCGACCGGGTGGTCTTGGTCAGCGCCTTCATGGCATGGTCCTTAAGATAGGAATACAAACAAATAGGCACCCGATCAGGGGTGCCCGAATGCGCGCGCTTTTGACGCAAATCATCCGCAAGTCAAGCAAATCGGGCGATTGCCGGAAGGTAAAATAATACCTCTGTGCAAAATGCTTGCCACGTCACGGCTGAGTTAGCCGAGGATCCAGTGTTCCTCGGAGGTTCTGCGAGACCCTGATAATTCGGTTATGATCAGCCGTTTTGCACTCGTCATGAGGCCGCTGGCGGCAGCACGGTTTCCCGAAAATTCGACGGCAATCGTTCCTTTCAGCCCGCCCGGCAGGGAGATCGTGTCCTGGCGGCGATTGGCCGATGCGGGCGGAACAAACAGATCGGGCGGGGAAGCCGCATTGGCGGTAGCTGCTGATTGCGCCAGCACAGAGATATAGGCGCGTGCCTGCGCTTGATCGTCCACCGGCAAGCCCGCATCAGCTATCACGTCCAGTGCTTCGGCAACTGCGCGCGCCAGCGAAATCGAATCGTCAATTTGGCGGGCATCCATCAACACGCCGCTCACGCCCAGATTGACTGGATAGGCTGCAGAATCGTCGCGGTCGAATTCGAAACCAGCAAATCTTGCCAGTGAAGGCGGAGCGTCGATTTCGACCGAAACCTGCCGGCCGGACAACGAATATCCCGAGCCCAGCGCAGTAAACTCGACCTCGTAGTCGCGAGTGATCGTGATGGTTTTTCCGTCACCCAGGTCACGCCGGAGGCTGCGACGCAAGTTCATGGGCGCCAACGGGGGAGAAAACTGGCTAGGTGACGCATTTGCAGTCATTGGAAACGCGGGGGAAAATACTGCCGCCGCCCCCAGGATCTGCAGAATCTTTCTTCGGCTATGCGGCTGCTTCATGCCCTGCTGCCCAGCGCATGGGCGCCCCAGGCAAAGGCCGCAACCAGCAGCGCGCCGACCAATTGGTGCGCCACCGCGAGCCAAAGTGCGACACCGGTCATCACCGTTGCGATGCCAAGCAGGATTTGCGTTCCAAAGGCGGAGTGAATTGCGATTGATGCAAGCCGATTTACCGGTTTGACTCTGCGCGCCATCACAACCAGCGCGATGACGGCAATCCACGCCCACCAGCGATGGGCGAAATGCAGCAGATACGGATCATGCGTTGCCGCCCAGAAGAAGCCGCGAGACGTATCCCATTCAGGCACTAATCTGTCTTGCATAAGCGGCCAGCTGTCTGAAGCGAGGCCTGCGTTCAGTCCGGCAACCCATGCGCCCAGCAGAATTTGCACAAACAGGATAAATCCGGCAGCCCACGCCAGGCCCGTAAACCGTGCCGGAGGGGCTGCCTGGTCAGCAGCATATGCGCGCAGGTCCAATGCTGTCCACACGAGCCCTCCCAATGTGAAAAATGCGGTCACCAAGTGAATGGAGAGCCAGAAATGGCTGACGTCGGTCATGGTACCCGACAGACCGGAGCGAACCATGTACCAGCCGAACACGCCTTGCAGCCCGCCAAGTGCAAGCAACGCGAGCAACCGCGGTTTGTACCCTGCCGGAATTGCCTGCTTCACCCAGAACCAGATCAGAGGCACGGCAAATGCCAGACCGATCAAGCGGCCCCAAAGCCGGTGAAACCATTCCCAGAAATAGATGAACTTGAATGCCGCGAGATCCATCCCGGCCGGCCCTGATTCGTTGATAAACTCAGGAGTGGCGCGGTAAAGCTCGAATTCGGCCTGCCATTGCGCCTCGCCCAGTGGTGGCAACGCGCCCGTAACCGGGTCCCATTGGGTAATCGAAAGACCGGATTCGGTCAGGCGGGTGATTCCGCCGACGCCCACCATTATCAGAACCATGACTGCAACGAACAGCAGCCAATTTGCGATATTGACGGGGCGAACTACGCTGCCGGCCAGCGTTGGCGCGGCGTCTCGCTGAAGAACGGTTGTGGCCATCTGCCCCAGATGCGGATCAATTGTTCGAACCGCAAGGCCGAATCCGACTTGCGCAATGATATAATATATCATAAATGATGTTTATGGTTTCAGCAACGCTTCCGACAAACAGCCGCACGGTCAGGCATTGGCTGGACCGTGCGGGCGTGGTCCTGTCGGCGCTGTGCGCCGCGCATTGTGTGGCAGGGTTGGCGCTGGTCACTCTACTCGGCGCCAGCGGAGGCCTTTTGTTTGCGCCGCAATTCCACGAAGCGGGCCTGGCAATTGCGGTCGTGATCGGAGCGCTTGCGGTCGGTATGGGCGCAGTGAAACATCGCCGGCTTGCGCCCGTCGTGCTGGGTATCACCGGGCTGGCGCTGATGGGGGGCGCATTATTTGTCGAGCATGGATATTCCGAAGCCGGTTTGACAATTGCTGGCGTCGCTCTGGTCGCTGCTGCACACATCATCAACTTGCGCCGCGCGTAGCACACGCTATCTGGCCTGTATGGCCGCATCACTGAACCTGACCGTCAACGGCGAAACGCATAGCGCGCCCGCCAAATCCTCCATCGCCGATCTGGTGCGCCAGATGCAGCTGGACCCGGCCAAGGTCGCGGTTGAGCATAATTCGGTAATCGCGCCGCGTTCCCGGCTTGCCGACATTGCCCTGATGGAAGGCGATGTGCTGGAGATCGTCCATTTCGTCGGCGGCGGACAGGGCGATGGGGGCGATGGGGGCGATGATAGCTGGTCAGTGGCAGGCCAAACCTTCACATCGCGGCTGATCGTGGGAACGGGTAAATACAAGGATTTTGCAGAGAACGCAGCAGCGCTGGAAGCCAGCGGCGCGGAAATCGTCACTGTGGCGGTACGCCGCGTGAACGTGTCTGACCCGGCAGCGCCAATGCTAACCGATTTCATCGATCCGGCCAAGACAGTCTATCTGCCCAATACGGCTGGCTGCTTCACCGCAGATGATGCGATCCGCACTTTGCGATTGGCGCGCGAGGCCGGCGGCTGGGATCTGGTCAAACTTGAAGTGCTGGGCGAAGCGCGCACATTATATCCCGATATGCGCGAAACGCTCAAGGCCACCGAAGTGCTTGCCGGCGAAGGGTTCAAGCCGATGGTCTATTGCACCGACGATCCGATTGCCGCCAAACAGCTTGAAGAAGCCGGCGCGGTTGCGGTTATGCCTCTGGGCGCACCGATCGGCAGCGGGCTGGGTATCCAGAACCGTGTTACTATCCGCCTGATAGTCGAAGGGGCCAGCGTGCCGGTGCTGGTTGATGCAGGCGTCGGCACGGCGAGCGATGCTGCTGTCGCGATGGAACTTGGCTGCGACGGCGTGTTGATGAACACCGCAATTGCCGAGGCTAAGGACCCGATCCGGATGGCGCGGGCGATGAAGCTGGCAGTCCAGGCCGGGCGGGATGCGTATTTGTCGGGCCGCATGGCAACGCGGAAATATGCGGATCCCAGCAGCCCCCTGGCCGGGCTGATATGAACAAATTTTTCTGCGCGTTTACCAAACGCTAACCATATTCAGTGACAACCGGAGCCAGAAAGCGCGCGGGCCGATTAGCCTGCGCGATGGGGGACCGGGCAATGGCTGCAGCTGAAACCATTTCAATGACAATCGCGGAAATGCGCGAATTTGCCAGCTTTGACGCGGCAGAACAGCGCTATATCCGGCGCAGCCTCGATATCGGTCTTGGCCGGCAGGATGCCTTCAAGCTGTGGGCCCGCGATGCCGCGGAAAGCGCGGCCATTCGCAGCCAATATGTGACCTATCAGGAATTGAAGGCACTGCGCGACGATATTCCCGCAAGCCACGGCTTCGAACAGATTGAAAGCTTCATGGGCAAACTCATCCGGGTTGCCGCATTCGACCTGGCGCAGGAACGTATCGCCAGTTTTTCAGCGTTCCGCTTCCTTTACGAGCGTCTGCTCGGCGCTGACATCCGCGCGTGGCTGCCCAGCGCATTTTGCGGCGCTGCTGCCTTGCCGCAAATCCGCCCGGACTGCCGCCGGGATTTGTTGCAAAGCCTGAGCGAAGCTGCCGCAACAGCGCCCGGCTGGTCCGACCGCGAACCCAGTTTCTACCCTGAGTTCATCGAAGCTGAGGCGGCCTAAACCTCTGAAACAGCTTCGCCGGCGGTTAGTTGAACCGTGGAACCGACTATTCGCCAAACTCTGTCAAGATATCGAGCGGTGTACGGTTAACCGGCTTTTACGTTACCCGTGGCCGAGCGTCATCCTCCATTGCCTTGATAATCGGGCGGGCCGAAAAATCATTATAACACGCCATTTGCCCCGCAATACCAGCGATGTAACTCCCCACAGAAAATGGTCTGCAATCAAAGCGGGTCAGAAGATCAACTCCGATAAAGCCCGTCCAGCCGTGCCTGATAGCGTTCGCGGATTTTGTGGCGGCGGATTTTCAGGCTCGGCGTCATTTCCTCGTTTTCAACCGAGAATGGCTCGTCCGCGAATTCGAATTGGCGGACTTTTTCGGTGACTGAGACACTCTGGCTTACGCGGTCCACTCCTTTGCGAACCGCGCTGCGGAATGCCGGTAGATCCTGTAGCGCGGCCATGTCGAATTTCTCGCCGTTTTTCTGCGCCCATTCAAGCGCCCATTCGGCGTCCGGCACAATCAGGCCGACCAGATAGGGGCGTTTGTCGCCAACAACCATGGCTTGCGCGATCTCGGGCTGGAGTGTCAGCATACCTTCTATTTTCTGCGGCGCGACATTATCGCCCTTGTCATTGACGATCATGTCTTTCTTGCGGTCGGTTATGATAATCCGGCCCTTGTCGTCTAAATGTCCGATATCGCCGGTGTGCAGCCAGCCATTCTTAAGCGTGCGCTTCGTCTCGGCACTGTTTTGCCAATAGCCGTGCATTACCAGTTCGCCGCGGCAGAGGATTTCACCGTCTTCGGCAATTTTGACCTCCACCCCGCGAAGCGGCGCGCCGACTGTGTCCATCTTGATGCCCGTTGCCGGACGGTTACAACTGATGACGGGGCCAGCCTCCGTCTGGCCGTAACCCTGCAGCATGGTCAGCCCCATCGCGTCGAAAAATATCCCGACCTCAGGGTTGAGCGGTGCACCACCTGACACCATCGCTTTCAAACGCCCGCCGAATTTTGCGCGGATTTTGGGACGCAGCGATTTTTCGAGAACCATGTCCATCGCCTTGTCAAGCATCCGCCCGCGCCCCTCGGCCTTACGCGCTCCGATGGTGAGCGCGCGGTCCATCAGGTAATTCGGCACGCGGCCCTGTTTCTCGATTTGCTTGATGATGCGGGTACGCAGAACCTCGAACAGGCGCGGCACCACAACCATTACTGTCGGGCGCACTTCTTCGATGTTGCTGGCCAGTTTTTCCAGCCCCTCCGAATAGAAAATTTCCGCGCCGACACCGATGGGCAAAAACTGTCCGCCCGAATGTTCGTAAGCATGGCTGAGCGGCAGGAACGAGAGAAAACGGTCCCCCTCATCCAGACCGAAATCTTCTATCAGCACTTCGGCTGCGCCAGCCACATTGCACAGGATCGCGCCGTGATGCTGGAGCACTCCGCGCGGTGCACCGCCCGTGCCGCTGGTATAGATTATACAGGCAGTGTCATCGCGTTTCATCGACGCAACCCGGGCATCGACAGCGGCGCGCGCGGCCTGCGCATCGCCCGTCAGAAGATCGGCCCAGTTATGCCCGCGAAAGCTACCGGCCTGGCTCTGTTTCTGACCGTCGATCGCGATCAGATGTTCGGCGATGCCCGATTGCAGCATCGCGGGCAGCAGCGGCGCCGCCAGCTTGTCGCCCGATACGATGACCGCGCGCGCCCCCGAATTATCGAGGATGTGCTCGTGATCATGCGTCGTGTTGGTGGTATATGCGGGCACTGTAATACAGCCCGCCGCCATGATCGCGAGATCGGCGACGCACCATTCAGGCCGGTTTTCGGAAACCAGCATCACGCGGTCGCCCGGCTCCAGGCCTAAACCGCGCAGGCTTTCGGCCAATATGCAAACCTGTTCGGCGGTTTGGGCCCAGCTTTGCGTTACCCATTCGCCGCCCGATTTGCGGCCAAGGAAGGGCGCATCGCCTTTTTCCCCGGCGCGTTTGAAAAACAGTTCTACAAGGCTGTTGGCCGATTCGATTTCTGCAAGCTGCACCTTGGGCCCGCTCCTCTTTCCCGCGAAATTATTACCGCTGTTACGGTTTATGATGGTTTAGGGTTCCGCAGGGCCAGCGGCAAGGGCCAGCGGCAAGGGCCAGCGGCAAGGGCCATCTGCAAGTGGCGACGGCGAGGTGCCAGCGGCATGGGCACATCCCTAGCGGGTAACCGCAATGCCCTCGCTCCGCGGATCAGCCGCACCTACCCAGATCCCGCTGATTTTGCGCGCAGCATTGGCCTTTAGCGGCAAGCCGCGCGCCGCGACATCATGACCCAGATTGCGCAACGCGGGGATCATGTCTTCCAGATAGGTTCCAGCCTCCACCGAAATCGCATCACCCGGCGAATACAAAACAGGTAAAGCAAGTGCATCCGCAGGCGTCATACCGAAATCGATCATGCCGATAAGCCCGCGCGCGACCTGCACCGGGATTGTCGAGCCGCCAGCAGCGCCAATAGCCATCACCAGTTCGCCATCGGGCGCGTAAACCAGAGTTGGTGACATGGAACTGCGCGGCCGCTTGCCGCCTTGGACGCGGTTAGCGATTTTCCGGCCATCCTTTTCCGGTGTGAAGCTGAAATCGGTCAGTTCATTGTTGAGATAAAACCCGCCGAACGTCAGCCCCGAACCGAAGGAGCCTTCGATAGTGGATGTATAGCTCACCGCATTACCTGCTCCATCGACTACCACGAAATGCGAGGTGCCGTTTTCTGCCGGTTCATCCCCATCAGGCGGAGCGAGAGACATGTCAGCCGGCAATCCGTGCGAAACATCCGCCATGCGTGCATCGGGCGCAATCAGACCGCCGCGGGCAGCCAGATAATCGCCGTCCATCAGGCCCGCCACAGGCACGGAAACGTAATCGCCGTCGGCCAGATACCGTTCCCGGTCGGCATAGGCGAGCCGCTGGGATTCGGCGAACAGGTGCCAGAATACCGGATTTTCTGCACCCAAAGCGGCCAGATCATGCGCTTCCAGCTGTTTCAGGATCGCGAAAACCGTGGTCGCGCCGGATGATGGCGGCCCCATTCCGCAAATCCGGTAGCTGCGATATTCACCGCAGACCGCACTGCGCTCGGCCGCACGGTAATTTGCTATATCGGCCGCCGTCATTCCGGCGGTGCGCGGTGTGTCGGCGGCAACTTTGGCAGCCAGCGCCGCGCCGCGCGGCCCCTCGTAAAAATACTGTGCCCCTGCAATCGCAATGCGCTGCAGCGTTTCAGCCAGATCAGGGTTGCGGATAAGACTGCCGACAGGGAGCGGAACATTATCGGCGCCGAAATATACCGGCCTGATCGCCGGATCGCGTGCCGCCCGTTCCGATTGGCTCGAAAGATATTCATGACCGCGCTCGCTCAGAATATAACCCTCGCTTGCCAATTTGATTGCCGGAGCAAACAGTTCTGTCCAATCCAGCCGCCCGTGTTGGCGATGCGCCATCTCCGCAAGGCGGATATTACCGGGCACACCGGTGCTGAGCCCGGTCATGACAGCGCCGCGATAACCAACGGGCTGGCCATCGCTGAAAAGAAACCAGTCTTCGCCCGCTGCCGCTGGTGCCGTTTCGCGCCCGTCGATTGTCGTGACAGCCCCATCCGCTGTTCCGCGGACGAAAAAGCCGCCGCCGCCAATCCCGCTTGATTGCGGTTCGACCACAGTCAGCGCAAGCATGGTTGCAATCGCGGCATCGGTGGCGGTGCCGCCTTGCCGGAGGATTGATGCACCCGCTTCTGCTGCGCGCGGATCTGCCGCGCTGACCACTCCAAAATTTTGCGGCGGCAAAGGGCCCGCCATCGGCGTAGCGCAAGCGCCAAGCGGCAGAAGCAGAACCAGCGAAGCGATGAGGCGTGTAATCATGATCGCGGTGCTATTCGCTCCCGACTGCCGCGGCAATGCCCGAAAAGCCGTCGCGTTTCATCAGTCCGGCCAGACCGCGCGTAATCGTCTTGGCTAATGCGGGACCTTCATAGACCATGGCGGTATAAAGCTGGACCAGGCTGGCGCCGGCGCGAATGCGTGCCCACGCGTCTTCCGCGGTAGCGATCCCGCCAACGCCCACCAGCGGCATTGCCCCCCCCGTCGCGCTGCGGAAATCGCGGATGCGCTGCAGCGCCAGATCGCGCAAGGGCTGACCCGAAAGTCCGCCCGTCTGATCGGCGTGGCGCGATTTCAAGGCGGGCCGCGCAATCGTTGTGTTGGAGACGATCAGCGCGCCCAGCTGCCTGTCCAGCGCGATCCGCGCGATTGCATCCATGTCTGCCGGTTCCAGATCAGGCGCGACCTTGAGGAATATCGGCACGTCATATGACCCGCGCGCCGCGATCACTCCATCGAGCAGGTCGATCAACGCCCCTTCATCCTGCAACGCGCGCAGGCCCGGCGTATTGGGGCTGCTGATATTGACCGCCAGATAGGATGCGTAAGGCACCACGGCTTTGGTCATGGTGGCATAATCGGCGCTGCGATCGGTGCTATCCTTGTTAGCGCCTACATTCACACCTACGATCCCGCCGCGATCCTTGCGCGCCTTCAGCCTGGGCAATGCGCCCGCCAGCCCGCCATTGTTGAACCCCATCCGGTTGATCACCGCACGGTCTTCGACCAGCCGGAACAGGCGCGGTTTGGGATTGCCCGCTTGCGGCAGCGGGGTAATCGATCCCACTTCGGTAAAGCCGAAACCCATCGCCAGCATTGCATCGGGCACTTCGGCATCCTTGTCGAAGCCAGCCGCAAGCCCGACCGGATTGGGAAAGCGCAAACCCGCCAGATCAACCGCCAGCGGGCCGCCGACAGGATGGCTTTTCAGCACCGGCTTGGCACGCAAGGCGGCAATCGTCAGCCGGTGCGCCCGCTCCGGATCGAGCGAGTATATCGCGGGCTTGAGAAGATCGAACAGCATCGGCTGGCGCTATGGCAATTCGGGCCGGAGTAGGCAAACGGATTGCAATGAGGGCGCAAGGCGGGCAATCCTGGAAGCAATATTATGTCACTGGGAGAACAAGAATGTTGAAACGGTCTTTGCTTGGCGCGGTTGCGGCGAGCGCATTGCTGGCAGGTTGCGCCAATATGGGCACCGCGCCGGAAGTTGCGCCGGTCATGGTGCAAAGTGCCGAGGCCGAACAGCAATCTCTCCGCGCCCTGTTTGAAGCCTATGACGCAGCCGAGCTCGCCGCATCACCCGAAAGCCAGGCATATCGCGGACAGCGCGGCGCGGATTACGGCAAATGGGATGATTATTCCGACGCCGCTGCGATTGCGGATCAGCAGCGGTTGCAGAACGCTGCCGGTGCAGTAGCGATGTACGATCCCGCTAGTCTCGGCGAGCAGGAACAACTCTCCCGGCGTTTGTTTGCTTCGATGGCTGCGCGGTCGGCCTCGCTCTTCCCGTTTCGCGAAAACGGCTATCTTTTCAACCAGATGTCCGGCGCGCAATCCGGGCTTCCGGCGTTTCTGATCAATATTCACTCGGTCAAGGACGAACAGCAGGCGCGCGATTACATTGCGCGGATCGAGGGTATCGGAACCGTGCTCGATACGCTTACCGCCACATCGCGCGAGCGTGCCGATAGCGGTGTGATGCCGCCCAAATGGGTCTATCCCTATGTGATTTCCGACATTGAAAACCTGATCGATGCGGGCGACGACAACGCCGTGCTCGAGGATTTTGCAAGCAAGACCGACGCGCTCGGTTTGGCGTCCAGCGCGGCAGCCGATCTGAAGCAAGACGCAGTGGCAGCGTGGAACAGCGCCGCGCGCCCCGGCTACCAGCGTCTGCTGGCTGAGATGAAGCGCCAGCAAGCCATTGCGCCAACCGACGACGGCGTGTGGCGGTTGCCCAATGGCGCGGCCTATTACAAGGCGCTGCTCGCCAGCTACACAACCACCGATCTGTCGCCGGACGAAATTCACAATATCGGTCTGCGCGAAGTGGACCGGATCCACGGCGAAATGCGTAAGATCATGGCGCAGGTCGGTTTCAAGGGCACGCTGCAGGAATTCTTCGCCTTCACCCGCGATGATCCGCAATTCTTTTACGAAACGCGCGAGGGGTATCTCGCAGACACCGCCACCAAAATGGCCGCAATGGAAGCGAAACTGCCCGAGTTTTTCGCCACACTGCCAACTGATCCGCTGGTGGTGAAGCCGGTGGAGGCGTTCCGCGAGAAGTCGGCGGGCAAGGCGTTTTACCAGCGGCCCGCACCCGATGGATCACGCCCCGGAACCTATTATGTGAACCTGTATAATCTGCGCGATATGTCAAAGAACGAACTGGAGGCGCTGGCTTATCACGAGGGGCTGCCGGGCCACCATCTACAGCTTTCGATCCAGACCGCCCTCGGCGATATTCCGCCCTTCCGCAGGTTCGGCGGCGTGACCGCCTATTCGGAAGGCTGGGGTCTTTATACCGAGGAACTGGGCAAGGATATGGGGTTCTACACCGATCCTTATTCCGACTTTGGCAGGTTGGGGATGGAACTGTGGAGAGCCTGTAGACTGGTTGTGGATACCGGCCTGCATCACAAGCGCTGGAGCCGCGAGGAAGCCATCGCTTATCTGTCCGGAAACACGCCCAATCCCGAGGGCGACGTGCGCAAAGCTATCGAGCGCTACATCGTCTATCCGGGCCAGGCGACAGCCTACACGATCGGCAAGCTGAAAATTATGGAATTGCGCAGCCGGTCACAGGCTGCGCTTGGCGATGCATTCGATATTCGCGGCTTCCACGATGTCATTCTGAAAAGCGGTCCGGTGCCGTTGTCGATCATGGAAGAAAACGTCGATGCGTGGATTGCGGCGGAAAAGGCCGGCTGAATAACGGGCCAGGGTTACACTAGTTACACCGTGTAACCCTGGCCGTTTCGGGTTTTGCCGTTGTTTTCCGGTGCTTTGCTCATAGGTTACAGTTTTACGTTTGGCCGCGCAAACCCGAACGGGGAACCGACGATTGGAAAGAGCCGCAACCACCGTGGCCGCGTTCCGCCGTGTAGGACAGCCGTTTTAAACGCGAAGTAGTTGCTAACGACTCGCAACAGTTTGATTTGGATTGAAATGCCATTTTGGCGCCCTTAAGTGTAATCGGAACGATTTAGTCCGATTTAACCCGAGAGTGCCGAATGCGCCTGTCAAACCTTGCCGATTACGCCGTAGTCACGATGAGCGCCGCCGCGCGCCATTGCGGCTTTTCGCGCGTTTCGGCGGCAGAACTGGCGGCGGAAACGGGGTTGCCCGTGCCGACAGTGCAGAAACTTGTCAGCAAACTCACCGCAGCCGGCCTGCTGCGTTCGGTGCGCGGTGCGGGCGGCGGTTTGCAGCTGGCGCGTCCGGCGGCGGCGATCACTCTGGCCGATATTGTCGAAGCGGTGGAGGGGCCGATCGCGCTTACCGCCTGCGCCGAACACGGCAAACATGATTGCGCGCTGGAAGACAGCTGCATGGTTCGCCCGCATGTCGGCATCGTCAACGAAGCCCTGCGCGGCGCGCTCGCGAATATCGCGCTGACGCAGCTTGCCAACACCCCCCGGATGGAAATTGCCCGATGAACGAACAGGTCCAGATCAAGGGCGCCCCCGAAAAGGACAAGGCCGCCAAAGATGCCGCCAAGTCGCTCGAAACTTACGAGCACGGTTTCTCCTCCGATATCGAACAGACTTTCGCGCCCAAGGGCCTGAATGAAGACACTGTGCGGTTCATTTCGGGCAAGAAGGGCGAACCGCAATGGATGCTCGACTGGCGGCTGAAGGCGTTTCGCCTGTGGCAGACCATGGAAGAACCCGACTGGGCCAAGGTCGGCTATCCCAAAATCGATTACCAGGACGCCTATTATTACGCCGAACCGACCAGGAAGCCCGAGCTTGGCTCGCTCGACGAACTCGATCCCGAAATCAAGCGCGTGTATGACAAGCTGGGTATTCCGCTTGGCGAGCAGGAAGTGCTTGCCGGGGTAAAGGGCGCGCGCAAGGTTGCCGTCGATGCGGTATTCGACAGTGTCAGCGTCGCGACCACATTCCGCGCCGAACTTGAGAAGGCGGGCGTCATTTTCCGCAGCATTTCCGAAGCGATCAAGGAATATCCCGATCTGGTAAGGCAATGGCTGGGCAAAATCGTGCCGCAGCGCGACAATTACTTCGCCACGCTCAACGCGGCGGTGTTCTCGGACGGAACATTCGTTTACATTCCGGAAGGCGTGCGTTGCCCGATGGAGCTTTCCACCTATTTCCGCATCAATGCCGAAAACACCGGCCAGTTCGAACGCACGCTGATCATTGCCGAAAAAGGCAGCTATGTCAGTTATCTCGAAGGCTGCACCGCGCCGATGCGCGATGAAAACCAGCTTCACGCCGCGGTGGTGGAACTGGTCGCGATGGAAGATGCGGAGATCAAATATTCGACCGTGCAAAACTGGTATCCCGGCAATGCCGAAGGGCTGGGCGGGATTTACAATTTCGTGACCAAGCGGGGCCTGTGCCAGGGCGACCGCTCCAAGATTTCATGGACGCAGGTCGAAACCGGCAGCGCGGTGACATGGAAATATCCGTCCTGCGTCTTGAACGGCGAGGATAGCGTGGGCGAGTTTTACTCGGTCGCCGTCACCAACAATTACCAGCAGGCCGATACCGGCACCAAGATGATCCATAATGGCAAAGGGTCGCGCAGCACGATCATCTCCAAGGGGATCAGCGCGGGCAAATCCTCCAATACGTATCGCGGGCTGGTGCGCGTGGGCGCGAACGCGGACAATGTGCGCAATTTCACCCAGTGCGACAGCCTGCTGCTGGGCGACAAATGCGGCGCGCATACAGTACCCTATATCGAAGTGAAAAACCCCACCGCGCAGATCGAACATGAAGCCACCACCAGCACGATTTCCGACGACCAGCTGTTCTACGCGATGCAACGCGGGCTGGACGAGGAAGAATCCGTCGCGCTGATCGTCAATGGCTTTGCAAAGGAAGTGCTGAAGCAGCTGCCGATGGAGTTTGCTGTGGAGGCGCAGAAGCTGCTGGGCATCAGCCTTGAGGGGAGTGTGGGCTAGTGACCATATCAGGTTGGTATAAAGCTTTGCTCGCATTGTGGGCTCTGGCGTTTGTGCCGTTTCACGCCTTTGTCATGCTGTTCAATGACAAATCGCTTTTGTCTTTGCCCGATGCGCCAGGCCCGTCGGGTTCTCCGCTCGGACTTTATCTGGGCTACATGACCGTGATGTTTTCCCCGCTGTTTCTTATCCCCTTCGCATTGCGAAAATCGAAATGACCGAACGTAAAAAACTTTCACTTGGCGCTGTCTCGGACCGCGAATCTGCCGATGCGGCTCCGCGCGGGCGCAAGCATATTTCGTCCGAGCGGCTGGACCGGATCAACGACCGTGCGCGCGATATGAAGCGCAATCCTACCGATGCCGAGAAGGCGCTGTGGGAAGTGCTGCGTGACGGACGGCTGGAAGGTTTCAAATTCCGCCGCAAGATCGTGATCAGCTCGGTCATTGTCGATTTCGGCTGTTCCGACCGGATGCTGGTGATCGACATAGATTCCGGCAATGTCGGCGCGGATGAACTGACCGCGCTGCGCAACAAGACACTCGCTGAAAAGCACATCCTGCCGATCAGTTTCACCGAAGACGAAGTGCTGAACGAAATCGGGCATGTGAAGGAATCAATCCTGAGCGCGCTCGAAATGCCCGATCTGGATTCCGGTGATCCGCGTATCCGCGCCCCGCGAACAAGAGACCGACATGCTAAAAATTGAAAACCTCACCGCCACCGTGGCGGACAAGACGATCCTCGACGGCCTCACGCTCGAAGTGAATGCGGGCGAAGTGCACGCGATCATGGGGCCCAATGGCGCGGGTAAATCCACACTGGCATACGTGCTGGGCGGGCGTCCGGGTTACGAAGTTACCGGCGGATCGGTGGAGTTCATGGGCAAGGACTTGCTTGAACTGGAGCCGCATGAGCGCGCCGCGCTCGGTTTCTTTTTGGGCTTTCAATACCCGGTCGAAATTCCCGGCGTCTCGAACGTGCAGTTCCTGCGCGAGGCATTGAATTCGCAGCGCAAGGCACGCGGCGAGGAACCGCTGTCGGGCGGCGATTTCCTGAAACTGGCGCGCGAGAAGGCGGGCCTGCTGAAAATGGACATGGAAATGCTCAAGCGGCAGGTCAATGTCGGCTTTTCCGGCGGCGAGAAAAAGCGCGCCGAGATGGTCCAGATGGGCATTCTGGCCCCGAAATTTGCGGTGCTGGATGAAACCGATAGCGGGCTCGATATCGATGCTTTGCGGATTGTGGGCGACGGGATCAACACGATCATGCGCGGCCCCGACAAGGCCGCGCTGCTGATCACGCATTACCAGCGTTTGCTCGAAGTGGTGAAGCCCGATTACGTCCACGTTCTGGCGCGCGGCAAGATCGTGAAAACCGGCGGCGCGGAACTGGCACTGCGGCTTGAAGACGAAGGGTATGAGGTGGTTGCGGCGTGAGCGAGCTGGCCACCCTTCCTACCAGGCATGACGAGGACTGGCGCTATGCCGATGGTGATTATCTTGCCGCGGCGGATGTGCGGGCGATCAACCACTGGCGCACGCTCGACGTGCCCGCCGGCGAAACGCGCCGCGAAGTCGGAACGCATCAAACGGGCGGGGCGGTTGACCGCCTTCGCGTGCATGTCGGCAAGCGTGGGCGGTTCGAAGCCTTCCACTCCATCACCGGCGGCAAATATTGCCGGGTCGAAATCGAAGTGACGCTGGAAGAGGGCGCGCATTTCGAATTTGGCGGGGTGACTGTGGGCGGCGGCGACAAGGTGCAGGAATTCGTCACCCGCGTTATTCATGCCCAGCCCAATGGCACTTCCAACCAGGTCGTGCGCGCTGTGCAATGGGGCAAATCCACGGGCAATTTCCTTGGCCGGATCGAAGTCGTGCGTGATGCGCAGAAAACCGACGCGGGGCAGAATTTTCGCGCCTTGCTGCTGGAAAAAGGCGCGGCGGCGAACACCAAGCCGGAACTCGAAATCTTCGCCGATGATGTGCTGTGCGCGCACGGCGCTGCCATCGGCGCGATGGACGAACAGGCGCGGTTTTATATGGCTGCCCGCGGTTTGCCGCCCGAAGCAACCCAGCGATTGCTGGTGCAGGCCTTTATCGGCGATGCGTTCGCCGCGCTCGACGATGATGACGCGCGTGAACGGATGGTCGAGGGCGCGCTGGCAGAGCTTGAGACGCGCGAATGAGCAAAACCGCAACCCTGATGCGGAAGGCCGACTTGCGCGAGGAATTTCCGGGCATGGTCACGCCGGACGGCCAGCCGTGGCACTATCTCGACACTGCGGCGACGGCGCAAAAACCGCAGGCCGTGATCGACGCCATGAGCAACGCGCTGGGCCGCGATTACGCGACCGTGCACCGCGGTGTCTATGCACGGTCGGCCGATATGACGCAGGCCTATGAGGCGGCGCGGGCGCGTGTTGCCAGATTCATGGGCGCGAGCGATGCAGGCGAGATTGTCTTCGTGCGCGGCGCGACCGAGGGGATCAATCTGGTCGCGCAGAGCTGGGGCGGGGCAAATCTGGCAGCGGGCGACCGCATCATGCTCAGCCAGCTGGAGCATCACAGCAACATCGTGCCCTGGCAGATGATTGCCGAGAAAACCGGCGCGCAAATCGACGTATGTCCGATCACCGATGACGGGTTGATCGATCTGGACGCGATGGAAAAGATGCTGACACCGCAGCACAAGATCGTCGCGCTGGCGCATGTTTCCAACGTGCTGGGTTCGATATTGGGCGCGAAGCGGGCGGCGAAACTGGCGCATAAAGTCGGCGCGAAGCTGCTGCTCGACGGGTGTCAGGCCGCACCGCGGATGCGGCTGAATATGGCCGAGCTTGACTGCGATTTCTATGTGATGTCGGCGCATAAACTCTACGGCCCGACCGGTATCGGCGTACTGTGGGCGCGCGCGGAACTGCTTGACACCATGCCCCCCTACCAGGGTGGCGGGGCGATGATCGACAAGGTCACTTTTGCCCGAACCACCTACGCACCTGCCCCGCAGCGGTTCGAGGCAGGAACGCCGATGATTACCGAGGCGATCGCGCTGCACGCGGCAGTGGATTACGTCGATGCGCTCGATCCGGAAAGCCTGTTTGCGCATGAAAGCGGCCTCGCTGCGACTCTGCGTAGTGAGCTTCGCAAGATCAATTCAATCCGTCTGTTCGGCCCTGAAAAGTCGGCCGGAATCGTCTCGTTCGAGATGGAGGGGGTTCACCCGCACGATCTGGGCACCATATTGGATGAAGAAAACGTCGCGATCCGCGCCGGCCATCACTGCGCGCAGCCGCTGATGGCGCATCTGGGCGTCACCGCCACCGCGCGGGCCAGCTTTGGAATTTATAGCGACGAAAGTGATATAGAGGCGCTGCTGCGCGGTATCGCACGGACCAAAAGGATTTTTGGATGAACGACCAGAGCAAGATTGCCGTTGAAGAGGTCGATAAGGTCGCGACCCCGCCGCGCGCCCGTGTCGAGGACGAAACGCCCGCCGAATCCATGGCCGAATCCATGGGCGCCAAGCTGGAGCGCAAACGCGACTACCTCGAAGGGTTTTTGGCCAAGAAGCCCGAAACCACGCCGATGGGCGAGGCAGGCAGCGAATTGCAGCAGGCGGTGATCGACGCGCTCAAGGAAATTTACGATCCGGAAATTCCGGTCAACATTTATGATCTCGGGCTGATTTACGGTGTGGAAGTGTCAGCGGATGCCGATGTCACGGTGAACATGACGCTCACCACACCCAATTGCCCGGTTGCCGAGAGTATGCCCGGCGAGGTTGAATTGCGCGCCGGGGCCGTGCCGGGCGTGCGCGATGCCGAAGTCGTTCTGGTGTGGGACCCGCCGTGGGACCCTGCGAAGATGAGCGACGAGGCGCGGCTCGAATTAGGGATGCTGTGACATGACCGTGACGAAAACCTCACCTGTAAAACGCTCGCTCCCCGCAGCGGTAAAGCTGACCAGGGCCGCCCAGCAGCGCGTGACCGATCTGATGGCCAAAGCGCCCGCTGACGCGATTGGCGTAAAGCTGTCCACCCCGCGGCGCGGGTGTTCGGGCCTTGCCTATTCGGTCGATTACGTGACCAGCGAGGAGAAATTCGACGAAAAAATCGAAACTCCCGGCGGCGTGTTCTACATCGACGGGGCCAGCGTGCTGTATCTGGTCGGATCGATCATGGATTGGGTGGAGGACGATTTTACTGCCGGTTTCACATTTGAAAACCCCAATGCCAAAGGGGCTTGTGGCTGCGGCGAAAGCTTTATGGTCTGATTTGTAAGGGGAGGGCCCGTTTATCGGCGGCCCCGTAACGCTACGACGCAGGCCGCGCGGTCAACGTCCAGACCATCACTCGCGCGGCGCGTATCGACATAGGTCGCCGCCGGTTCACCGCCGGGCCGCGGCGGATAGAGATAGACATCCATGACGCAGGCTTCGCCGGTAAACTGCAATTTGCGGGCGTCGCCTTCTTTGACAGTTAGATGCGGCTCTCCGAATTGACGGACCAGGGCGCCTGTGTTTGCGCCGATCACGCCTTCGAGGCCGGGCAGATCCATAATTCTCGCCGCGCGAAAGCCCGATGCAGCGGGCTGCGGATTGGTCGCCGGCCTTGGCACCGGCACCGAGGTTATCGGACGCTGCGTGCTACTTGATTTGCCGATGGCAGGTTTGGGCGATGAAGCGCACGCGCTGAGCAGCGGGAAAGCCATCAGGGCGAGGACAAACTTAGCGTGCATGGGTAACAATCCGTTTTCTGTGAATCAGGTGAGCGGCGCTCGCGGCACCCAATACGGGGGCGAGCAAATTGACGAAAGGTATCAGCAGCAGCGCGGCAACTACACCGCCCAGCATGAACCGCGTCGGACCCGTTAGCGGCGGCTTTTCATCAGCCTCGCCGGGTTGGCGCAGCCAGACCATGTCCTGCAATTCGCGCCCCAGAAGATGTGCATTCACCGCCCAGAACAGCAGCGGTGCACCAATTCCGGTGACCAGCAAGACAATTGCAAACGGCAATGCGATCAGATTTACGATTATCGCGCGCGCCGCGGATTTAAGGCTGCCCGATGCTTCCTGCGAAAAAGACAATTTGCGCGCCGTATGCGCGGCTTCGGGGTAGTGCCGGTCCTCCACGGCTTGCACGACATCTTCGGCAAAGAACTGGATCACCGCCAGCGCGACGAAGCGGAACAGAAACCATCCCGCCAGCAGCCCCGCCAGCAGCGCCAGCAGGCTGGAAACTTCATCGCTGGCTTGTGCAAAACCGCTCCGCTCCAGCAGCGCGTCGAACGCAAATGATCCGGCATAGGCGAGCGCGGCAAACACCAGCAGCGTGACCGCAATCGTCTTTGCCAGAATTGCCAGAATCCGGCGATCTGCCAGCTGCCCGAATGCCAGGCCGAATGCGGAAAGAACGCTACCCATCGGCAGGGCGATTGCGCGGGCTTTTGTCCCAAGTCAATCACATAGCCTTGGCGCGGGCGAACTTAGCGGCTAGGCGCGCCGGACCATGGACAGGCCGCCGGCCGAAGGACAAGAAATGACTGACCCGAAATTTGATGTGATCGCGATCGGCAACGCGATCGTCGATGTGATGGCACCGTGCGAAGATGCGCTGATCGAGGAACTTGGGCTGGCGCGCGGCGGGATGACGCTGGTCGATACGGACGGTGCGCGGCGGCTGTATGATGCGATGGGTCCGGCCAAGGAAATTTCGGGCGGTTCGGCAGCCAATACGCTGGCGGGCCTGGCCGCGCTGGGCGCAAAATGTGCTTTTATCGGCCAGGTTGCAAGCGATCAGCTGGGCGATGTGTTCAGCCATGATATCCGCGCTGCGGGGATCGATTTTTCCACCCCTGCACGCGAAGGCGAACCGCCGACGGGGCGCTGCCTGATTTTCGTGACGCCCGATGGCGAGCGGACGATGAACACTTTTCTGGGAGCAAGCCAGTTCTTGCCGCCCGCCGCACTTGATGAAAGCGCGATTGCCGATGCCGCAGTGCTCTATCTCGAAGGATATCTGTGGGACCCCGAAGAACCGCGCAGCGCGATGCGCCGGGCCATCGGTGTTGCCCGCGATGCCGGCCGCAAGGTCGCTTTCACAGCATCCGAAAGTTTTGTAATCGACCGCCACGGCGATGATTTCCGCGAGCTGATCGCGGACGGCCTGATCGACATTCTGTTTGTCAACGAACATGAGCTTGCCTCGCTGACCGGCGAAAGCGATTTTGATGCCGGCCTTGCGCAGCTGGACGGCAAAGTGCCGGTAATCGTCGCCACCCGCAGCGCCAATGGCGCGGTGGCGGTATCGAACGGCGTTCGCGCGGAAGTGGCCGCAGAACCGATCGACAAGGTGGTCGATACGACGGGCGCAGGCGATCTGTTTGCCGCCGGTTTCCTGTCAGGCCACGTCAAGGGCGACACGCTCGAAAACTGCCTGACGCGCGGCGCAATCTGCGCAGCCGAAGTCATCAGCCATTACGGCGCACGGCCCGACGCGGACATCAAAGCGCTGGTGGAAAAACGGCTGGGCTAGCCCGCTTCACGCTCGGCTTCGCGCCAGCCGATGTCGCGGCGGCAGAATCCGTCGGGGAAATTGACCGCGTCCACTGCCTTGTAAGCGGCGGCTTTGGCTGCGGTGACGTTGCTGCCGGTGGCGGTGACGTTGAGCACGCGCCCTCCGCTGGAAGTCAGCTGGCCATCCGCCAGTCTGGTGCCGGCATGGAACACTTTCGCGCCGCCATCCTCGGCGCGGCCAAGGTCGATGGCGCCGCCCGTTTCGGGCGCGGCGGGATAACCTTGCGCTGCCATCACCACTGTCAGCGCGGTTTCGCCAGCAAATTGCGCCGATGCGCTTTGGGCCAGGGTGCCCGTGGCGCAGGCAAGCATCAATTCGCCCAGATCGCTGGTCAGGCGGCTCATCAATACCTGGCATTCGGGATCGCCGAACCGCGCGTTATACTCGATAAGTTTGGGGCCTTCATCGGTCAGCATCAGGCCGGCAAACAATACGCCTGAATATGGCGTTCCTTCGGCGGCGAGCGTTTTGACTGTCGGCTCGATAATGCGCTGCATCACGGCCGCTTCCAACGCAGCGGTGAGCACGGGCGCGGGGCTGTATGCGCCCATGCCGCCGGTGTTGGGGCCGGTGTCGCCTTCGCCCACGCGCTTGTGATCTTGCGCGCTGCCGAACGGCATGATCGCCTTGCCATCGGTCAGCGCAAAGAAGCTGGCTTCCTCGCCTTGCATGAACTCTTCGATCACCACTTCTGCTCCGGCGTCGCCGAACTGGCCGCCGAACATATCTTCCAGCGCCGCGACAGCCTGTTTGCGGGTTTCGGGGATCAGCACGCCTTTGCCCGCTGCCAAACCGTCAGCCTTGAGCACATAGGGCGGGGTGAACCCGGCTAACGCTGCGACCGCCTGATCAAACGAGGCGGTGCGGACATAACCGGCGGTGGGGATATTCGCGCGCCGGCACAAATCCTTGGTGAAGCCCTTGCTGCCTTCGAGCCGGGCTGCGGCTTTGCCCGGCCCGAACACCGGAATATCCGCGCTGCGCAAGCTATCTCCCAGCCCGTCCACCAGGGGCGCTTCGGGACCGATCACCACCAGCCCGATATTCCGTTCGCGGCAGAAATCGGTCACCGCGGCGTGATCGCCGGCGTCCAGCGTAACCAGCTGCGCATGATCCGCTATCCCCGGGTTGCCCGGCGCGGCGTAGAGTGTATCCCCAGCCTCCGACAGCAAACGGGATTGCGCCAGCTTCCAGGCCAGCGCATGTTCGCGTCCGCCCGACCCCAGCAAAAGGATATTCATGCCCGCTCCCACTTCCGATGATGACAACTCTGGCGGGTTGGTAGCGAAGGGGGTGCCCGGCGACAACGCCGAGCCGCTGTCGATCAGCGAAATTTCGGGGATGCTGAAGCGCACGGTCGAGGACCGCTTCGGCTTTGTCCGGCTGCGCGGCGAGTTGTCAGGGGTCAAACGCGCCGCATCGGGCCACCTTTATTGCTCGCTCAAGGATGACAAGGCGCGGATCGACGGGGTGATGTGGAAAGGCACTGCCGGGCGGCTGGGTTTTGTCCCCGAAGACGGCATCGAAGTGATCGCCAGCGGCAAGCTGACGACATATCCTGGACGATCCAGCTATCAGATCGTGATCGAGCGGATGGAAGTGGCGGGCGAGGGTGCGCTGCTCGCCCTGCTTGAAAAAACCAGGCGGCGGCTTGAGGCGGAAGGGCTGTTTGCGCCCGAACGCAAGCGCGCATTGCCCTATCTGCCGCAGGTAATCGGCGTCGTGACATCGCCCACGGGGGCGGTGATCCGCGATATCCTGCACCGGCTGGCGGACCGTTTCCCCAGCCATGTTCTGGTGTGGCCGGTGCTGGTGCAGGGGCAGGGCTCCGCGCAGCAGGTGGCGCAGGCAATCCGCGGATTTTCGTCGATCCCCGAAGGCGGCGATGTGCCCCGGCCCGATCTGGTGATCATCGCGCGGGGCGGCGGCTCGATCGAGGATTTGTGGGGCTTCAACGAAGAAGCGGTGGTGCGCGCAATTGCCGAATGCACCATCCCGGTCATTTCGGCAGTCGGGCATGAAACCGATACGACGCTCGCCGATTATGCGGCGGACCGGCGCGCGCCGACACCGACAGCGGCAGCAGAGCTGGCAGTGCCCGTACGCCGCGATCTGGCTGCATTGCTCGACGAAATGGGGCTGCGCCAACGCCGCAGCGTGGCCCGCCCGCTGACGCTGGGACGCGAACGGCTGGAGGCGCGGATTGGCCGGATGCCCAAGCCGGAAACGCTATTCCAGCCCCAGACGCAGAAGCTGGACGATCTGGCCGAACGGCTCCGGCGCGGGCTTTCCGACAGGGCGGCGCAGGCGCGCCTGGCATTGCAGTCGGACAAGGCGCGGCTATCGGTGCCCCTGCTGGTGTCGCGCGTGGGCAGGGCGAGCGAACGGCTGGCGGCGGCGCGGCTGATCCCGGAACTGGTGCAGCGCCCGATTGCCGATTACCGCACAAAACTGGCCGCGCTGGGAAGGCTGGCCGGACAATTGCATCCCGATGGCCCGCTGCAGCGCGGCTATGTGCGGGTGATGTCCGCCGGCGGCCAGACTTTGACCGACAAACGGCGGGCCGCGAAAGAGCCCGCATTGACGCTGAAATTCCGTGACGGGACGCTCGATGTTGCTCCTGCAACGGGCGCACCGGCTCCAAAGCCCAAATCGCCGCGCCAAAAACCCCGTCCTGACCCGGCACAGGGCGCGCAAGATGATTTATTCGGCTAGATTCCCGTGCTAAGGGCCCGCCCATGTTGATGTCTTCAAGCGATAAACCCGCCATTCTCCAATATGGACCCAACGGCTTCCGCGTGATCAAACCCGGCAAATATGTCGAATGCGCGGTCAGCGGCGAAGCTGTGCCGCTGGAAGAATTGCGTTACTGGGATGTGGAACGGCAGGAAGCCTATTGCTCCTGCGAGCACGCGACCCGCCGCCTGACCGGAGAAGCGTGATCCGTTTTGATCGATTGATCGGCGTGAGCGCGCCCCTGCTGTTGCTTCTGAGTAGCTGTGTCGGCGATGCTGCGCGGCAGACTGACATGGCGGAAGATGTGGCCGTGGTACAACCGCTGCCCGCCCCGTCACCGGTGCAGCAGCCGGTTGCGGAGACCCCCGAACGCGGCACCGACCCGGCTGGCCCGACGACCTTTGTATTCAATGGCGAACTCACGCAGGGCGGCTGGATACGCGGGCAGGCACCCGGCGGGACGGTATCGGCGCGATTGGGTGACGAAGTGCTGGAATTGGACGATGACGGGCGCTTTTTCGCCGCATTCGACCGTGATGCGGGCGGTTCGACACGGCTTTCGGCGACCTTGCGCGACGGGCGGAAAATCGACAGTCCGCTGGTGATCAGTCCGCGGCAATGGAACATCGAACGCGTCAATCTGGCCCGCAATCGCGGCGGACCCAGCGAAGCGTTCTTGCGCCGCCGCCGCCCCGAACTGGCGCAAATCAACGCCGCCCGGCAGGTTGATGCCGATAGTCTGGGCTGGAGCCAGGATTTTATCTGGCCGGTAAAGGGCCGGATTTCGGGCCGCTTCGGCAACCAGCGGATCTATGCCGGTGTTCCGGGCAGCTATCATTCGGGTATCGATATTGCGACGGGCGAAAGCGGAACCCCCTATGTCGCGCCCGCCGACGGGGTGGTGACTTTGGCCACGACCTCGCCGTTTTCGCTCGAGGGATATTTGCTCATCATCGATCACGGGATGGGGCTGAACAGTGCCTTCCTGCACAACAGCAGGCTGGCTGTGCGCACCGGTGACGTGGTGAAAAAAGGGCAATATATCGGCAATATCGGGTCCACCGGCAGCGCCACGGGGCCGCATCTACACTGGAGCCTGAAATGGCGCGATACGCGGCTCGATCCGCTGCTGTTCACCGGCCCGATGTAAGTCCGGTTTCGGCCACATCGCCATGCGGCGGATAGCTCTTCTTCTTTTGATCGCTGCGGGTCTGGCGCCCGGGACATGGATCCGCTCCGCTCCGCCCGATCGCGCCGTTTTGCAAGGGCTGACTGTCACAAAACTCGATGCTGCTGCCAATCCGCAGGGCGCCATGCGCCTGCAAGGTGTCTGGTCGCTTGCCAGCAGGAACGAGCATTTCGGCGGCTATTCCGCGCTGCTGCTGACAGAGGGCGGGCGGATGTTTGCCGCGAGCGACCGCGGGCGTGTGCTCGATTTTGCCCGCCCCGACGGCGCGCGATCGGGCCCGCCGCAAATGCGCCGCTTCCGACCCGAACAACCCTCGGCCAAACATCTGGCGGATATCGAGGCGATAACCCGCGATCCCGAAAGCGGGCTGATCTGGGCAGCTTATGAGGGCAGCAATGCGATCATGCGCGTCGATCCTGCAACGGGCGAGCAGATCCGCGTGTTTCCCGAATCCATGCAGGACTGGTCGAGTAATTCCGGCCCGGAAGCGATGGTCCGCATGGCTGACGGACGGTTTATCGTTCTGTCGGAATCGCTTGGCGGTGTGGTCGGGCGGGCTTCGCCAGCGGTCATGTTCAGCGGCGATCCGGTGGAACCTGCAGAGGTGTTTGGCTTCAGTTTTCAGGCACCGGACGGCTACCGCGCGACCGATATGGCAGCCCTGCCCGACGGGCGGATGCTGATCCTCGTGCGGCGGGTCGTGTTTGGTTTCCCCCCCGGGTTTGCCAGCAAGATTGTTCTGGCTGACCCTGCAACGATCACGCGCGGGGCCATTTGGCGCGGCATGGTGATTGCGGAACTCGATGCAATTGCGCCGTCCGAAAATTACGAAGCGATCGCGGCCGAGCCAGCGTCTGCCCAGGCGGGATCGCCAGTGACGATTTGGGTCATGTCGGACGATAATCTTGCGACATTACAGCGAACATTGCTGCTCAAACTAAAATACACCCCGCCTGCAGCGCCAAAACACGAAAAAGCGCGCGAGAAACCCGCGCGCTCTTCTGGTTAGGGTAATCGATGTGCGCCCCTTGGGGCAGCGCAGCAGGCTTAAGCAGCCGCTTCGGTCTCGGCCTTGACCGCCTTGTGCAGTTCGCGCTTCACCTTGAGCGCGCCGGTGCTCAGCTTTTCAGCTTTCGTCTTGAGCAGCCAATTGTCGAGGCCGCCGACATGCTCGACCGAACGCAGACCGTTGGTCGATACGCGGAACTTGAAGCTGCGATCGAGCTTCTCGCTCATCAGCGTAACTTTTTGCAGGTTAGGCAGGAAGACACGCTTGGTCTTGTTGTTGGCGTGGCTGACATTGTTGCCAGTCAGACGACCCTTGCCGGTCAGTTCGCAAATGCGCGACATGATAAATCTCGTTCGAATTAAGGGGGGCCCGAAAGCCCGTGTTGTCTCGGAAAGGCGCGCGCTTAAACCCCGCAATGCGAATCGTCAAGCAATTGCGCGCCTTCAAGTGCCTGATTGCAGCACTATCCATCATGCCCTAGCGCAGAATGTTCTATGGTGAAATGGCCAATAGCTGATCCGATGGTGCGCGCGCTTGCGCTGGCCCGCAATGCTGCGGCTGCCGGCGAGGTGCCCGTTGGCGCGGTAATCGTCCGCGGCGGCACGATTATCGCGGAGGCGCATAACGAACCGCGTGGTTCGAGCGATCCCACCGCCCATGCCGAAATGCTGGCAATCAGGCGGGCGGCGGCGGCGCTGGGGCAGGAACGGCTTGGCGATTGCGACCTCTATGTCACACTTGAACCTTGTCCGATGTGCGCGGGTGCGATTGCCCATGCGCGCATCGGTCGGCTGTATTACGCGGCCAGCGATCCCAAAGGCGGCGCAGTTGAAAACGGTGCGCGCCTGTTCGGCCAGCCGGGCGCCTTGCACCGGCCGGAAGTGTACAGCGGCATTGGCGAAGCCGAAGCCGCCGGACTGTTACGCACGTTTTTTCGGGCCATGCGATAGTCATATCCGGCGGCGCGGCGGGTAATCCGGCTATCCCGGTGCAGGACCTGTTGCTCCAGCGAACCCGGTGGTTGCGAGGCGCCTATTCGAACACATCCGGATCGGCAGGATCCTGGTTGTCGAACCACGCGCGTGCATCAGGCTGGAACAGAAAATACAGCATCGCGATGCTCAGCACATAGCCGATCAAGGTGACCAGCATTGCCAGGCTGAAATCGACTATGAACAGTCCGGGGATCCCGATGAAGCCGATCACTGTCAGAACCACGAAAATCCATTTGGCGATGTTGCTGGCCTTGCGCGTGATGAAGTACCAGAGCAGCAAATTGATGACGAGGCTGAAGACAAAAATGCCGGTCATGAACCCGCCGCCGACACCCAAGGCCGTAACATTCGGATCGGACTGCATTTCAGCCAGCGCACCGTCATAGTTCAGAAAATACGACACCAGGCCAATTGCCAGGCTGATAAAAAACAGACGTTCGAACGTCACGATAGATTTAGGTTGCACGTGTAATCTCCCCTTTGCTGCAATGCTTTGTGCACCAGCGCAGACAAAGGTGCAATCGCTGCGGATTTGCCGGCGTGTCGGGCGGCGTCCCGGTTGAACGCTGGGGGATTGGGCGGTTGCCTACAGCGGCGTGAAATCCAACCCGATATCTGCCGCGGGCGCGCTTTGCGTCAGTCGGCCGACCGAAACATAATCAACCCCGGTCGCGGCTTTTGCGGCAATCGTGTCCAGATTGATGCCGCCTGATGCCTCGGTTATCGATCGCCCGTTCACCAGTTCAACGGCGCGGCGCAAAGTGTCCGGCGGCATATTGTCGAGCAGCAGATGATTGGCTCCTGCGGCCAGCGCAGGCTCGATCTGGTCGATCCGGTCAACCTCGCAGATGATTTTTTCGACTCCCGCTGCGCGCGCGCGGCGGACTGCCTCGCCGACATCGCCTGCGACGAGCACGTGATTGTCCTTGATCATGGCTGCATCCCATAATCCCATCCGGTGGTTTTGTGCGCCGCCCATGCGGGCCGCGTATTTCTCCAGAAAGCGCAGTCCGGGGATGGTTTTGCGGGTGTCGAGCAAGACCGCATCGGTCGCCCCCATCGCAGCGACATATTCGCGCGTCATGGTGGCAATGCCCGAAAGATGCTGGACCGTATTCAGCGCGCTACGTTCTGCGGTCAGCATCGCCCGGGCATTGCCCGACAGGCGCATCAGATCGCTACCTTCGGGGACCGCTTGCCCCTCATCAGCCAGAAGTTCGATTTCCATATCGGGGTCGAGCACGCGGAAAAAAGCCGCCGCCACGGGCAGCCCGGCCACGACAATCGGATCGCGGCTGTCCATCACCCCAGAAAAGCGCGCATCTGCCGGGATCACGCTTTCGGATGTGACATCGCGCCCGCCGCCGGGCAGCCCTTCGCCCAGGTCTTCGGCAAGCGTATCACGAACGAAAGCCGCGAGGTCGAAGCCGGTTATTTCGAACCGCGCCTCAGTGGACAAAGCGCGCCACCACATCGCGGTAGGACCGGCTCACTTTGACTTCGGCGCCGCTGTCCAGCACGAGAAAACATTCGCCATTGGTATGCGGTTTGACCTGCCTGACCTGATTGAGGTTGACGATGGTGGAGCGGTGCACCCGCTGGAAATTGCGCGGGTCGAGCCTGCGTTCCAGATCCTTCATCGTCTCGCGCAGGATCAGCGAATTGTCGCCGGTGTAGATGCACATATAATCGCCCGCGGCTTCGATATGCTCGATCGAATCGACTTCGACGCGGAAAATCTGGCCGCGGTCCTTGATGTTGATCAGTTTTTCGAATCGTTCGCCCGTTTCCTGCTCGCCTTCGGCAAATTCCTCCGCCGCGTCGGGCGCGACTTCTGCCAGCACCGTTTTCAGCTTGCCCGCTTCTTCGGCGGAGTTTTTTTCCTTCAGCCGTACACGCACACGTTCCAGCGTGTCCGCCAGTTTGTCTTCGGCCACCGGCTTCATCAGATAATTGACTGCGTTGGCTTCGAACGCGCGCACCGCATGTTCCTGATAGGCTGTGACAAATACGAACAGCGGTGGTTCGATTTCCATCACGCCCTTCACCACGCTGAAGCCGTCAAAGCCCGGCATCTGGATATCCAGAAAGACCAGATCGGGTTTCAGCGTCTTGATTTTACGGATCGCCTCGCGGCCATTGGCGCAGGTGTCGATGATTTCGACATCCGGATAGGGCTCAAGCCGCAGTTGCAGGCCCTGGATTGCCAGTTTTTCGTCATCGACGAGGATTGTTCGAATGGTCATGTTTCAGATCCTAACGGCCTGGCCGCGCCTGCCAGAAAATCGGGTGCGGGCGCAAATTGGGTTTGTTCGGGCTGGCTTTTGGCAGTGAATGCCGCCGCTGGCCGGCCTTCTTCAGCGGATTCGTGGGGCAATTCGATTATTACCGTAAAGCCGCCTTCGGGGGGCGTGCGAATTTCGAAGAGGTGGTCTTCGCCATATGCTTGTGCGAGGCGATCACGGATATTGGCCAGCCCAACTCCCGTCGATTCGACCCGGCCTTCTCCTGTCATCGCAGCGGGCAGGATTGGCCTGTCGCCGCCACTTTGCAATCCCGGACCCGTATCCGACACGGCGATCCGCAGCCGCTTTCCGACGAGTTGTGCTGTCAGACTGATCTGCGCCCCTTCTTCTTGCGGGCCAACTGCATATTTGATCGCATTTTCCACCAGTGGCTGCAGCAACAGCGATGGCAGGCAGGCCTTCGCGGCTTCGGGCGAAATTCTGAATTCGGTCCGCAGCCGTTCTTCAAACCGCATCCGTTCGATATCCAGATACAGTTGCAGCGTGTCGATTTCTTCCGCCAGGGTAACCTTGCTGCCCGGTTCATTGACCAGTGTGTGCCGCAAAAACGACGATAGCCGCGTCAGCATGGCGTTGGCGGGTGCGGTCTGCCGCAGCAGCACCAGCGTGCTGATCGAATTGAGCGTGTTGAACAGAAAATGCGGATTGAGCTGGTATCGCAGCATCGCCAGCTGCGCGCTGGTGGCTTGCATTTCCAGCTTTTGCAACTGGTCGTTCTGTTCTTCTACCTGCAGGAAGAAGTTGATGGCGTAATACAGCGCCGACCAACCCCCCAGCAGCGTTGCCGGGAGGAAATAAATGCCCAGTATCAGTTGCAGGAATGACGATTCGGTGGCTGGCCGGAAAAGGCTGAAAACCCACGCTTCGATAAAGGCATAAGTGCTGACCGCGACCACCAGCACGACCCCGGTCACGCCCCATGTTATCAGCGGCCGCAAACCGATCAGCCGTTCGTAGATGACCGAGAGAATCAGGCTGATCGAAAAGCCGGTTACCGCGCCAATCAGCAGGATCACCAGAATCGAAACCGGCTGCTGGTTGGCCAGCGCGGTGACGGTCCTGAGCAGGAAATATCCTGCCCAGCCCGATAGCTGGAGCATCCAGAACGCGCGGTTCTTGTTCGCGAAGAACGGCGACGGGCGAAACGGAAGGGCGGGTAGGACAGCCATAGCCCCGGCAGCTTAGCCGATTTGGCGTGACAAGTCAGACCTGTTTTGCGCTGCCGGGCAAGTTGGGATAGGCTGGCTATAGGCCGGAGCGGGCGAGGAGATGGATTCGATGGCAAGTGCAGCAGACGCAAAACCGCAGGAACAGGCAAAATTCCGCCAGATGAAGGAAGGCACTGCCGAAGATTGGGCAACCATCAGCAAACATTATATGGAATTTGCCTCCGATTTGCCCGACCGGGTTCTGACGCATCTGAATTTGCTCAAAGGCGATTTCGGCGGATTTCCGGTGTGCCGCCTCGAACATTCGCTGCAAACTGCCACCCGCGCGCACCGTGACGGGCGCGGCGAACGCTATGTCGTCATGGCGCTGCTGCACGATATCGGCGATACGCTGGGCACGTATAACCACCCCGATGTCGCGGCCGCAATTCTCAAGCCGTTTGTTACCGAGGAAGAGATGTGGATTTGCCAGCATCACGGCATATTCCAAGGGTATTACTTCTTCCACTTCATCGGCCAGGACCGGGATATGCGCAACGAATATCGCGACAATCCGCATTTCGAGGCGTGCCGCGAATTTTGCGAAAAATACGATCAGGCCGCGTTCGATCCGGCCTACGACAGCGAACCGCTGGAATTTTTCGAACCGATGGTGCGCCGCGTTCTGGCGCGTCCGCTGAAATCGGTTTACGTTCAGGAGGAGTAAGCAGCGCAGCCTAGCGGATAAAATCGGCCGACCAGTCCGCGCTGCCGGATTTTTCGACCGAAGCGCGGATCAGCGGCAATTCGGCGGCGATGAATTCGGCGCGTTCATCCCATCCGTCATGCGTTCGTTTGCGGAACAGCCCGCCACCATGCCTGGGCCCCCAGCGCTGCATGAACCGCAGCGCCGCCGCCGGATCGTAACCGGCATTGGCCAGCAGCCATGGCATCAGCCGATCAGCCTCCCGCTCGGTCAGGCGGATATTTTTCTGCTTGCGCCCGACAATGTTCAGATGGACCTGATGGTACAGCAGATTATGCGCCATCTCGTGCGCGATGGCCGCTGCCAGTTCTTCTTCAGGATAACCAAGTCCGGCGAAATCTGTGCCGATCAGGACCCGCGTTCCATCGGCGCTGGCGCGTTTCTTGCCGGTTATCATCTCGAAGCGGCCCGGACAGGCCGGAACCCCGTCCAGCACGATAATCCGCGCCTGCGTTTCCGCGCCAGATCTGACTTCGATTGCCAATTGGCCGCTATCCTGCAAACGGCGTTCCATAATGTCGGTGATGCTTTGCAATCGTTCGTAACCGGCTTTTGGCTGCGGCAGCGCCGCAATATCGATATCGGCAACTGTCAGCACCGCCATATTGGCCTTGAGCCCGGCAGCATCGCTTGGCGATCCGGGCGCCGCCGCCTGAACCGCAATATCACCGTCAATTCCGGCAGCCTCGCGCATTTTATCCGGGCTGGAATACCCCGCCATGTCCTGCAACAAAAGCCCGGTTGCCGGCGCAGCGTCTTCACAAAAGGCCGCATTGCCGGACGCCAGTTTCCACCCGATCGTCTGCAAACGGGCGTCCTGCTGCTGCAAGGTGTGCAAGGCGCTTCGCGCCGCGGATACATCACCGGCTGCGGCGGCCGGCAGATAAGCGCCCAGCGCGAATATCAAGGCTGAGGCAAAAGCGCCGGACTTACCCATCAGGATTCGCGAGCGGCCTTGATCGCTTGCTGCAATTGCGCTTGGCCGACGGCGCCCTGAAAAACCTTGTCACCGATTATCCAGCTGGGAGTGCCATCGAAACCGAGCTGCTGGGCGATGGCGAGATTGCGCGAAATTTCAGCCGAGACATCGGGTGACATGGCAATTTCTTCGGCCTTGGCGTAATCCATACCGGCTTTTGCGGCAGCTGCCTTGATTGTGACGGGATCGGGGCGGCCGCCCTCGAACATCGCTTTGTGAAACGCGGCGTATTTGCCTTGTTTTGCCGCCGCCAGCGCCATGCGCGCAGCCGCTTCGCTGGCGGGCGAAAGGATCGGTAATTCGCGCACCACGACCTTGAGATCGGGGTTCGCGGCAATAATCGCCTGCACATCCTGCATACTGCCCCGGCAATAACCGCAGCTGTAATCGCTGAATTCCACCAGCGTGATCGACCCGCCGGGATTGCCCATTACCGCTCCGGGGAACGGCTGGGATGCCTGAGGCCCGGCGCTGGCAAGCCGCCCTTCGACCTCGCGCGCTTCGAGCCGCGCGACCATCTCAGGCAGAATTTCGGGGTTTTCAAGCAAATAACTGCGAATTTCGGCTTTGTCGCCGCCGATGCCGCTGGCCCCGTAAATCGCTGCCCCGCCAAAACCGCAAACCAGAGCTATCGCTCCGGCCACCAGCATGGACTTACCGCTCAAGGAAGCTGTCCCGCTCATCAAATGCCCCCGTCCTGTCTTGCCCGGTCCCGAATCATCACCGTTTCCCCTGCCGCTCAAGCTCGGCGCGTGCCTGCAGCCCGATATCCTGCGCCCTGATCCAGTCGGGCGAGCCCGCCGGAAGCGCCGTTTCCGCCGCTCCGGCGCTGAACAGCGCCTCGGCATACTGCCTGCGCATTACCTGTTGTTCCGCGCTCGCCAGTCTTGCCCGCGCCATATCGCCCCGCGCTGCATAAACCACCCCTAACTGGTGCCAGGCAAAGGGATTGAGGCGGTCGCGCGAGACCGCATTCTTGAGCACTTGTTCGGCTTCGTCAAAATGGACCGGATCTTCGGTCGCGATCAATGCATGGCCGAACATGCCTGCGATCAGCGCATTGTTGGCGCTCAGATCGGTGGCGCGGCGCAGGCTATCGAGTGCCTCGAGCGGGCGACCCGATTCGAGCAGGACCTGACCCTTGAGTTCCAGAAAATAGGGATCATCCGGCTCCATTTCCAGCAGCGCCTCTGTTTCGGACAGCGCCAGATCGACCTGCGCATTCTTGTGATAGGCATATGCGCGTGCATAGCGCGCGGGGATCCCCGTCATGGTTTCATTATAAACCCGCAATGTGTCGCCGGGTCTGGACAAATATCCTGCCAGCTTCGCCTTTATGCGCAGGAACCGGCGCTGCAGAGCAGGATCAAGCGGTTTTTCCCACGCCGGATCGATCACATACACTTCGCGCAATGAAGCGATACGATCCCCCGACAGCGGGTGCGTCTGGCTGAACGTGGCCTCGTCATCCTGGCGGTAGCCATAGCGGAACGCCTGGTTCTGCAGTTTCTTGAAAAACTCCAGCGACCCGCGGCCGGAAATTCCGGCATCGGAAAGATATTGCGCGCCCGCCGCATCGGCGCTGGATTCCTGAACCCGCGAAAACGCCAGAAACTTGCCCAGGGCCGCCTGCTGTCCGGCGGCCAGAACCCCGGCAGCCGCTTCGCCCGCACCCGCGGCGGCGGCAACGCCTGCCAGAATAAGCGAAAGGATGGAAATATTGGCCGACTGGCTGATGCCCTCGCCGTAGCGAATGATGTGACCGCCGGTAATATGGCCCAGTTCGTGCGCGATCACGCCTTGCACTTCCTCCGCGTCATCGGCCGCCTGGATCAGGCCGGAATGCAGATAGACGACTTGCCCGCCGGCCACGAATGCGTTGATCGCGGGATCGTTGATCAGCACGATATCGACATTGCCGGGTTCGAGCCCGGCAGCCTCGACCAGTGGCGCCGCCAGTTCCTGCAGCAGGGCTTCGGTTTCCGCATCGCGCAAAACGGACTGCGCCATCACCGGCTTCGCGGTGAGCGCGAACAGCGCAAGCAGCGCAATAAGGCGGAAAAGGAATGGCATTTGGCCGGTTTACTAGGGGCTTTCGGCCTGAACCGCCGCTGAAGCGCGCGCGGCGGACGTATCTTTGATGAATTGATCGACGCGGTTAATCAGTGCGCGATTTTCCTGAAACGGCCGCGACAACCGCATCATGATCTGCGCATGGTCAATTCCGGCATATTCTTCGAGATAGCTGGTGCCGCCGGCCTGCGTAACAAGCCGGTGGAGGTTCTGCGAATTTTTTGGATAGACGGTGGTATCCTCCAGCCCGTGCATCAACAGCAGCGGCGGCGCATCACCGCGCGCAAACGTCACGGGCTGCGTCAGTTCAGGCGCATCGACCTGACCGAAGGCAGCCTTGGTCGAATCGCTGTCGAACGGATAAAAGTCTGCCGGTCCGGCAAGGCTGATCACACCCTTGATGGCGGAACCGGACAATCCCTCGCGCTGCAGCCACTGGCGGTCCAGCCCGGTCATCAGAACATTATAGGCACCCGCCGAATGACCCATCAGATAAATATTGCCGGCGTCGAGATTGAATTTCGCGGCGTTATCCACCACCCAGCGAACCGAAGCTGCGGTATCTTGCAGCATCGCGGGAAATTCGCCGCCCGGAACCAGCCGGTATCCCGCCAGCGCGGTCGCATAACCCAGATCGCCGAAGGTTCGCGCCAGAAACCGGTATTCCTCCGGCGCACCAAAACTCCAGCTGCCACCATGGACGAAAATGATGACCTTGTGCGGCCCGTCGGCATCCGTCTGCGGCACGTAAAGCTCGAGCCGCTGCGCTTCGGTTTCGCCATACCTTTCCGCCGCTGCGAGGCCGACCGGCAGATCGCGCGAATATAGGGCATCAATCCGGTTGAGTGTGTCGGCATTGCCAAATGCCAGTGCCGCACGCCACAACGCGAAGATGCTTATCGCCAGCGCGATCACGATTACCAACAGCCATCCCGTCAGGCCCATCTTCTTGCGTTCCATCGTGCGTTACCGGCCCTTGCTCTCGCCATTCTTGGCCTGCGTGGCTTCGACGATTTTCGCGGTTGCACCGGACATCGACAAGCCTGTGGCCTTCAGAAAATCCTGCCCGATTTCATAGCTTTCGCCAAGCCATAAAGGCACGCCGGCGGCCTCGATGGTGCTTTTCGCGGCGCGTTCCAGCGGCGTCATTTCCTCGCCCGCGCCAGTACGGATGAACACGGCGGCAATCCGGCCGGGGTTATCGGCGACGACGCTGGCATAGGCGGGCAAATCGCCCTGCGTATCGTCACCGATCAAGGCAAACCTCAGCCGCGGATAGGTTGCGCAGATATTGTCGATCGAACGCCGTTTGTGCGCGCCATGACCCTCGCTGCCCAAAGTTGCCCGGTCGAACGCCCAGTCTCGCAGCATGATCGGGCCAAGCGGCAGATTGCGCGTCCTCTGGAATGCCACAAGATAGGAATACAGGTTCCACGGGCTGGAAGAAACGTAGAAAAACGGGCGGTGCAATGCCGGAATTCGATCGCCGGGGCTGGCATCTTCCGCTTGCATCACTTTGCCGCCGCCCAGCGCGTTGTAAAACACATCGACGCCGGGTACCGAAATCCTGTCTTCCGGCAGTTCGGCCAGCACCCTGCGCCAGTTGCGAAGCAGCGAACGGAGCCCGCCGGTTATGCCGGTTTCAATGATGGTATCATCGATGTCCGATATCACTGCGATATGCGCAGCCTCACCGGGGGCCTTTATGTGTCCTTCGACACATTGTTCGCCATCGGAATTCGTCCAGCGAAGCGCCACCACATCCCAAGCGGTGTTTTCGGGCATCGGCCACCCTTCGTCCAGCACCAGATCCCAATGCACGAAGCCTTCATCGTTGGTGGTGGCAGGGTGCAGGCTGGTGCCGCCGTCCTGTCTGACAAGTTCCAGCGTCACCTGCAGCCCGGGAACTTCGCGGCTGGCAAATTGCGACAGCATTGTCCGGAAGGCGCGCATCTGTCCGCGCTTTGCGAAATCAGCCTCGCGGTCGCGCAATGCGCGCGCGGTCAACACCACGCGGTTTGCGCTGCGATAGCCGAAAAACGGCAGGACTCGCGCGGGATCCGGTTTGAGAAAATCCATCCCTCCCGCTAGCGAGAATGAGACAGGCGGGATAGGCCTCTGACTTACCCCGCTTGCTACCTGATTGAAAATCTAGCCAATAATTTTGCGAGCGGCGCGTTCCACCAGCGGAATATCTTCCAACACCTCGCCAACCATCACGATCTGGCCATCCGGCATCCGGCGGATCATCACCAGCCCGAACTCCGCACCTTCCGGGTCGATCGAAAGCAGATCCTGCGGCGTGATTTTGCGCAATTGACCGGCAAGTTTTTCACTCGGGCCATCTGCTGGCGCAGCGGTCTTGCCGCTTTCTTCACGGCGCAAACCGCGTTCGGTTTTGACGACCCCCTTGAGGCCGCCCTTGGCATCGCGCAAATAGCCGGCCAGTTCGCCGCGGCCCAGGTCGAGCCGGTGTGCATGGCTGAGCGCTGCTGCATATTCGGTAAGCCGGGTTTTGTCGTAATCCGCGCCGAACACCAGTTTCACAACCGGAGTCATCGGTGCCCGTTCCTGAACGGTCAACCCGCTGTCGGACACGATTTCGTCAAAATCCGTGGGACTTTCTGCCGCGGCCAGCGAAAAATCATAGGCGCGGCCAATCGCGGAATATAACGCGTTGCGGCTGCGGTCTTCGCTGTGATGCGCGGCCTGTGCCAGTTCGCGCGCGGAGGCCAGCCAGTCCGATAGTGCCATTTCGGTGTCCGGTGCGACGTGATCATCCTCCGGCTCGCTATCAAAATCCGCAGCGAGGAAATCTTCCTCTGGTGGCCCGTGATCGAATTCGATCTCGGTCGCCATGGGCTTGGTTGCCGCGCCGGCCTTGATGTTGGTCAATGATCCGAAGCTGGGCATCGGCAAGCCATCATCGGCTGCGTCTTCCTCTTCTTCGTGCACGCCCAGTCCGGTCGCGCCGTGCTGCGGGTTCAGCGCAGCGTCAGCCGAAGGGCCATCGGCCCAGTCGGTCAGCGCGTCTGCTTCGCGCGGCTGTCCGTCGCGCTCGCCGCCGATTGCCTGATCGATTTCAAGCAACAGTTCGTCGGTGGTGATCTGGTCGGCCATTTCTTTCCAGTTGATCACACCGTAAATGAAATCGATCGAATCGTCATCGCTGGAAAACGGCAGCAGGATGCCGCGATACAGGATTGTTGCGCCGCGCTGGTTCACGAATTCTGCTTCAAAGCCGATCGGGGCCTGATTGGCGATAATCTGCATGTAATGGTCGGTGATGCGTGACAGCAGGCTGCGGCTGGGAACATCCGACAGCTGATCGATGTTTTCCGTCGCATCACATTCGGTAGCCAGCTTGTCGCCAAGATACTGGATCGTGGGATCCTCGATACCGTTGGTGAAATCCAGCAGCACGCTGAAAGGACCGAAATCGGGCAATTCTTCGGGGACAAGGTCCTCGACCGCCGGATAATGCCGGTCATTCAGCAGGCTGGCCCAGTGATTATATGCGCGCACCTGCATCCGGCGTTCATCCTGGCCGATCGCCAGTGGCGGTTCCTCGCGGCCCGTCTCTTCTTCACCGACATCATAGTCGCGATCATCGTCCGAAAAGTCGGTCGATCCAAAATTGCCGCGTAGAGTATCCATGGCCTCATAGCCCCCGTTTCGTGATCAGGGGACCCTTTTGGCGCGACATGGTAAACAAGCCGTTAAGTTGTCCGGAAGACGCCAAAATTTTTCATGACGTCAGATTACCGGTGCCGCGGCACCGGTGGCCGGGCCGGGCCGGGCCGGGATCATCAGAACATATACCGCAACCGGATGGTCTGGCTTACCGGTTTGCCCGCGACGTCAAACGCGGCATCGGCGAATTTCGGCGGCGCCATCATGACTTTGGCGTCACGCGAGAATCCGAACCCCTCCTTGGGGATCATCGACAGGGCGCGGTCCGCTTTGCCATTGTCGTTTTCGTCATGCAGCAGCGCGATGGCATAAGTGCCCGGCCTGACATTTCTGAAGGTCAGCACTGCGCCCGATCTGGCTGCGACGGCAAGTTTGACCGCTCTGGCATCGCCGCGGCAGGTTTTTGGAAAACCGCTGCTGTTGGCGGTCATGCAGGCGCGGATGACGCCCTTTTCGTTGCGCACGTCGGTAATCCGAACCGTGACGTCAGCAGTTTTATCGGCATCAATGCCCGTCGATATCACCGCCGCAGGGGCTGGCACGGCACTGGCGAGCAGCGGCGCAGCACAAATTGCGGCCACCACAGTCAGGGCGCGGAAATACCTTTGTCGGTGCCGCACAGGTGATCCCAAAACCGGAAATACAGGCCGTAATTGCATGTGTAGCGCTCATGATGCTGATTGTGATGGCTGGCGGTTATCACGTATTTACCGAATCTGGAATGAACAAACCGTTGGGGAAACAATTCCCAGCCCATGTGATTGGTCACGCCCATCAAGGTCATGATTGCCAGCACTGCGCCCAGCATGGCTACATGGATGGGGATCAGGAACACCAGCGCGGGGATGACAACCGCGCCGGTAATGGCTTCAACCGGATGGAAGCTCATCGCCGCCCACGCGGTCGGCGGACGGCTGGCGTGATGGACTGCATGGGCGATTTTGAAAAGACGCGGCCGGTGCATCCAGCGATGCGTCCAGTAAAACCACGTGTCATGCGCCAGCAGGTATGCGATTAGTGACAGCGGCAAATACCACAGCGGGAAATCATTCCACCCTGTGTAAAT
Organism: Altererythrobacter aquiaggeris; assembly: GCF_037154015.1. Classification (NCBI taxonomy): domain Bacteria; kingdom Pseudomonadati; phylum Pseudomonadota; class Alphaproteobacteria; order Sphingomonadales; family Erythrobacteraceae; genus Aestuarierythrobacter; species Aestuarierythrobacter aquiaggeris. The sequence continues at coordinate 125,896 of NZ_JBANRL010000001.1, forward strand.
CCGTGTCCAGCCGTGCGATTGCCAGCCCCAGGCGACAATCCCTGCAGGCACACCGTAAATCGCCGCGGAAGCCAGCGACCAGAATATTTCCTTCCTGATCTGCGCTTGACGCCCGGCATACTGGCCGGGGCGAACCTTCGCCGTCGCTAGCGCAAAAGCCCCGCTGACGACCAGATAACGAACCGCGACAATCACAGTCATGGCCGCCGCAGAAATGATTATTGGCGCTAACATCCCCGCATATATGCCCTGCGGCGAAATCGGACGCCAGCGTTTTCCCCGCCAGCTTTCTTGCTCAGAACTCGCCGCCCCACGGCGAACAGGTCGGGTCCTCGGCAATCTGCATCCGGCGCATGGCAGTACGGGCCAGCTTTTCCACTTCGACCTTGCGCCGCGCGGCGGCCAGCGAACGGGTGGGCGCGGGGCGGATGATTTCCGCGTCATAGCCATCACCCACAATCACGCCGCAACAATCCGGCTTGAACCCGTCGCCATCCAGACAGGTGCGGTCGAGACCGGGGGCCAGCCCCCAGTAAAATCGGTCACAATGGTCCAGATAATCAGGCCATTTGTTGTCACCAAGCAAATCGGCCCGAGACACCTTGATCTCGACGATCACGACGCGGCCTTTCGGGTCAACACCCATCAAATCGGCACGTCGCCCGCCGCGCAGCGGCATTTCCGCAAGGCACCAGATGTCATTGCGCGCAAACAGCCGCATAATCCCGCGCGTTACCGCAGCCGAATCGTGTAAAAGAGGGTGGGCGGGCGTAACTATTGCAAGCGAATCAACCATGCCCCAAATTGGAACATAGCATGAACTCGGTCAAGCCGTAATGATGGTTTGCGACCAGATCAGGCGCTGCGCAGCGGACCCAGCGCGGCATTTTCCGGTAACAATGCCAGCAGGCCCGCACGGGCCGCCTGAAATTCGCGCCACAGCGTCTGCGCGGGCACTGCCGCATCCTGACCGCGCGCCGAAACCGCCAGAAGCGCCGCCAGGCCCGGTTCCATGAAGGACGCCAGATCATCCAGTCCGTCATTGACCAGCTTGAGCCGCCAGCTCTCGCAATCGCGCATGATCGCGGGAAAATTGCGGACTTCGGACGTAGTTCTTTCGGCCGGCATTCCCGCCATCAGCGCAACCGCGTTGCCGGCATCATTCAGCGCCGCCCAGCGTGTCGCCACCGGGCCGGGGGGGCGACTGCCGCGCGCCTCGTTTTGCGATGTTGCCCGGGATCCGGGCGCTTTGCTGAAGCCTCGTTTGGCAGGATCTGCGTTCATGCGCTGTATTTAGCGCGGCGAACTTGCCAAATTGCTAATTACCGCAAGGGTTGCAAAACCGCTGGCGCAGCGTGCAGGCAATTGCTAGGCGCGCCGTCTTGGTAGTCAGCCAAACTGGCACCCGTAGCTCAGCTGGATAGAGCGCTGCCCTCCGAAGGCAGAGGTCACTGGTTCGAATCCAGTCGGGTGCACCATTATTTTCAATGACTTAATCAATCAACCGCGTGTATCATTTGGTTGCAGGTAGCATATAGGTAGCAGCCAGCGAGAAATTTGAGCAAAATGTAATTGTTTCCTTCAACGGTTCCATGCCATTGTGAAGTCTGGGGATTTGGGGGCAACAATGAGAATTTCATTAGCAATTTTTGCATCGCTGTTGATGGCCGGACAACCCGTTGCAGCGCAAGCCGAATACGATGCTGCTTTTGTAGCCAAACGTATCGGGGAATTGAGCGCGATATACCCGGCGTATGCAGCTTGTGCCGACACCCCAATTGCCAAATCCAATTTCGAAAACTTGAAATATAATGTCCGAGAATTTTTTGGTGATGATGCCGCTGAACGTATGCAAACAAACTTCGACAAAATGATTAACCAACTAAGCGAGTTTGCGCCATCCATAAGGCGCGAAACCGCCATAGATATGGAGTGCCATTCAAAAGAACAGTCAGCCGCACAAGAGCTGGCGACACTCTTTGAGGATTTGGAGTTCTTTGCAAAAAAAGCCAGCGAGCAAGCCGAATAGTTCAGCTAGGATATTTGGCGCAAAGAATGCGCTGGCCAGTCTCATTGGCGGCGCGATGAATGAATGCGGGCAACCCTTCATCAAAATGGCGCGTGCGCTCGCCATGACAACCAAATGCGCCCACAACCGGCCTAGCGTCATCATCAGGGTGTATTGTGATGATGACCGGCGCAAAGGCTCGCTTATGGCGATTGCGGCGTTCCTGGCGAGCGATACGGGCCTTAAGGGTGCGATAGCTCATTACCGGCATTCCAGCGCGTCTAGGCGGTCAGTCAGCTTATCGACCTTTTCGCGCTCAATATGGCGCGATAGCACTTCCAGCGCATAGATAAGCTTGGTTCCCTTTGCAGCAGGAATTTCGCTAGCTTTCATGCCGCGATAGACCTTGGCAATTTCACGCCGGATTTGAGGGCCGTTTTCAAGCCGCATTCGTTTTGACACTGGCTTGGGGGACGGGGGTTTATCCTGAACGCCAGCATCAACGGCGGGTGCACCCCAACCCGCCGCGCCATTTTCTGCATTTACGGGTGTATAATCAGGCCAAGCGTTTGCCATTTTCTGCTTCCAAATCTTGGCCCGGTCCAATTTCAAGTTGGTCCATGATAGCTTTTCGCGCAAGGTCAAAAGCAGCAATCCGATTAGCTTTTGTGTTTTTCTTATCGCGTGCAATGGCCAATGCCTTACCTGCAATTTCAGCTAATATATCAATTGGGTTTATAGTAGTATTAGAAGCGGGTGTTTCAGCATCGCCGCTTTGCTTGGCGACTGTTTCGTTCCAAATCTTAACGCTTTGGCCAGGTGAATATTTGCTACCCATTCCGCTGTCATCGCCGGAATAATATTCGGTCATTTTGATTTTCTCCAATATGCCCACAATGGGATTGTGAAGCCGCATCGCCCGCTACGGCTTCAGGTTGATTATCGTTTTACGTTTCGGTTTGTGGCGTTGTTGACCGCCGCCGCGATTGCCGCTTTTTTAGCCCGTTCACGCCATGCGCCGGGTTCAGTTCCAGCCCGCAATTTGGCGGTCATTTTCAAAGCCGGAATAGAAGCGGTTTCCATCTTTTCCAACGCCAGCTTCAATTGGTTGCGCAGTGCCAAACGTTGCGGGTCTAGCTTATTGAAAACCCGCTCTTTGATACTATCACGTTGTTCAGCGGTTAAGCCGGTCAAAAACAGCGGCGCTTCAATCAGGGTTGCCAATGCGCCATTTTCGCCTTGCTGAATAAGGTCATTCAAAGTTTGAACGCGCTGTTCAGGCTTCATGTAACTAAACGCCGCCGTGACAGCATTGAAATGAACATCATTCGATTTTAAGCCAGCATCAAATTCTAAGTTTGCTTCAACGTTGGCGAGTTCACGCTTCAATTCAGCCTTTGCGCCGTCAAATTACGCGCAATAGTTTTTCTCGAATTTTTCGACACGCTCAGCCGCGCGAACCGATGCTTCGGTAGCATCAATGTCATCAACCCCGATTGAGATAACGGGCAATTGCGTACCCGAGCCAACTTGGGAGGCGGTGTGCAGCTCGATCTTCTGCGCCGCGTCTTTTGTCAAAAACGAGATCCATCCCATATCGAGAGCTAAATCCAGATCGAAGACTTCTTGGTAAAATTTGGCTAGCGGTATTGGGCCGGGCGCAAAGAGATTGGCGACGCTTCTCGTGACACCCATAGCTGAAAGACTCCTGCAATCCAGCTCGCGCGGGTGCCGCTAAAGCATGACTTGGGGGATGTCCGCAAACCGCATATGACCGCATTTCACGCCGCCGCAATATATGGCAGATATTATCTGGACACCTTTCGGCTCCCGAGAGTTGAGAAAGGGAAGGAGGGATCCCCGTGACCCAATCTATTTCCGTAAATGGTACACAGCACCTGATGCCGGACGATCCGCGGGTGACCCTGCTTGATTTTCTACGACACGATGCAGGCCTGACAGGCACAAAAAAAGGCTGCGATCATGGCCAGTGCGGCGCCTGCACGGTGATCGTGAACGGCGTTCGGATCAACAGCTGCCTGACGCTGGCCGCGATGCATGACGGCGACAGTGTCACCACCATCGAAGGTATCGGGACGCCCGGCAGCCCCTCCGCGCTCCAGCGTGCGTTTCTTGAACATGACGGCTTCCAGTGCGGTTATTGCACGCCCGGACAGATTTGTTCTGCAACCGCGCTGATCGAAGAACTGGCGAGCGACTGGCCAAGTGACGCAAGCGGTAATCTGGAAGGCAAGATCGAGATCACCGGCGAGGAAATCCGCGAGCGGATGAGCGGGAACCTGTGCCGCTGCGGGGCCTATGCAAATATTGTCGCAGCCATTCGCGAAGTCGCAGCGGAGCAAGCGTCATGAGGCCATTCCAGTATAATCGGGCAACATCGCTGGCCGGCGCAGCGAATATCACCGGCACTGATGGTGCGGTGGCCATTGCGGGCGGGACCAATCTGCTTGATTTGATGAAGCTGCAGATTGAAACCCCTGACCAGCTGGCTGACATCAATCATCTGGGGATGGCCGCGATCACCGATAATGACGATGGCGGCTTGCGGATCGGAGCATTGGCGACCAACACTGCAACCGCAGTTCACCCGCGCGTTCGGGCCGATTACCCTGTGCTGGCCCGCGCCATTCTGGCCGGTGCGACGCAGCAGCTTCGTAACAAGGCGACGACCGGCGGCAATTTATGCCAGCGCACACGTTGTTTCTATTTCACCAATATCGATCAGCCATGCAACAAACGCGAGCCGGGCACCGGCTGCGGTGCAATCGAAGGCGTCGCAAAACTCCATGCGGTGCTTGGAACCAGCGACCAGTGCATCGCCACCTATCCCGGCGACATGGCGGTGGCGATGACTGCACTTGGCGCGAAGGTACATATTGCTGGCATGGACGGGGAAGAACGGACTGTCCCTGTGGCAGATTTTCACTGCCTGCCCGGCGATACGCCGTGGCGTGAAAATGTCCTCGAGGCGGGCGAACTTATCACTGCCGTTACGCTGCCTGCGCCAGTGGGCGGCACGCAGATTTACCGCAAGGTACGCGAACGATCGTCCTATGCCTTTGCGCTCGTGTCGATCGCGGCTGTTGTCGAAATTGGCGGCGGTGTTTTCACACGGGCGGACCTGGCATTTGGCGGTCTGGCGCACAAACCATGGCACGATCCGCGCATTGCGGATGTTTTGATCGGCCAGAAGCCGGCAGAAACGCTGTTTGACCAGGCGGCCGATATCCTGCTGGGCGGGGCGCGGGGTTATGGCGAAAACGATTTCAAGATCCCGCTTGCCCGAAGGACGCTGCACGCGGTCCTTGCCCAGGCGGCGGAGGAGGCGGCATGAGCGCACATCTGAAACAGGACAAGCCTGACACTGCCAACCGGCTCGACGATATGAAGCAAGGCATTATCGGTCAGCCGCTACCGCGCGTCGATGGTTTGGCCAAAGTAACCGGCACTGCCACTTATGCCGCTGAATACCGGATGGAAAACTGCGCGGAAGGCGTGCTGGTCACCGCCACGATTACCCGCGGTGAAGTCACCCTGATCGACAAGGACAGCGCACTGTCAATGCCCGGTGTTATCGCGGTTATCGATGACGAACGGCTCACCACGCGGGCAGCACAGGGCACAGCCGACGAGGCACCCCGGCAATCGCCGCAGACAGTCTGTTACTGGGGGCAGCCGATTGCATTGGTAGTGGCCGAAACTTTCGAGCAGGCGCGCGATGCTGCAAAGCGTTTGAGAGTGGAATATCGTGAAAACGCTGGCGCACCCGTTTCGCCCGGCGCAGAAAAACCGGAAGAACAGCAAGACGACACCGTGAGGCAGGGCGACCTTGCCAAAGCCATGTCGGATGCGGCCCACAGCGTGGACATCACTTGTACGACGAAAGGCCATGCATCTGCGGCGATGGAGCCGCACGCTGCCATTGCAGAGTGGGACGGCAAGAAATTGACCGTTCACGCATCGCTGCAAATGCTCAATTTCAACATCACCGAACTGGCCGACGCACTTGGTATGAAAGAAGCCGGGATCCGGCTGGTCTCGCGTTTCGTGGGCGGCGGTTTCGGGTCCAAACTTGGCATTAGCGAAGAAACGGTCGCAGCATCGATCGCGGCTATGGAGCTAGGCAGGCCGGTGCGCGTGGTGATGTCACGGCAGCAGGTTTTCCAGTGCATCATGCGCCGCTCCGAAACGACCCAGCGTTTGCGGCTTGCCGCAGATTCGGACGGCAAGCTGACCGGGTTCGGCCACGAAGCACTGGTGTCCAACCTTCCGGGCGAAACCTTTGCCGAACCGGTTCTTCAGTCATCCCATTTCCTGTACGCTGCGGAAAACCGCGAATTGACGCTCAATCTCGCGCGCACACACCAGATGACCGCAGGATCGGTTCGGGCGCCCGGCGAAGCGGTGGGTATGCCTGCCCTGGAAGGTGCGATGGATGTTCTTGCCGAAAAAGCCGGCATCGATCCGGTACAACTGCGCCTGATCAATATTCCGAAGAAAGATCCAGAAGAAGGCTTGCCGTTTTCGTCGCACAAACTGGCCGAATGCCTCGAACAGGGCGCGGCGGCTTTTGGCTGGGATACGGGCCCGCGCAAACCCCGCCTCAGGCGCGAGGGGGAATGGTGGGTCGGAACTGGCATGGCCAGTGCGGCGCGGGTGCATAATGTTTCCGAGGCAAAAGCGCGTGTCACGCTAAAGCCCGACGGAACCTGCCTGGTGCAAACGGATATGACCGATATCGGCACCGGGACCTATACCATCCTGGCGCAGATTGTTGGCGAAATGCTCGGCCTTGAAATCGATCGGGTGCTGGTCGATCTCGGGGATACGCAGCACCCCAGGGGCCCCGGATCGGGGGGAAGCTGGGGCGCCGCTTCTATCGGCTCTGCGGTTTATGCGGCGTGTCTGGCAATTCGCGAGCAATTGGCCAAGCGCGCGGGCACGTCCGACGCCGGGCTTGATCTGGCCGATGGCAGGATAGTTGGCGGGCAAAAGCTGACCGAACTTTTGAACGGCGATGAAATTTCCCAAGAGGGCCATTACGAACCCGGCGATATCAAGGATGATTACACGGCTTCCGGCTTCGGGGCATTTTTCGCGCAGGTCCGGGTCAATCGCTTCACTGGCGAAACGCGGGTGGACAGGATGCTCGGCGCCTTCGGCTTTGGCCGTGTGTTGAACCACAAGACAGCCCGTTCGCAATGTCTGGGCGGCATCACCTGGAGCATCGGTGCCGCATTGACCGAAGCGCTGGAATTCGATCCAGTCGACGGGCATCTGGTGAACTGCGATCTGGCGGAATATCATGTCCCTGTGCACCGCGACGTACCGGATCTGGAAGTGATTATGGTCGAGGAAAGAGATCCCTCTGCAAGTCCGATCCAGGCCAAGGGGATCGGCGAGCTGGGGATGTGCGGAGGTGCGGGTGCCATTGCCAATGCCATTTACAACGCCTGCGGCGCGCGCCTGTTCGATTATCCCATGACCCCGGACAGGGTGCTGGCGGCCATGCCTGAATGACAACCATCGAAAGTTTGTCCCGCGTCTGTCAGGACGAAGATCACGCGGCGCTGTATGCTGCGTGCGAAACCGGTGTGGGACTTTGCACCATCGTTGGTATCGACGGCAGCTTTTCGCGGCGTATTGGCGCACAGCTGGCCATATTGCCCGATGGTACAACCGCCGGAAGCCTTTCGGACGGGTGTCTGGAAGCCCAACTCGCCGCCGATTTGCGCGGGGCCGAAGTGCCGAAAATCATCCGCTATGGTCAGGGGTCCGCAAAAATCGACTTTCGTCTTCCGTGCGGCGGAGGGCTGGACATATTGCTTGACCCGCGGCCGGACCGTGACGATTGCCGGCAAGCAGTCCGGTCGCTGGAGGATCGCTGTCCCGCAACGATTGCGCTGCCGAAGCCAACGCCTTTGGCCGTGCGAAAGTATATTCCGCAATTGCGGATCATCGCGGTGGGCGAAGGGCCGGAACTGGAGGCTTTCGGGAAGCTGGGCGAAGCGGCGGGTGCGGCGATCGCGGTTCATCCGGCAGACAATCTGCCGCTGAGCGCGCCCATGCAGATCGGACCGCTGGACCGTTGGACTGCCGTATTGCTGTTGTTCCACGATCATGAACGCGAGTTAGCGCTGCTTGCCGATGCCCTGTCGGGCGGGGCGTTCTATATCGGCGCACAGGGGGGCGAAAATGCGCGCACCTCGCGCGTTCTGGCGCTGGCTGCGAATGGTATTTCCGAAGAGGATATTGCGCGTGTCCGCAGCCCCGTGGGGCTGATTGCGGGATGCAAATCGCCATCGACACTGGCGCTTTCGGCACTGGCTGAAATTGTCGGCGAATATGAGCATATGCGTGCCGCAGATTGATCCGGATATAGGGATCATACTGCTTGCGGCGGGCCGCGGTAAACGCTTTGGCCAGGACAAATTGCAGCAGACCTATCGCGGCCGCCCGTTATGGACCTTTGCCGCAGAAGCGGCCGAAAATGCAGGTTTTGCAAAACGATATCTCGTGCGCGGACCGCATTCTCCTGCTTATTTGCGCGCCGGGTGGTGCGAAGTTGTCAATCCCGGCGCGGACGAGGGTATGGGAACCTCGATCGCTGCCGGAGTTGCGGCGGCACAAACCTGCACGCGTCTGGTGGTGACGCTGGCCGATATGCCGCTTGTCGATCCGGCGCATCTCGTCAGGCTGGCCGTGGGAAACGGAACCGTTTTCACGTGCTACGCCAATGGAAAGTCGGGTAGTCCGGCGGCATTTCCGGCAATTGCGTTCAGTCAGCTACGCAGCCTTGCAGGCGATGCAGGTGCCAAAACACTGCCGCTTGAGAATGTCACTGCAATCAAACCACATGATATGGGTTCATTGCGCGATGTCGATACGGCGCAAGACCTGCTTGATCTTGATTGAAGAAAGCGACGTTTATTTGCAGGTGACTGGAGTGTCCGCCAAAATTTAGCGAGAGATGCCAAAGCTTTAGCCAGGCAATTGCGTGCATACTTGCTTACTACTTCTCGCTTTTGTCCTGCGATCGCTCTAGTCTGGTGGCAGGTGCAGTCACGAGCGGCTTCGGCATTTTGCGAAACCCTTCGCAGGGCGGAGCTTTGGTAAAGCAGTACCGGGGAGAATAATTTGGCTGTCAAAGACGCAAAGTCCCAGACAGGAAAACCGCCGCGTTATATGCAATTGGCGGGGGAGCTGCGCGAAGCAATCGTGGCGGGCAAGTTTGCCGAAGGCAGCCAATTTCCCACCGAAAACGCGCTTTGCAAACGATATGAAGTCAGCCGGTTTACCGTCCGCGAGGCGCTGCGCCGCCTGCAAGCCGAAGGATTGATCGCGCGCAAACGCGGCTCGGGCACGACTGTGCAGCGCGCTGCCGCGCGCAGCGGTACGCTGCACCAGCCGCTGAGCAATGTGGGCGAAATTCTGCAATATGGGGGGGCAGTAAGGTTACCTACGTGCCAACCGGCCGCGGCAGTTTGCCCGGACATTTGGCGGAGCAGATTTACGGTGATGTAACCGGCGAATGGCACTGTTTTCGCGGCGTTCGCCGCCATGCGGACCATTTGCTGCCAATTGCCGTAACCGATGCCTATTTCCATGAAATGCTGGGAGATGCTGTCGGTATGCTGGACCTGAGCGGTGGCACCTTGTTCAACCAGATCGAACGTCTTTCCGGCGTGGCGATCGGCAGGGTCACGCAGTGCACGCAGGCAATCGCTGCGACGAAGGAAGTTGCCGCCTTGCTGGAAATGGATACCGCGTCACCGGTGCTCCGGATCATGCGAGTCTATACCAACCCGGCCGGACAGATTTTCGAAATTTCAGCCAGCCATCATCCCGGCGGCCGGTTTGCCTATATGATGCATATCGACGTCGATAGCTGATCCGGATACGCAATCAGGAAAGATCGGGCACTTGACCTGAAACCGTGCGTCGGGCTTGCGATGCGAAGCGGATAGCCGGGGCAATCATATGCCGCCCGCCTGTTTCGATCCACAAACCGCGTTCGGCAAAATGCGCGCTGTCGAGCGCCTCGCGGTAATCCAGCACGGGCGAGAAAGCGACGTCCCTGCCCGCAAACCACTGCACCCACTCGCCGCGTGTTTTGGTGGCGAAAATTTTTCGCAGGTCAGCGATAAGCTGGTCCTGTTCACCAGCCTCGCGCATGGCCTCCTCCACGCGTTCCGGCATACCCAGCGCGCCCAGTAAGTTGCGCGCGAATTTTTCCTCGCGCCCGCCCAGAACTATCTGACGCGCGTCCAGTGTCGAATAGACATTGTAGAATGCAGCCCCGCCAAGCGATCGCTGACTGGCAGAGCGCGGACTTTCGCCGCCCGCAATCGCGGTACCTGCGGTATGGCTGCACCATGGCATCATCGCATCCAGCATCGCGCAGTCGATATAATCGCCGCGCCCCGATTTCTCGCGTCCGATCAGCGCCATCAACACTGCGGAAAGGCCAGTCAGCCCTGCCGCCATATCCGCGCTCGGGACGCCCGGCACCACCGGGATTTCGTTTGGCCCATCGTTAACCGACAGCGACCCCGCCACTGCCTGCACGGCCATATCATGCGCCGGATGGTGCGCCATCGCGCCATCCTGCCCAAAGGCGGAAATCGAACAATAGACGATCCGCGGATTGCGCGCCGATACCGCCTCGTAATCAAAGCCAAGCCGCTTCATCACGCCGGGGCGGAACCCTTCGATCATGACATCCGCCTGTTCGAGCAAAACCCACATTGCCTGTTTTCCGGCGGCGGATTTGAGGTCAAGCGTGATACTGCGTTTGCCGCGATTGAGGTTGGTAAACCAGACCGAGTGGGTTCCGTTTTCGCCAGTTTCGAAAGGAGCCATGGCGCGCGCCGGATCGCCGCCCGCCGGCTCGACTTTCGTCACTTCGGCGCCCTGATCCGCCATCATCAATGTCAGCGCCGGGCCGGGCAGGAACTGTGACAGGTCCACCACTTTGATGCCTTCGAGTTTACCCGCAGCGTTCGTCATGAATGTTCCCTACTCCCCCCTCCAGGGCGCTGTTTTCAAACCGAAGCCTGCGGCCTAATTTGCCGAACGCGCATTGTCATCGAGCTCGACCAGGCGGTTTTTCATCCGCTGCAGGATGGCTGCCGTTTGCGCCAACTCACCGGTTGAAAGCCCTTCGGTCATCGAATGATCGAGCGCGAGGGCTTCGGGGAGAACCTGGTCCAGCTTTTCTTTGCCGGCATTGGTTAAAAACAAATGCTTTGATCGCCGGTCGCCGGGGTCCGCCCTGCGTTCGACATATCCGCGTTCTTCCAGCCGGTCGATCTGGGTGCCCAGCGCGACAGCACCGATATCGAGCAGGGTGGCGAGATCGACCTGCCGCATTTCGCCCTCATGATTGTCGAGATGCAGCAGCATCCATCCCTGCGCCCAGGTAATCTCGAACTCGCGCATAACCCGGTCTGCGACAGTCCGGCGAAGCCGCGACACGTCGTGGAGCAGGCTGCCCAATTGTAACGGCTTTTTGTGCGGAATATTGTTTGCCCCTTTATCCGAATGTCACCCGACACAAACCGATTGTCAATCAAACCCGCGTTCCAGGAACCGCACCGCACAACCCGCCAGCATGGCAGACCCGTTAGGCAGCGCGGTTTCATCCACCATCATGCGGTTCGAATGGATACCGCAGCAGCTGGACCAGTCAGCGCCCTGCTTGGCCACGCCCAGAAAGAACATGGCGCCCGGCACTTTTTCGAGCAGGTATGAAAAATCTTCCGCGCCCATGATCGGGCTGGGCAAAGTCTTCCAGCTGTGCGGTCCAAACAATCCGGTCGCCACTGCTTCGCCCAGCGCAACCGCTTTGCTGTCGCAGATCGTTACAGGAAATCCCTCGGTGATCTGGACGTCGGCTGCCATATCGTGCGCCCCGGCGATCCCTATGGCGATGCGTGTGATCGATGCTTGCACCTCTGCCCGGTTTTCCGGCGACAAGGTGCGCATTGTGCCTTTAAGCGTGGCCGTATCGGGAATGATATTATGCGCGCTACCCGCGTCCAGTTGCGACACGGTAACAACCACCGCTTCCGCCGCATTGAAACGCCGCGTAACCAGGCTTTGCAGAGCGGTCACAATTTCGCACGCGACCGGAACCGGATCGCGTGTATCATGCGGCATCGATGCGTGACCGCCGCGCCCCTTCACGGTGATTTCGAACTGGTCCGCCGCAGCCATCAGCGCGCCGCTTCGCCCGGCGATTATGCCATGCTGCGCGTTGGGCATGATGTGCAGCGCAAAGGCAGCTTCGGGCAGCGGATCGATCAGCCCGTCATCCAACATGAAGCGTGCGCCATGATAGCCTTCTTCGCCAGGTTGGAACATGAACTGCACCTCGCCTGCCAGCTGATCTTGCATACCGCAAAGGATATGCGCTGCACCGGCCAGCATCGCAGTATGCGTATCATGTCCGCAAGCATGCATCCGGCCCGCAATCGTGGAAGCGAAGTCGAGACAGGTTTCTTCCTGCATCGGCAGCGCGTCCATATCACCGCGCAACAAAACGCGCCGGCCCGGCTGCGCCCCTTTCAATGTGGCGACGGCACCGGTCGTTGCGCCGCCTTCGCGCCATTCCAGCGGCAGTCCGGCGAGCTCCTGCCTCACCTTGGCCATGGTCAACGGCGTTTGCAGGCCAAGCTCCGGCTCGGCATGGATTGCGCGGCGCAAATCGACAATGCGGTCTGCAATGCTGCGGGCGTTTTCTATCAGATCGGTGGTCAGCATTTGGGTAAACTAGCGCGAAATTTGTGCAGAGTCCTCACCAGAATTTTCGCGCGCAAGACGCCGCAGCGTAAGCCACGCCATCGCACCCATGACCAGATAATGCACCGCGCCGCCCAGCGCCACCGACCACGCCGCAGCGGGTCCGCCACCTTTTTCGACAACCAGAAACAGCGCGGCAAGCATGGCGCACACTGCGACAAGGCGCGATGCAAGCGCATTGCGCGCCTTGCCGGAGGAATGCAGCACAGGCTCGAACGCGACGCTGCCCAGTTCGAAACACGCGGCCACGGTTAGCGGAATAAGCACTTCGTAGGCAGGACGGAACTCCTCGCCCGCCAGTAGCGCCAGCATATGCCCGCCGATTGCGACGGCCAGTCCGATCACGATTGCCCCCGCAGCACCGGCCAGTTTGGTGGTCTGGATCGCCAGCTTGCGAAATTCCATCACGTTAGCCGCGACGCTGGCGCGGGCAATCTCGGCATAAGCTGCCTTGGTCAGCACATTGGTCAGTTTCGACAGCCCCTGCGCCAGTTGATGCGCCAGGCGGTAAAGGCCGGCTGCACTGGTGCCGACAAAGTATCCCACTGCCAGAAGCGGGCCGTGGCGCATCGTCGCTTCCAGAGTGGCGCTTGCATAAGTGATCATGAAAAACCGCGTGATGCCGGGGTTTTCCTGGCGCGTACTGCGCCACTGGAACGCGTTGCGCAGGTTGATCGATCCTGGAGCCAGATATCTGGCCATACACCAATATGCAGCGGCTTCGATCAGATCGACAAGCGCCCAGACGATCAGAAATTTGACCAGTGTCGGCCCTGTCAGCCAGATGATCAGCGCGCCGAGCAAGCGCCCGCTTGGCACCAGCGCTTCGACATATACCGCCATATCGAACCGGTCGAGCGCACGAACGATACCCGTGGGCGCGGACACCAGCGCCCACAGCGCGGCGACGACAAACCAGAATGCAATGTCGGAAAGCTCCGGATTGATGTCGAGTACGTCGCCGAATTGATAAATCGCGATATAGGCGACCACGGTACCCAGAACCGCGCCCAGCGCATCGATTGCACCAGCCATCAGGCCCAACCGGCCGAACGCGTCCCACTCCTGTTTGTGCACATGGCCCACGCCGTAGCGCACGACCACGCGCCAGGTTTGAAAACCGGCAACGGCAATGAGTGCTTGCGACGCGCCGAAGATCAACGAAAAGTGACCGAAATCTTTCAGTCCAAGCGATCTGGTCAGGATGGCCAGATAGGCCAGGCTACAAATCGCGCCAAAGGTTTTGCCGCCCAGCAGCCATGCGACATTAGCAAACATCCGGCCCAAAAGGGATTCGGGCATGGGACGTGCTTTGCCGATCATGGATGGCTATGTGGACGAGCGCTGCGATACGCGCAAGCAGCGGCTCGCAACACGCAATGCGTGATCAGCGATTGCTTGAACGCATATTGCGAGTTGTGGGCGGACGCACTAGGTGCGCGTGGATGATCGAACATGCCATACTTCTCAGCGCCGGCCAGGGCTCGCGTATGCTGCCGCTGACGACCGAACGCCCGAAATGCCTGATCGACTTCTCCGGAAAGTCCTTGATCGAATGGCAAGTCGAACTGCTCGCCAGAAACGGCGTAAAGCGGATTGATGTCGTCACCGGTTTCATGACCGAGAAAGTCGAAGCGGTACTGCACGCAATGGATATTCCGGGAGTTACCGTCCGCACGCTGTTCAACCCGTTCTTCGAAGTTGCCGATAATCTGGGCAGCTGCTGGATCGCGCGCGCAGCAATGGATGGCGATTTTCTTATCCTGAACGGTGATACGCTGGTCTCCGACGAGGTCGTGAAGCGTGTCCAGCTGGGCAATGATTGGCCGATAGCGGTTACGGTCGATATCAAGCAGGCTTACGACAGCGATGATATGAAAGTGACCCGCGCCGATGATGGCCGGTTGCTGCGGATCGGCAAGACGCTGACCGCCAGCCAGAGCAATTCGGAATCGATCGGCTTTCTGGCATTTCGCGGCGAAGGTGCGGCGCTTTTCAAGGAGAAAGTACGCGCCACGATGCGGACGCCGGACGGAGTCAAACACTGGTATCTCAAGGTCATCGACAGTCTTGCGCAGGAAAGTGATCGTGTCGGGACGCTGTCGATCGAAGGGTTGGGCTGGGCGGAAGTCGATTTCCTGACTGATATTGAAATCGCGACCAAACTTACCGATCGCTGGATCGCGCAGGCTTAATTTTCAAACGCGTTCCTGAGCCATTCCGCCAGCGCGTCAAGCTCGGTTCCCTCGTGCAGAACCGCGTGACCCAGATCTGGCATCTTTGGCCAGCCGATGTCGACGAATTCCCGTACATCCGATGACGGGGCGCCCCATTCGCGCACGCCTTCGTACCGCGGGATGACATGGAAATGGACGTGCGGGTCGACCATCATCAGCATCAGATAGTTGATCTTGTCATACCGCACCGCGCCGCGCAGCGCATTTTCGATTGCGACGGTGACAGATTTCAATTCGGCATGAGCCGCGGCGGGTAAATCCGCAAATGCCTGTTCATTCGATTTCGCCGCAAGTACCAGACTCCCAAGCGTCGGCTGGGCGGGCCGGGCCAGCACCACCCAATGGCCGAATTCTTTTACGAGGCTTTGCGGGAAGCCGAAATTCCGGATGGTTTCGTTCATGCCCCTTCGCCCGACAGCCAGGAATTGATCGGGTGACCCTGCCTGCGGGCAGCCTGGGCCTGGAAAATCCGCACCGTGTGCACTGCAAGGCTGATAAGCGTCCACACCGCGACCGCGACCAAACCAATGTCGGGGCGATAAAACAGCATTGCGGCAAACAGGATAACCATATTCGGATTGCGCCGTGCCGTCACAAGCCGGAAGCGGCTGTCAAACCGCCGCCAGACATGAATATGCATCATGCCGTTCTGGCGCATGAAAATCCCTTCGATCAGGCGCTGGAGCAAATACCCGCCCTGGATGACAAACATCGTCAGCCAGAACATCGTATCGGATAGCGGAAGGCCGTAAGCTGCAAGACCTGTGGCCCAAAACCACCACCAGAAAGGCGGATGTATCAAATCGATGCCATGATCGAAAATATTTCCCCACCAGCTTGATGTGACGGTGCACCGCGCAAGTTTGCCGTCAACCGTATCGAGCACCATGAAAATCAGCCCGGCACCCATGCCCAGCCAATATTCGCCCTGCGCAAACAGATAGGTCGCAGCCACAACGCAGACAAAACCGATCGCGGTGACCATGTTTGGCGTCATGCCCAGTTTTGCTGCGATCCGGGTCAGGACCAGAGCCCATTCAGGCCACAAAAACTTGGTTAGAATGTCGGTGACGCCCTTGTAAGCGCCAAAATAGCTCGCTCTTTCAAGCGGCCGGACATTGCTTTTCGTCAACGGCATCAGAAACGGTGTCTCGCGCTTCCGCAACTGCTTGTTTTCGATCAAGGGCCGGTCTTCGAATGCCAGGACGTTCAGACCGGCATGGGGATCAGGCGCAGAGCCGGATTCCATGGCGCTTGCCAATCGCTGTTCTTCCGACCCGTCGCGGGCATGGGCAAGCACCGGAACACCGTCCAGCGTCAGCACCAGGCCCGGCTGGGTGGAGAGATGACGCATCCACGCCGGATCATAGGCAACCGCATTGTTCGACAGAATTGTCCCTGCAGAACCGTCACCGTGCAAATCCATGGAGCGTGCCAGCCGGCGGACACGCTCGTCCATCGTCATACCCCAAAGGCGGACGGGATTGTTCCCGACACTCCTGACCTTCAATTTGGCGTTTGAACCGGATTGTGCCTCTTGCATTACAACGGCGCATATTATGAGCAGCCCTGCGGCGCAACTCGTAGATGCAAGAAGAAGTTGCGTGATTCGCGCGTCGCACACGGCTAGGGGGGCCATTATGAACCGGTTGACCCACCCGTTTGAAGAAATGTCAGGCCCGTCGGCTCAGTCTGCCGGCACGTCTGAAATGCCGCCGCGCCGCAATCAGGATGGCCGCCCCCTGATAGGTGTCGTGCGCAACCCGCGCAGCCACCGGAACAAGGGGCGCAACTCGCAATTTTCCGGCCATCCCGATGTTATCGTCGCGGAGCCTTCGGGCAGAATGGATCTACCGCGCGTGCTTGGCGAACTGGCGGACAAAGGGATCGATTATCTGGTGATCAATGGCGGCGATGGCACCATCCGCGATGTTATTACAAAAGGGATCCCGATTTTCGGTGATAATTGGCCGGGGATCATTATTCTTCCCAAAGGCAAGACCAATGCGCTGGCTGTCGATCTGGGCTCGCCGGCGGACTGGTCGCTCAAGAATGCGATGGACGCAATCGACAGCGGCCGGTTTATTGAACGCCGGCCTATCGAAATCAGCCCCAAGGCCGATCCGGGCACCCAGATCAGCGGTTTCATATTTGGCGCCGGCGCATTCACCATTGGCATCAGGGCGGGTCAGCAAGCGCATAGCTGGGGCGCATTCAATTCCTTTGCCGTTGGCGCGACCGCATCCTGGGGTGTTTTACAGGGATTTTTTGGCGGCGCGGACAACCGCTGGCGCAAGGGTACGGGGATGAAGCTGTGGCTTGGCAAAAAGCGCCTGCCGATGAAGCATAGCGGATATGGGGATCCTGATCGCCGCTGGCTGTTGCTGGTTTCCACGCTGGAGCATTTCCCGCTCGGCATGAAGATTTTCGGGCGCCTGGGGTCGGGTCTGAAGCTGGCAGTGCTGGATGCGCCGCGCCGGCGGATTCTGGCGGCGCTACCCGTCGTTCTGTTTGGCTGGGACAGGGCCTGGATGCCCCGCGCTGGTCTCCATCGGCGGGTGGCGCACGAATTCGAGCTTGACCTGGAAGACCAGTTCATTCTCGACGGGGAAGAATTTCCCGGCGGCACATATATCGTGCGCGAAGGACCACTGCTGCGGTTTGTTGTCCCGTGAGCTCGCTTGACCAGCGGATTGCCGCGCAGCTTGAAGCGGATGTCGAACCTGCCGTGAGGCAATTCGCCGCTGCGCTGGGCAAGGATGCGGGCGCGCTGGCGGTGCTGTTTTACGGTTCGAACCTGCGCACCGGCTCGCTTGATGGTGTGCTGGATTTCTATGTCATGCTGGACGGGGAGGAAGAACGCGGCATCTGGCCGCGCGTATCCTATCACGAGCGTGATCACGGCGGCGAGACATTGCGAGCCAAAGTCGCGACGATGAATCTGAAAACCTTCCACGCAGCGGCATCGGGCCGGAGGATGGACACGACGATCTGGGCCCGTTTCGTCCAGCCATCGGCGCTCGCCTGGATGGGTGAAGCTGATACGAGGAACCGCATAATTTCTGCTATTGCGCAAGCGGCCCAGACCGCATCGCGGCTAGCGGTCGCTTTGGGCCCGGAACGCGGCCGGGAGGAAGATTATTGGCGGGCCTTGTTCCAGGCCACCTACGCTGCGGAGTTTCGCGTCGAAAAGGCGGGGCGCGAAAATTCGATACTGGAAGCAAACCGGACACATTTCGACGGCTTGCTGCCAGCATCGTTGTCGGCTCAGGGCTTGCCGTTCGAACGCGAAGGCAACACGCTGCGCCCGTTGATAGAGGGCGAACAGCGGGCGCGCACTCTCAACTGGTGGAACAGGCGAAAACGCTTGGGCAAACCGATCAACTTTGCGCGGCTATTGAAAGCGAGCACCACTTTCGAGGGTGCGGCGCGCTACGGCGCCTGGAAAATTGAACGGCACACAGGTATTCCCGTCGAGCTCACGCCGTGGCGCGAAAAGCATCCGGTTCTGGCAGCTCCGGCCGTGCTGTTCGATGTTTGGCGTAAAAAAAAGAAGGCTGGATCTTGAAGCCGTCTGCTCTGGTTCTGGCTGGTTCGCGGGGGGAGCGCGACAGCGTAGCGTTGAAGGAAAATGTGTCGCACAAGTCGCTTGCGCTGGTCGAAGGCGAAACTCTGCTGGCCCGCGTTATCGGTGCTCTGCGCGATGCCGGATTGACCACTATCAGCGTTTCGGCGGATGACCCCGACGTTATGGCCGAAGCGTTGCGGCTGGGTGCCGAAATTTCGCCGCCCGAAAGCGGCCCCAGTGGCAGTGTCGCGCGCGGGTTTGCCGCGTCAGGCGCTCCGCTGCTGGTGACGACCGCCGATCACGCGCTGCTGAGGGGGGAGTGGGTTACCAGCTTTATTGCGGACCTGCCGGCAGGGGCAGATATCGGCGTCGCTTTGGCACCGCGCGCAGCGGTCGAAGCTGCTGTGCCGGGCAGCAAGCGAACATATCTGAAATTTGCCGATGGCGAGTGGAGTGGCTGCAATCTTTTTTTGCTGGCGACGCCGCAAGCCGCGCAAGCGATCGAGGCGTGGCGCTCGGTCGAAGCCAACCGGAAGCGCCCGTGGCGGATTGCCGCGCGCCTTGGCGTCAGCACTTTGTGGGCCTATTTTCGCGGTCGCCTGACGCTGGACCAGGCCATTGTCAGACTTGGAAAAAGGCTAGGTGTCGAAGCGCGGCTGGTCCCTGCCAAGGACGGATTGGCGGCTGTCGATGTCGATAAACCGCAGGATCTGGCAGAAGTCCGCATGATTGCGGCGACGGCAAAGACCCGTCAGCGATAGCGCATCCGCACATTGATGGATTCAACAGTGTTACCGACCGCAAATGCAGCCTTTTTGTAATTCGGTTTCCCAAGATTGAGGATGTTGATGCTCGGGTTGTTGGAAATCGCCCCGCCATCGGAAAAAATGTCTGTCTTGCGGTCACCGTTAAGGTCATGCCGCACCGCCACACCGTATGTGCCGGCACTTGGCGCAGGCAGGCAAAAGGTCATCGTTCCCGCACGCGCGGGGGTTTCGATCCGGTTGAGCCAGCGACCTTTTTCGAGCCATTCGGACTTTGTTGCCCGATATAGCTGAACGCGCATTGTGCCGGACCCGCTCTTGACGCCCGTAACTGTCACTTTGACAGCCGGCCCGCTGCCGCGGCATTTGGACATGTCGTTGCTGATTTTTTGTTTGTATTGGCCATATGCGGGCGCCGACATGGCAAGGCCGCCAATTGCCAACGCCGCCAAGGCGGTGTTCAGAATTTTTACCATCAATCTTCCCCTGGTCCCACGCGCCTCGCATCTAAGGATGGGAGCGCATGGCCAAAATTTGTCCCGGCACACGGCCCGGGTTCGACGTTTTAATAGTCCCGAAGCGCTGAACAGCGACTTAACCCTGGCAATTGTCCAGGTTCAGTTGCGGCGATCTGACATAACCGTCCTCCAGCTCCCAAACGTGGTCCGCGATGGTTGTCAGCGCTCCGCGGTGCGCGATGATCAGCATGGTCAGCGTCCCTTTCAGCTGCGTCAAAGCCTTTATCACAGCCGATTCCGAGACACTGTCGAGGGCACTTGTCGCCTCGTCCAGGATAAGCAGACTAGGGCGAAGAAGCAGCGCCCGGGCGAGTGCGATCCGCTGGCGCTCCCCCCCCGATAGCTGTCTTCCGCCTTCACCAAGTGGGCAGTCAATCCCGCCGGGAAAATCGAATACGAAATCAGCAGACGCCATCCGGATCGCTGCGGCAAGTCCCGCTTCGCTGGCATCCGGCGCAGCCCAAAACAGGTTTTCCCTGACGCTGCCACCGAATAGAACCGGTTCCTGCTGCACATACACCACGCCGCGCCGCCACGCGTTTCGCAGGGCGCCGGATAGCGCCCGGCCATCAAGCAGAACTTCGCCTTTATCGGGCGAAATCAATCCGCCGAAGATATCCGCAACAGTGCTTTTCCCCGCACCCGACGCACCGATCAGCGCGGTGCAGCTGTTAACCGGAAGCGCAAGGCTGACATCTTTCAAAACCGCTCTTCCCCCGCGCAGGTTGAGCGCCGCATTGCGCAGTTCGATCGCGGAACGCAGTTCCGGTATGGCATCCGCGATCCAATCGGTTTGCTCTGCAGCGCCTTCTGCCTGCTCGATTAGGCTGCGTGCAGATTGCAATGCAGGTGCGTTGTGAGCCCAGATTTGCCAGCAGGTTTGCAGCGCGGCAAGCTGGGTCACCGCACGCGCGAACAGCGCGACAAGCGGCAGAATAATTGCCGGCGCCAATTCCCATTTTTCCAGCGCAAGCCAGACGAGCATGCTGAGCGAAATCGCCGCTGCCGCTTCGAACGCGATCCTGGCCTGGCCGACAACTTCGAGGTATCTTAACTGCGCTGCACGCAAACCGGCAAATCCGCCGCTTACCCGGACCTCGGAAGCCTGCTCCTTGCCATGCAATTTTATCAGCCGCAGCGCGCCCAGTGTCTCTTCGAGCCGGGCGTGAATAATGTCGTAATTTCGTTCCAGATCGCGGCCCAATGCAGCAGCGCGGCCGCGCAGCCCGCTATATGCAAACAGGACAAGGAGGCCAGCGACACTGGCGGCGGCAGCGACCAATGGCGAGATCAGGAAGGCGGCCACGCCAATCGCCGCCAGCCCGAGCAAGATCCGCATGGCTGCAAAGGCACTATCGGCTGCATCACCGACGCGGTCGATCGAGGAAATCAACAGGGCGCGGTTGGCGCTCTGGTCCATAGTTGACAGCATCCGCCATTCAGCCCGCACCACCGCGCCGATGGTGCGCGCACGCAGCCCGTCGATCACTGTGATCTGCAGATTGAACGCCGCCAGCCCGCGCAGATATTCGAACACCGCGCGCAAAATCACCAGCATGGCCGCGGCCACCAGCCATGCTATAGGCGAAAGCTCAGGCAGCCAGCTGCTTGCAAGTGATCCGGCTGCGGATTGCCCGCCATCGAGCGATGCCAGCAGCGGAACCAGAACAGCAAATCCGGCACCTTCCAGAACCGCAACCAGACCACTGAGCGCCGCCAGCCAGACCACCTTGCGCAGCCCGGCCAGCGCCAAGAACTGCCGGGCGGAACCGGTTTTTTGTCTCAGCGTATGTCGTTCACCCGTCATAGGTCGTTCCGGCCCTCGACATGGCCGACGAATTGCGCTGCCGCAATGGCCCGCGTTATGCCAAGCGAACGCGGATATATGTCGGCCGGATGGAGCGGAGTGGCCGCGGGCCATTCGGCAAGCAACGACTGAAGTCTGTCGACATCGATCAATTTTCGCAGTTCCGGATGCGACCTGATGTTTTCGGCATAGTCGGAAAGCTCCTGCCTTCGCCGCCCCATCCGGATATGCCAATCGACATTGTGCGCGCCGTGGCGAGGATTGCTGCGCTGCTTTTCGGGCATGATGTCTTTGGCCAATTGCTTGGCTAGCCAGCGTTCCTGACCGGCTGACACAAATGCGCGCGTCGGCAGGGCAGCTGTAAATTCGAATAGCGGGCGATAAGCAGTCACGTCACGGTGCCGCAGACCGTAAACCTGCTGGAACGCCAGATTTACATCGGCGGCGCCGCCATCTCCTTCGGAATAGATGGTCCGTTGCCACAACGCCCTGCCCATAGGGGTTTCAGCGGCATCTGCGCCCGATCTGTGGCGGCGTTTCAAGCCATTGATCGCTTGCGGCATCAGCAATGCACCGTGGTGTAAAAATGATCTCGAGCGAGCGTGCGCCAGCCCCCGGACGGCTGCCTGAACTGGCTTTGGCATCAGCGGCAAAACCGACAGGCTGGCAAATTTGCGCCAAACCGGCCGGCTGTCTCCGCGGCGGTGTTTCAGGGTCAGATACAACTCCCGCCAATGCCCCTGCAAAAAGTCCTCGCGGTAGGACCAGCTGCCATCCGCGCTGAAATTGTCGTTGCCCCGTTCCGCATCAAGCAACCAGTCGCAGCCTTCGCTTTTCGCCTTTGCCCAGACCCCGTGAAACATTCCGATATTGGCGATATTGATGGTAGTCATGTCGGATGCCCGAAACAGCTCGCGCAGTTTGTTGTCAAACCCGCCTTCTCTTGTGAAGTGCACATCAAGTCTGGGATGCATTTTGGCGAAGGCGGATACGAAACCGGCTTCGTCACCCATCAGCGTTTCAGGGACAATTCCGTCCCATTCCTCGTCTGGCCTGAAAGTTACTGCTGTCAGCCGCCGGTCAGGCGGCGTCTGTTCGAGAATTTCGGCAGCGATCCGGGGTGAGTCCAGCCCGCCGGACAAAGCCAGTGCAGGCTTGGCCGGTGCCGACAACGCACACCGCGTCGCATCGCGCAACAATTCGGCGGCGCGGGCGACATAATCCTGCGGGTCGGCGTAATGGATTGGCGTGATATCGCTGGGATCATAAAGCCGGCGTAGTGAAATACTTCGATCGGGCCGAAGTTCGGTGATGCATCCCTGCGGGACCATCCGGACGCCTTTGTACCATCCGTTCGGATTTTCCGGATCCGCATTTAGGTAAAGCGATTCTGCCAGATAATCGTAATCGATCCGCTTGGGATGGCCTGCGGCGAAGATCGTCCGAACGACGGTGCTGGCAACCGGACCGTTAGCAGTGACGGCATAGTACAGCGGCGGAGCAGTCCAGGGGCTGCGGATCAGGCTTACATTGCCAGATGACGAAAAAATGATCGCGCTATAGGACCCGATCAACCGGATATGTGCGGCATCCCCCCAGCGCTGGGCAGCAAGCGCCAAAATGAGCGCATCATTTTGATAGGGTGCCGACAGGAGATCCGCAATTTCGCGGCCATTGTCGAGCCAGCCGTCAAAGGCAACCTGCAGCCCGGTTTCGCTGGCGGCGAAACAATCCAGCGGTGACCGATTTTTCTGTACCGACGCCGCTGCCAGCCGGGCTGTGCCCGGAGCCCTCGTTAGCGTAACGCCTTGCGCGTATTTACCCAGCGCAGCCGAAATATCGGCGTCGTGCTGCTTGCCTGAACGACCGGATAGACATGCAGCGGCAAACCAACCGGCAATCACATCCGCACTTACGACCTGTTGTTAGAGCCGCTGCCTTGCCCGACACCAGTATTCGCCCCGGCGACATCAGCCATTTTGCCAAGTTTCGCAAGCTCCGGCCTGTTCCATTCTTTCTTGCTTGAAGTCGTGTCACGGTCAGACATGATGGGATCCTGAAAGTCGGTGCAAAATCGCATGATCTGCGTAACAAAAGCGCAGCGATTTCGCAAGCGCAACAAATTGCCGGGCACATACAGGCTCGCGTCTAACCATGCGATATTATCCGGAACAGGTCGATATGGGCATCTTGCGTATCGCCAAACACCGGCTGCCGGTTTATTTCGACCCACGCGTGCAGGTCATCGACCGAACCGCGCGTTTCGCCCGGCAATATACCGAAAACCAGGGCGGACCTGCACCCTCTGCGCGATAACATGATATGCAGCGCCATCGCCCTTGGCAGGCAAAGGGATGCAGGTAGGCGCTGCCCGGCGCGGCTGGCAGCGGCAACAAGCGCCCGCACCAATCGCAGATCTGCGGGCTCTACCGGCGGAATGTTCGGGGCGTTCTGGTGCAGGCTGCCCAACCAGCCCCGCCAACGCCCGAAACTGACCCGGCGAATGACGATCCGGGAAAGCCAAACCAGAACCATCGCTTCCGCGACGCGCAGGCGGTGCCGCCATTTTTCCATCAGCAATCAATAAAGCCGTTTGCTTCCAGGTCAGCAAGGAAAGCCGCAACATCGGCTTGCACAGTGGCTTCCGGAGCATCGAACAGGGGGAGCAAATACCGCGTCAGATCTTCCGGACTGCGCACATCATTGATTGCATTCCAGATCGCGAGAGCCGTGTCCCTGAGCGAATAAAACTCGCCATTCGCCAAGCTAACGACAATCAATTCGTCATCGACACGGGTTTCGATCAGGTCGGCTTGTCTCTTGCTAATCTTGGTCATGGTCGTGATTTCAGTTCCGGTTTCAGTGAATATAGCGGGTCTGACTGCAAAAAGGTCATTATTGTAGGCAAACTGGTCTGGCCAGTGTGGAAAAGGCTGCGCGGTAACTTGTGAGCGCATTAGGGGGGTTGTAGTCGCGGTGCTTCCAAGAAACTCTGGCGCCACCATGACCGCTCCGCTGATATCTCCTTCGATCCTGTCTGCCGATTTCGCCCGGCTGGGCGAAGAAGTGCGTGCCATGGATCAGGCCGGCGCGGACTGGATCCATGTGGATGTGATGGACGGACATTACGTGCCCAACATTACAATCGGCCCCGCGGTCGTGAAGGCGCTGCGCCCGCATACGGCAAAGATATTTGATGTCCATTTGATGATCTCGCCGGTTGATGCCTTTCTCGAAGATTTTGCCGCGGCGGGTGCCGACATCATCACCATTCATCCCGAGGCCGGGGCGCACAGCCACCGGACGGTTCAGGCAATCAAGGGACTGGGCAAGAAAGCGGGCATTTCGCTCAATCCCGGAACTGCGGTGGGCGAGCTCGACTATCTGATCGACGACATTGACCTGGTGCTGATCATGAGCGTCAATCCCGGTTTTGGCGGCCAGAGCTTTATTTCCAGCCAGTTGCGCAAGATTGAGGCAGTCCGCCGGATGATTGACCGGACCGGCCGCGCAATCCATCTCGAAGTTGATGGCGGTGTAAATCCCGAAACCGCGCGCCGATGCGTGGACGCAGGGGCTGATGTGCTGGTGGCCGGATCGGCAACTTTCAAGGGCGGGCCCACGCAATATGCTGCCAATATCGCCGCCCTGAAGGGCAACGGGTGATGACCGATGCTGCGACCTCCGAACGGCTGGTCGCTGCAGACCGGAATGATAATGACGACGAGCCTATGGCAGTTCCGTTGAACGACAAGGCGGGCGAACCGCTGGCTTCTCACGCCGCCGACAACTCGGCTGAACTGTTCGAGCCGGGGCGCGCGCTGGCGTTGGCGGATTTCCAGCCACCCAAAACAGGCGCGGGTGAAAAGCTGATCCGCCTCGCATACCGGTTGGGTGTACCCGGTTCCACTTTGACTGCACCATTCCGAAAACCGGGCAAATCGCGCCTTCTTGCCACGGTCGAGAGCCCGCTGACGGGTGACCGCAGCGCGGGGGTCGCGCTGCGCGCCGGCCATTTTCTGGTGCACGGGGTAAAAGCTCCGATCACGCAAATGGATTTTGCGCCCAAGGCGCTGCTGACACCCCCTTTCGAGCGTACCGTTCACGGCTTTTCATGGCTGCGCGATCTGGCGAGCTGCGGCCCCCGCGAACAATGTGCACCCACGGCCGAACGCGTCCTGACCGCTTGGCTGGATGCCAATCCCAAAACCGGCAAGGGGGCTGCATGGTCGGTTGAAAATGCTGCCCACCGGTTGCTGAACTGGCTGGTTCACGCCCCCCTTCTGATCGGCGGACAAGACAAAAAACTACGCAACCGCACGTTAATCGCTGCCACCGAAACGGCGCGCTGGCTTGACCGGAACGTGGGTAAGGCGGACGACCGGCTGTCCGAAGTTGCCGGGTGGACAGCCATTACCGCCGCCGGACTGCTGCTTCCTGACGGCAAGCCAAGGCGGCTGTTTGGCGAAGCCGGCCTGATGAAGGCGCTGGGCGAACTGGTTGGCGAGGATGGGGGCGTCCTGTCGCGATCGCCGCTCGACCAGATGGATGCAATTGCGCTGCTGGTAGAATTGTCAGCCTGTTACCGCGCCACGCGCCGAGATCCGCCCGATGCCATCGAAGCGATGCTGGGATTACTGGTCCCGCCGCTGCTTGCGGTGGTTCATTCCGATGGGGCCATCGGCAGTTGGCAAGGCGCAAATGCGGTTCCTGCAGACCGGATTTCCGCGCTCGTCGAAGCAAGCAATGTCCGGGTCAGGCCACTGCGGGATGTGCGCCAATGGGGCTATCAGCGGGTCAAGGCCGGCAAGAGCGTACTTCAGTTTGACGCCGCGCCCCCGCCTCTGGCGCGGCACACGCGGACAGGCTGCGCCTCGACGCTGGCGCTTGAATTTTCACATGCAGGCCAGCGCATTTTCGTCAATTGCGGCGGCGCGGGTGTGGCTGGAGGCCAGACTCCCGTGCGGATAGAGCGCGGCCTGCGCGCCACGGCGGCCCATTCCACCCTGGTGCTGGATGACGCGAATTCGACCGCTGTGCTTATTCGCGGCAAGCTGGGTAGCGGGGTTGGCGAAGTTGAAGTTGACCGGCGGACAATGCAATTGCCGACCGCCAAGGGGCAAAGCGGAACAGCTACGCGGATAGAAGCCAGCCATGATGGTTACGCTGCGCGCTTTGCATTGACCCATCGGCGCATTCTGACGCTTCGAGATGAAGGTACGGAACTTCGCGGCGAAGATATGCTGGTCCCGTCGGGCCGCAAGGCAAAACGCGGCAAGGTCGGTTATGCCATCCGGTTTCATATCGGACCCGGCGTCGAACTTGGTCTGTCGGACGACAAGCGCGGCGCTGGGCTTGCCTTGCCCGACGGATCATATTGGCAAATGCGGATGGGCGGCGATGAGCCGGGCAAGCTGGAAATTGAAGAAAGCCTGTGGATCGATGCAGACGGCAGGCCGCAGCCGATCCAGCAATTGGTGCTTCAGGGCATGGTCTCTCGCGGCGGGGCAAATTTTACCTGGTTGCTGAAGAAAATGGGCTGACCGCCCAGCATTAGACGAACAGGAAACAAGTGTGAGCGATATGACCATCAAACGGGCGCTGCTATCAGTGTCCGACAAGGCCGGTTTGGTAGAACTTGGTCGCGCGCTGGCGGCGCATGGTGTCGAACTGGTATCGACCGGCGGGACGGCAAAGGCGCTGCGCGATGCGGGGATGGCGGTGCGTGATGTTTCCAACCTGACACACTTTCCCGAAATGATGGACGGGCGGGTCAAGACACTCCACCCCGCGGTCCACGGCGGTTTGCTGGCAGTGCGCGATAATCCTGAACACGTCGCCGCAATGGAAGCGCACGCGATCGGCGCGATCGATCTGGTCGTCGTCAACCTGTATCCTTTCGAAGCCACGGTTGCGAAGGGCGCCGACCGCGAAACCATTATCGAAAACATCGATATCGGAGGACCATCGATGGTCCGCTCTGCGGCGAAAAACCATGCCTTTGTCACCATCGTAACCGACCCGTCCGACTATGCCGTGCTGACGGCGGAACTGGATGCGAAGTCGGGGGCGACTTCGGCCAAATTGCGCAAGGCCATGGCGGCCAAGGCATTTGCGGCAACTGCGGCTTACGATGCGATGATCAGCCAATGGTTCGCCTTTGCCGATCAGGGGCAGACGTTCCCCGATATGCTGGCGCTGAACGGGAAAAGGCCTGCAGAACTGCGCTATGGTGAAAACCCGCATCAAAAGGCTGCGCTCTATACGCCGGTCGGCCCTCATATCCAGGGTATCGCGCAGGGCGAACAGTTGCAGGGCAAGGCGCTCAGTTACAACAATTACAACGATGCCGATGCGGCGTTCGAACTATGCGCGGAATTTGCCGGCGGCGATCCGGCGGTAGTCATCGTAAAGCACGCCAACCCCTGCGGCGTGGCGCAGGCGCCGACATTATTGCAGGCTTGGGAGGATGCATTAGCCTGCGACAGTGTTTCGGCCTTTGGCGGGATTGTCGCGGTCAATGTTCCGCTCGATGGCCCGACTGCCGAAGCGATCTGCCAGATTTTCACTGAAGTCGTTATCGCGCCAGCGGTTGACGATGCCGCACGCGCAGCCTTTGCCAAGAAGAAAAACCTGCGCCTGCTGATAACGGGGCCCTTTCCCGATGCGCGGCGCGGCGGCTTGCAGGTAAAGCCGATTACCGGCGGCTTGCTGGTGCAAAGCCGGGATAATGGCGCGGTCAGTCAAGCTGACCTGAAAGTGGTAACCAGGCGCGAACCAACCCGGCAGGAACTGAAGGATTGCCTGTTTGCATGGACTGTCGCGCGGCATGTCAAATCAAATGCGATTGTTTATGCCAAAGACGGCGCCACGGCGGGCATAGGCGCAGGCCAGATGAACCGCCGCGACAGTGCGCGGATTGCCGCAATCAAGGCTGCCGAGGCGGCAGAAACCCATGGCTGGGACCAACCGCGCACTGTCGGCAGTGCGGTCGCATCGGATGCATTTTTCCCGTTCGCCGATGGATTGCTGTCGGCTGCCGAAGCAGGCGCCACTGCCGTTATCCAGCCCGGCGGTTCAATCCGCGATGATGAAGTGATCGCGGCCGCAGACGAGAACGGCCTGGCAATGGTGTTCACCGGGATGCGGCACTTCAGACATTAACTTACTGGTTTGGCGCAGGCCGAACGGGAGGCGCTGGCGGTGGGGGAGGCTCGGGCGGCGGAGATGCCGGTACGTTTCCGGAATGTCTCCACGTGCTTCGTTTTCGGTCCATCACGCTTTTGCGGCACAGGCTCAGCCTGCCGCGACTTGTGCGCAGAAACAGGCGGCCCTCATTGTCAAAGCCGAAGCCGTCGGGTCTCAGAACGGCGAGCGGCGACACATCGCCTCCAATGTCAACGGTATTTGCGCCGTCATAGGGCCCGGCGGGCGGCGCGGCGCAAGCGGGTCCGGATGCCGTTTCGATGGCCAGTTTGGGACCGTCGGCTTTGTAAACGGCTTTGCACCCGGCATTGTCGATCATTTCTTCGCCCGAGATGCTCAATCTTACCTCGCCCGAATGCGCCGCACCCAGCGTCGTATTGCCGCAATGCTCGTATTCGCCGGCAAGTTGGCGGTCCGCAGCAAGTGGGCGGCGCAGAATAATTTCCTGAGGCCCGATCAGGCGCAGCGTACCGTCAGGCATGAAATCATGACCGACAACGCCTGAAATCGCAGCAAACAGTCGGTCATCCTGTTGCTGCATCACGGCGCTGCAGCCCTGTTGTGTCGCCGCGCCTCCTGGCCCGATCCTAACGCCGCGCGGCGTCAGGATATAACCGGTCCATAATGCGTTGCAATCTGCCGCTGCGCTGACCCCGCGGCGATCAAAATCGACATAAGCATCAGTGCCGAGCTGCGCGCTGCCGATGCTCAAAACACGCCATCGGCCTGCGATTTCCGGAGCGGGCGGTGCGGGCGCTTTCAGCACCGCAACGACGCCATCGCCAGTAGTCAGTTCCAGCGTGCCAGCATCGATTTTGCGCCAGCCTGCCAATTTGTCGATGAAGGCGTTGACCAGCCGCTCACGCTGCATCGCGGCGGCGTCCGGGCATTTGCCGACTTGGGGCTTTTCGCGCCTGCTGACCGAAATGGTCTGGCCGGCCAATGCGTAAAAAGCGGGCTGGCTGCCGCCGCAGCCGCCGCTGTGATTGATGAACCCGCCTTCCATAAAATGGATAAAGCCTTCGTTGCTTGGCCGGTCTGCAACATCGGCAGGCGGAAAACGTGTTCCTCCGATCCGCTCGAACACCCAGACGCCTTCCAGCGGATATATCTGCGCGAGATAGGTTCCGTCATCCACCGGGCCTGATGCCGCCGGACTGTAGTCGGCAGGCGCATCATCGCCATTACCGGTTTGCGCAGCGGTGCAACCTGCTAGGGCTAGGAGGCATAATCCCAATGCTACACACTTCATCGCAGCCATCTCCTTCGGGACTTCAACACCGCAGCCGCGCAATTGTGCCCCGGAGCACCGGTCACGCCGCCGCCGGGATGGCTGCCTGCACCGCATAGCCACAATCCGTCCAACGGGGTCCGGTAACTGCCCGCTCCCATCACGGGCCGGGCACCCCATAACTGGTCGAGGCTCATCCGGCCGTGGAATATATCTCCGCGATAAAGGCCGAACTTTGCTTCCAGCGCGCGCGGTGTGTGCACTTGCTTGTGAAGCACCAATTGGCGGAAACCGGGGGCATGGTGCTCAATCGTATCGAATACTGCCTCAACTGCTTCCTCTTCGCGCTCCTCGGGGAGATCGGGATCGACGTGCTGGCAGAACAGGCTGGCTACGTGCTGACCCTGCGGCGCGAGGCTATGATCGACGAGGCTGGAGATCAGAATCTCGACAATGGGATTTTTACTGAAACCATCCGCTTTGGCCTGATGAAAAGCGCGGTCCATATAATCCAGATCGGGCGCGATAATGATACCGGCCTTGAGATAGTCTTGCGTTGCAGGCTGATCACGAAATTGCGGCAAGCCCGACAAGGCAATGTTCAACCGCAGCGATCCGGAGCCTGCCCGAAATCCGTCCATCGCGCGGCTGAAATCTTCGGGCATTGCGCTGCGCGGCACCAATCGGCCGAACAAGGGTTTTGGCCCCATGTTCGAAATGACATGGTTGGCCCGAATTTCCTCCCCGCTGGCCAGCTTTAGTCCGGTGGCCCTGCCGCCGGTAACCAGCACCTTGTCGACCGGAGCATCAACCATGATTTGCGCGCCCGCTTCGCGCGCTGCCTCTGCCATCAATTCGGTGATCCGGCCCATTCCGCCCACCACATGACCCCATGCGCCGCGCTTGCCGTTCACTTCCCCAAATACATGGTGAAGCAGGACATACGCGCTGCCCGGCTCGTCGGGCGATGCATAATGGCCAACGGTCGCATCGAAGCCGAATGCGGCCTTGACTGCATCGCTTTCAAACCAGTCGTCGAGGATATCGCGTGCGGACCGGGTGAACAGCGCAAGCACCTCGCGCTTGGCGGAAAGCGGTAATTTTGCCATCCCGCGCAACTGCAGCGCAGCATCGACCATCGCCGGCAGGCCGCCGTCGGGTGCCGGCGGAATGCGAAGCGCCAGATCGCGCAGCACATCGGCAACGCGTTCCAGCATTGCATACCATTGGGGCAACACTGCCGCGTCTTTTGGCGAAAAGCGCGCAAATTCGGCCTGTGTCGCGGCCGCTCCGCCGCCGACCAGCAGATGGCCGCCCTCCAGCGGCAGGAAGTTTGAAAACGGGCGTTCGATTACGCGGTAACCGCGCTCGACCAATTGCATATCGCTGATAATTTTCGGCTGCAGCAGACTGACGGTATAGCTGGCGGTGGAATTGCGGAACCCGGGGGCAAATTCTTCGGTGACTGCGGCGCCGCCGACCACATGGCGTGCCTCGAAAACTTTCACCTTCATACCGGCCTTGGCCAGATAGAAAGCACAAACCAGCCCGTTGTGTCCGCCCCCGATAATGACTGCATCAAGCATTCCGTGGTCCTGTCTGAAGCATTGTGCCGGATTTCCCGGATGAATATTTGCTGACGGCGCATTCACCCAATTGCAAGTGGTGGCGCGCTAATGCCAGGATTGAAAATCTAGAAAGAGACAGTTCATGGGCCTTTTCGCATCAGATCTTTATCGCAATTTCGCCATCGGATTCACCGCGGGCGCTATTGCCGTTGCAGCCCAGATGGGGCCGAATATGATACCCGAGGCTGCAATCCGGGCCATCGCATCGATTTTGGGCTAAGGCGCACATCATGAAGAATGCCATGGTTCCCGTGTTTGCCGCAGCGCTCGCTTTATCAGCCTGCCAGCAAAACGACGCGGTTGCCGCAGAAAATGTGGTGCGCGCACCCGTTGCCGAGCGGACGGCTAAAGAAGCCGGCGGACTTAAAACTGCCGTTTTTGCAGGGGGCTGTTTCTGGGGTGTGGAAGCGGTCTTCAGCCACACGAAGGGCGTAACCAGCGCTGTTTCGGGTTATCATGGCGGGAGCGCTGCAACCGCGACTTATGCACGCACCAATACCGGTGTTACCGGTCATGCGGAGGCTGTGCGGGTCACTTATGATCCCGCGGTCATCCGCTACGACCAATTGCTGCAGATATTCTTTTCGGTTGTGGCCGATCCGACATCGAAGAACCGGCAGGGCCCTGATGTGGGCTCGCAATACCGTGCGGCTCTGGTTCCGCTGAATGCGGAACAGCGTTTGGTCGCTGGTGCCTATCTCAAGCAGATGCAGGCTTCCGGAAAATGGCAGCGCCCGGTCGTGACGGAGATCGAAACATACCGGAAATTCTATCCCGCAGAAACTTATCATCAGGATTTCGCGGTTAAAAACCCGGACCATCGCTATATCCAGCGCTGGGACAAGCCCAAGGTCGCCGCGCTCAAACGTCTGTATCCTTCCGCCTATCGCGCGGGTTTCCAGCGCAACTGATTGAAGTTTGCCCCATGGCTGCCCTATATGGTCAGTGATGAGCGGCCATTCCCATCATGAACATTCGGGCCGCGGCCTTGTGGATGCCGCGCGCAAATCTCTGACCGACGGCGGCGAACAGTGGACTGCCTTGCGGGCCGATGTGTTCGGTGCGCTGATTGACCGTGAAACACCGGCGTCGGCGTATGATATCGCTGAAAGCCTGTCGGACAAACGCGGCAAGCGCGTGGCTGCCAACAGCATTTACCGGATCCTCGATCTGTTCGTCAGGACAAATCTGGCGAACCGTATCGAGAGTGCGAACGCATATCTGGCGAACAGTCATCCTGGTTGCCGGCATGATTGCATTTTTCTGATTTGCGATATCTGCAATGCTGTCACACATATCGATGATGACGTGATTACATCCGCGCTCAAGATTAGCGGCGAAGGTGCCGGCTTTTCCGATGTGCGCCCGGTGGTGGAGCTGCGCGGACGGTGCGACAATTGTTCGGCGTAAAGTGCCATGATGCAGACCATCGTGTTCATCGACAGGCGATAATTACCATTGTAAGCACCTATCCATGAGTGAACGCCCCGATACGCCGCTGCTCGACACTGTCGATGTGCCAGCCGACCTTCGCAAGCTACGGCCCGAGCAATTGCGCCAATTCGCCGATGAACTGCGCTCCGAGATGATCAGTGCTGTCGGCTCTACGGGCGGGCATCTGGGTTCGGGCCTGGGTGTGGTCGAATTGACCACGGCCATCCATTATGTCTTCAACACACCCGACGACCGGTTGATCTGGGATGTCGGCCATCAGGCGTATCCGCACAAGATCATCACCGGACGCCGCGACCGTATTCGCACGCTGCGTCAGGGCGGCGGCCTGTCGGGTTTTACCAAACGCAGCGAAAGCGAATACGACCCCTTCGGTGCGGCACATTCCAGCACTTCGATTTCCGCAGCACTCGGTTTTGCTGTTGCGAACAAGCTGAACGACAAGCCCGGCCGCGGCATTGCGGTAATCGGTGACGGCGCGATGAGTGCCGGGATGGCCTATGAAGCGATGAACAATGCCGAACAGGCTGGTAACCGGCTGATCGTCATTCTCAACGATAATGATATGTCGATTGCCCCGCCGGTAGGCGGCCTCAGCGCATATCTCGCGCGGATGGTTTCGAGCAGCGAATATATGGGGCTTCGCAGTCTGGCGAGCCGGATCACGAGGAAATTTTCGCGGCGTGTACATAACAGTCTGGAAAAGGCTGAAGAATATACCCGCGGCATGGTGACCGGCGGGACGTTGTTCGAAGAGTTGGGTTTTTATTATGTCGGCCCCATTGATGGGCACAATCTGGACCATTTGATTCCCGTTCTGGAAAATGTCCGCGACACTGATCAGGGGCCGATACTTGTCCACGTGGTGACTACCAAGGGCAAGGGCTATGCGCCCGCCGAAAGCAGCGCCGACAAATATCACGGCGTCGCAAAGTTCGATGTCGTATCGGGCAAGCAGGACAAGGGTCCGGGCGGCGGACCACCCAGTTACCAGAATGTGTTTGGCGAAACTCTGGCCAAGCTTGCTGAAACCGACGACAGGATCTGCGCGATTACCGCTGCCATGCCTAGTGGAACGGGCGTCGATAAATTTGCCCAGGCACACCCCGAACGCGCGTTTGACGTGGGGATTGCCGAACAGCACGGTGTGACCTTTGCGGCGGGACTGGCGGCCCAGGGGATGCGCCCGTTCTGCGCGATTTATTCGACTTTTTTACAGCGCGCCTTCGATCAGGTCGTGCACGATGTGGCGATCCAGAACCTGCCTGTGCGGTTCGCGATCGACCGTGCGGGTCTGGTCGGCGCTGACGGCGCTACGCACGCGGGCAGCTTCGATGTGACCTATCTCTCCACTCTGCCTAACATGGTGGTGATGGCGGCTGCCGATGAAGCGGAACTGGTCCATATGACCTATACAGCCGCATTGTATGACAGCGGGCCGATTGCATTCCGCTATCCCCGCGGCGCGGGCACCGGTGTGGAAATGCCCGCCGTGCCGCAGCAACTCGAAATAGGTAAGGGCCGGATAGTCCGCGAAGGTAGCAAGATTGCGCTGCTCTCGCTTGGTACGCGGCTGGCCGAAGCGCAGAAGGCGGCAGACGAGCTTGAGGCAAAGGGTTTATCGACAACCGTAGCCGATCTGCGGTTTGCCAAGCCACTCGATAGTGAACTGATCGAAAGACTGATGCGCACGCATGAAGTCATCATCACGGTGGAGGAGGCCGCGATCGGCGGTCTTGGCGCGCATGTCCTGACTCTGGCCAGCGACAGGGGGCTGACCGATGCCGGCCTCAAAATCCGCACATTGCGCCTGCCTGACAGTTTTCAGGATCACGATTCGCCTGCCCGTCAATATGACGAGGCTGGCCTCAACGCGCCGCAGATCGTGGATACCGTCCTGACCGCGCTGCGCCATAACAGCACGGGCGTGGAAGAGGCGCGGGCTTGAGCGCAGGCGAATAGTGGCATTTTTGCTGAAGGCTGTTTTGGGCCTTTCGGCGGTTTATCTGGTTCTGGTTGCTGCCCTGTTTTTTGCCCAGCGAAGCCTGATCTTTCCGGCGCCACCTGGTGGTGCAGGAGCCATTCCGGCGGGTTATGACAGGATCAGCTACATCACATCAGACGGCCTGCTGCTGAAAGCAGGATACAAACCCGCATCGCAGGGCTGCCCGACGATTCTGTATTTTCACGGCAATGGCGCGGACTGGCAATCCAGCACTATTGCCAGCAGACAGCTTGCGGCGAGCGGTTACGGGGTTCTGGCCGCTGAATACCGCGGCTATCGCGGCAATCCGGGCACCCCGTCTGAGGCAGGCATTTATCGCGATGCCAGGGCTGCCGCGACATGGCTTTTCGCCAATGGTGTGCCAGCTGAACACATTGTGCTGATCGGTAATTCGATTGGTTCGGGCGCTGCGACCCAACTCGCAACCGAGTTGGCACCGAAAGCGTTGATCCTCATTTCGCCCTTTTCCAGCCTTGAGGCGGCGGTCGGTGAAAAGGTCCGCTGGGCACCGGCAGGTTGGCTATTGAAAGACGAATTCGACAACCTTGCGAAGTTACCCGAAGTGAAGGCGCCCGTGCTTATTCTGCACGGCGACGCTGATGATCTGATCGGCGACTGGCATTCGCGCGCGCTGGCCAATGCGCGTCCATCTGCCAAACTGGTCATCGTACCGGGCGCAGGACATGATCTTGCATGGTCCGGGGTAGCCGGCGCGGAATTATCCCGGTTTCTCAGCACAATGCACCGTTAGCCGGCCAAGCGCCAAAGTGCGGCGTGGGGTGCCGCCCGGCCAGATTTACAGCCACCCACCTTCAGACGACGGCGCCGGTGCGACGGCTCAAAATGGCGCGACTTTGGACTGTCACCCGGCTGCAGCCAACGGGAGGTTTGCAAAGCGCACACATTGTGCAGGCCGCAGGCGATGTATTCAGCGCCCTGTCGGGATGATTGTGGCCTGTGCGATTGCGACCAGAACCGGGACTTCGTCTGCGCGTTCCGACCACACGTCTGCACGTACGACGGCCTGACGCTTGCCTTCCTTCAACACCCATCCTTTGGACCGCAAGTGCGTGCCGCGCGCAGGCGCCAGGAAGTTGATAGTATAGTTCCCCGTCACAACATCACCGAGCGCGCTTGCCCCCGCCCAGGCACAGGCATTATCAGCCATCAGCCCGATTATCGCGCCATGCGCAAAGCCGTGATGCTGCGTCAATTCATCGCGCATCGCGAGCAGAAGTTCGGATTCGCCCTGCCACACCCTGATCGGTTCGACGCCCAGCCAATTGGAAAAGCCCGACCCCTTGACCGCAACTTCTTTCATATATGCCAATGACGATTCTTCACTTACGAAACGGGAGTCAGGCATACGAATCTCCATAGGTCTGAAATACAGACTATATGCCTCTTGCACCACACGCGGATAAGTCTGTAAAGCAGATGCATGAAGAAATACATCGCTTCTCGTGCCCCCTGTCCGGTGGGGCGGGCATCCCGTTTGTTGGGTGACCGATGGGTGATCCTGATTCTTCGGGAGGCATTTTTGGGTGCCCACCGATTCGAACAGTTTATGGGCAGGTTGCCGATCAGCCGGGCGGCACTGTCATCCCGGCTGGCGATGCTGGTCGAAGCCGGCGTGTTGGAACGTGATCCACCGACAGGGAGCCGCGCCCGCTACAATCTTACGCCGGCGGGCGACGAATTGCGCCCGATGTTCACCGAAATGTGGCGCTGGGGCAAAAAGCATTTATTTCGGCCAGGCGAGTTTACGCCCGGATACTAGCTCAGCGGCCTGTGATACCCAGAAGCTGTACTTTGAACATCAGGGTCGCGCCGCCGGGAATCGAACCACGGCCGGCCGGGCCATAACCCAGGCTGGCAGGGGAGACGATTTCGATCGTGTCCCCGACGCCCATTTGCGGGATTGCAAGCTGCCAAGCCCTGACCACTCTGGCAAGCGGGAATGTCGCTGGCCTGCCCCCGCCAAACGAACTGTCGAAAGTGGTCCCGTCCACGAATGTCCCGGCAAAATGGACCGTGACGGTATCGGTTGGCAGCGGCTTTTCACCCGTGCCGTTTCCGTCGATCCGCCGCCAGTATAGTCCGTCAAGATAACTCCAGCCCGGATCCGCCGCGAGCCTGGTAAGCGCCCATTGCTGGCTGCTTTGCCATGCATCGTCCTGCGACTGAGCACCCGGGGTCAGCGAAAAGCCGTCCTGCGCGCCCACCGGCGTCGTCGCTGTCAGCGCAGCAGCGATGAAAAGCAATTTACGCACCGGTTTCACCAGTCATAGGCTTTGGGTAAGTCAGTTTCATCCAGATCGCGGTAGCGTTCGCGCAGCCGGGACTGGTGGCTGTCCATCGGCTGTTCGACACCATCGATGAAGACCTTCACAGGAGCCGATGATACTTCGAGCGGATCACCGTCCCAGATAACCACATCACCCGCTGCGCCGGGGCTTAGAACACCGGCCATCCCGCCGATCCCGGAGATTCTGGCCGGCACCGAACTGATCGCCGCAAAGGCTTCACCCCAAGTCAGACCGGTTGCGCCCGGGACGTTGTTCAATGCCACCAGGTTTCCCGCATATTGGGTAACATAGGCGGGTATTTCCTCGCCGAAAATCCGTCCGATAGACACTTCCACACCGGCATCGACCATCCGGCCGATGTTGCTTTGTGTCGCACCCAATTGTTCGAAACTCTGCGGCAAATCGTCCAGAGCATCGGCGATTACCGGTACGCCTGCCCGGGCGATATCGTCCGCGACCAGCCATCCCTCGCTCGCTCCGACCAGCACCAGATCGAGCATGGGAAACTCATCGCCAAGCGCCAGCACTGTGCGAATATCCGAAGCGCGCTCAACCTCGACATAAAGCCGTTGTTTGCCGGATACGACTGCGCCCAGCGCCTCGGCATCAGCGCGGGTAAGCAGCGCTTCTTCGCCTCCCCACGTCCCCGCCGCGAAAGCGCGTGCTTCGCGCATGGCATTGCGCAGATAAACATGCGCCGCGACTCGGCTGCCGCCAGCCAGTTGCGCGCCGCCTTCGCCCAGTTCGACATATTGGAAAGCGCGGGCTTTCATCACCGCATCAGCATCCGCACCCGTATCGACCACCGCGCCCTGGCCCGCAAAGATCGAACCGCGCGCATTGTTTACCACGCTGGCGCGGGTCACCCCGCCTGCCCGCGCAAGTTTCATTTGCTGGGCGGCGGGATTGATTGCAGGGGAAATGTCGAGTGCTGCACTAAACGGCCCGCTGCCGCCTGAAATATCGTTGCTTTCCGACACTGCACCAACGTCGTAAATGCCGATATCGGTGAGCGCGACGACCAGACCTGGCGTTACCCAGGAACCGGCTGCGTCCAACACAGCCATACCGGCAGGCACAGCGACCCCGGCACCGGCCGCGACGATCTTGCCGCCGCGCACAACCACTGTTCCGCGCTCAACCGGTTCGCTGCCATCGCCGATCGCAACGGTCGCACCGGTAATTGCAAAATCCTGAGCAGATGCAGCAGCCGGCAAGGCAAGCGCCGCCAGAGCACCGATCATTATGCTGCGCGCGCTCATTTCACGTCTCCTTCGCCGGGTTGACCCAGTTCGAAATCGCTCACCGGCCGGCGTTTTCTGTCGATTGAATCAAACAACATCGCACCATCCACCCAAACTTTTTCAGGGCGCGAATACACGCTGAGCGGGTCGCCGTTCCACAAAACGATATCGGCCATTTTGCCCGTTTCCAGACTGCCTGTTTGATCGTCGATACCCATGGCTTTGGCGGGGTTGAGCGTAATCCAGCGGATAATCTCCGCGTCCGGGATTTCGATGCCCATGCGTTTGCCCGATGCCTGCGCCTTGGCAGCTTCCTGATTGAGCCGCTGGATTCCGTTTGCGCTGTCCGAATGGACAATTACGCAGGCACCCGCCTGATGGATCAGAGCGGCATTTTCGGGGATACCGTCGTAAGCTTCCATCTTGAAGCCCCACCAGTCCGCCCAGATCGCGCTGCAGACATCCGCATCACGCAGAAGGTCGCCGATCTTGTAGCTTTCCACAGCATGGTGAAAGGCGGTTACCTTGTACCCGGCTTCCTTCGCCATATCGAGCACCTGCGCCATTTCGTCAGCGCGGTAGCAATGGTTGTGGACCAGAATGTCGCCGTCCAGCACACCGGCCAGCGTTTCCTTGGCCAGACTGCGTTTCTCGCGGTCGCCGCCGGCATATTCCTTTGCATCCGCCCATGTCTGGCGGTTTACGGCAAAATTGCCCATACGGGTTGAAGGACCGCGGCTTGAATAGACGCGTTTGGGATTTTCGCCGCAAGCCATTTTGAAGCCGTAAGGTGCGCCCGGGAATTTCATTCCCTGCACTGTGCGACTGGGAACATTTTTAAGTGTTACCGACCGGCCGCCCATCAGATTGGCCGAGCCGGGCAAAATCTGCAGGCTGGTGACACCGCCATTTGCGAGTGCGCGGCTGAAACCGGGATCCTGCGGCCAGACAGAATGTTCGGCCCAGACTTCGGGCGTGGTCGGGCTGGTCGCTTCATTACCATCGGAATGGGCAGCAACCGAAGGTGTGGGATAATCGCCCAGGTGGCTGTGTATATCGATCACGCCGGGCGTCACGAATTTGCCTGTCCCGTCGATCCGCGCGTAACCATCCGGTATTGCCAAGCCGGCATCGCCCACCGCCGCAATCTTGCCGTCGGCAAACAGCACTGTGCCATTTTCAATCCGGTTTCCAGCCCCATCGAACACAGTGGCGCCGACCAGCGCGGTCGGCAATCCGGGATAAGCCTTGTAGGTTGACGGGAAAGGGGTGCCCAGCGCCGCCTTGCTCGCCGAGCTATCTGACGCGCTGGCAGCTTTACCACTGTCAGTCGTGGAACAGGCGGCGAGCGCTACCGCGCTCCCTAAAATGACGAGAGCACGATAGCGCATCGGGTGTTTTCCCATTGAGTAGTGTATTGTTCTAGTTACGGGTTGCGGGGTGAATTCCGGCTGCTTGCGGCTCGCCGATTTCGCCCTGACCCAGCAGATCGTCAGACACGTCGTCATCCGCCAGCGTATCGAGATGCATCAGCTTCTTGATCAACGGGCTGATTACCATGGCCGCTACGCCGACACCCACAGCGGTCCAGCCGACTGTTGAATAGACGCCCAGCACAACTTCCTTGCCGGATGTTTCGCCCACACCTTCTGCACCTGTTGCAGATGCAATCAGGCCGGCTGCGAAATTCCCGCTGGCAGAAGCGAAGAACCAGGTGCCCATGATAAGCGACGCCATATGCGACGGTGCAAGACGGTTCATCGCTGACAAACCGACCGGCGACAAGCAAAGCTCGCCAGTGGTGTGGAAGAGATACAACAGAAAGATAAACAGCACCGGTGTCGGTACGTTCACGCCAACCGATTCGGCACCCCAGACAAGCACCAGGAACCCGAGGCCGACCTGAATGATCGCCAGCCCGAATTTCATCGGTGCAGATGGCTCCAGTCCCGCGCGCCCAAGCATCGTCCAGAGCCCGGCAAACAACGGCGCGAGCAGGACGATGTAAATCGCGTTGATCGACTGGAACATCGAAGCCTCGACACCTGCCCGGTCAACGTGACGGTCGGTGAACAGGTTGAGCGACGAGCCAGCCTGTTCGAACAATGCCCAGAAGATGATCGAAGTCAGGATCAGGAACATCGCGGCAAAGATGCGGTCGCGTTCGTCGGGTTCGAGTTTCGTGACAGCGGTGAACAGCACATAGAGTACCAGAGCGCCGCCGAAGATGCCCAGAACATAGCCGACAAGATCCTGGTATTGCACAGCTGTCCAGCAAATCGCGACCATCAGAAGTCCGATGCCGTAGATGCCCCATTCGCGCGGAATGCCGGCGACCTTCTCCCTGAGCAGGGCAGGGTTTTTCGGTTCGCCATTGCCCAGCAAAAGCGGGCGGCCAAAATGGAAGAAGATCAGACCGATCAACATACCGAACCCGGCAAGGCCGAAGCCGTACTGCCAGCCGTAAGTCTGGCCGAGATAACCGCAAATGATCGAGGCTGTCGCAGCGCCGACATTTATCCCCATGTAGAAGATCGTGTAGGCCGGATCGCGGCGCGGATCGGTACGGGTGTAGAGCTGTCCCACGATCACCGAAATGTTGGCTTTCAAAAATCCGGAGCCCACGATGATGAGCGCCAGTGCGAGCCAGAAAACATTGATGACTGGATCAGCCTGCCCGCCGGAACCCTCGAATGCCATGAAGAAGTGCCCGAATGTCAGCAGGATGGCGCCAAACAATACCGCCTTGCGCTGTCCCAGATAGCGGTCGGCCAGATAGCCGCCGACAACCGGAGTGATATAAACTAGCGCGGTATATGCCCCGTAAACGACACTCGCCTCGCTGTCCGAGAACATCCAGTGCTGGACAAGGTAGAAAATGAGCAGCGCACGCATGCCGTAATAGGAAAAGCGTTCCCACATTTCGGCAAGAAACAGGACAAACAGTCCCTTGGGGTGACCTGCAAATTCAGGTTGCGGCCTGGTCACGATCGCAAGACCGCCCAGAAGGAATGCGGCCAGTACGATCACTGCCCCATAAAAAAGTACAAGTTCGAAAGTCATCGGGCTGCGCCCTCCCTCAAAATTCTGGCCG
Source organism: Altererythrobacter aquiaggeris (assembly GCF_037154015.1). Lineage (NCBI taxonomy): Bacteria > Pseudomonadati > Pseudomonadota > Alphaproteobacteria > Sphingomonadales > Erythrobacteraceae > Aestuarierythrobacter > Aestuarierythrobacter aquiaggeris. The sequence goes on from NZ_JBANRL010000001.1 coordinate 167,791, forward strand.
GTCGCTACGGACAGGTCCTAATGCCGCGCACCCTAGCGCCTGTTTTGCCTATGTGAAGCAGTTGTTTCACGCGAATTTGCCTTAACCCACGCTGTCCGGATGTCCCACCGGAGCTTGACCCGACGCGCTGTATTATGGCACTGATGCACTTGAAACAGGAAATGACCATGACACAACAAGGCCGGCCCGTTTATCTGCGCCTGAGAGATCTGATTGCAGCAGCGATTATCGAAGGGCGTTATCGCGAGGGCGAAATGCTGCCATCTGTCCGTGCCTTTGCCGCACAGCAAGGGGCCAATCCGCTGACTGTCGCCAAGGCATATCAGCAATTTCAATCAGATGGCCTGGTCGAAGTGCAGCGCGGCGTCGGGATGTATGTCGTCGAAGGCGCCGCGGACCGCCTCCGGGCAAGCGAACGTGAAAGTTTCATCAGCCGTGACTGGCCGGAAATTCGCACCCGTATGGATAGACTGGGCATTGTGCCAGCGGACCTGTTCCAAAGCAGTTGAGCCGCAGCCTGCAAGCAATCTACGACTGACAATTAAAGAAATTTCCTAACCTGCGTTGCGAAATGTCCGCACATTTGGCACAAAGGCCGCCTGAGGTTGCACATCGACGTTGCTCTGGTGCGAGCCAAGCGATCTTTACCTACACCGATCCTGCATACAGGACGGTTTCGAAAGGCTTTCAAATGATCCGTTCCGAACTGCTGCAGGAAATAGCCAAGGAAAACCCCGAACTTCGCGCCGATGAGGTCGAGCGGGTGGTGGACATTTTCTTTGACGAGATTGCAACCCGCCTCGCAGAAGGCGGCCGGGTGGAACTTCGCGGCTTCGGAGCGTTCTCCACGAGAGAGCGCGACGCACGCAAAGGACGCAACCCGCGGACCGGCGAGGCGGTAGATGTCCCGGCAAAGCGCGTACCTTATTTCAAGCCAGGCAAGGAAATGCGCCGCGCCCTCAATGATTAAGGCCGGGGAATGATCAGGTTCGCGGCATGATTAAGGTCGGATTTTGATCCGGCCGATGGCGGCTTGACCTCTGTAGTCCCTGTAATCCCTGCAATGACTGTAAACCCGGCAACCGAAACGATGTTCGGACGGTGTGTCCTAATTTTCCTATCGTAACCGGCAATGTCGATTGCGGCGGTACGCTGTGCTCGCTAGGGCGGTTTTGCGCGGCGCCTCCAGGCCTGCGGGTGTGGCGGAATGGTAGACGCCGGGGACTTAAAATCCCCTGATCATTGATCGTGCTGGTTCGAGTCCAGTCACCCGCACCAGCCCTCCCATTATGGTCTGTTAAGGGTAACTACTAAGCATATCCGGTACGCCACATTAAAGCTCCTATGGTTAGTCGGAACGCGGACACAGGAATGGGGCATCGCGATGGATCAATTTACGGCAGCCTGGGATGGAGTTTTGCCGCCCGAGGAAACCTCGGCTGAATCGCGTGAGGCGCCGCGATTTACCCTGTTGATGCGCGCCGCAAAGCTGATTGTCCCGTCAGGTGAATTTCTTTGCATTGTCCGTGACGTTTCATCCACCGGTTTGTCGACCAGGAACTTCCACGCACTGCCGCCCGGCCGCCCGATCATTCTGGTGCTCCAAAACGGCGACCAGCATCAAATCGAAAAGATGTGGGAGCGGGACGGAGCAGCCGGCTTCCAGTTCGCAGAGCCGGTCGATATCGTGCGGTTCCTGAGCGAACATGGCCGCTATCCCAAGCGGCCGGTCCGTCTGTCTCTCAATATTCCGGCGCAAATCGCAAGCTACGGTTCGTCACAGCATGCCCTGATCGAAGACATTTCACAGCAGGGCGCACGGATCGAATGCAGTTCGCGATTGGCGATCGACCAAACGTTCAGGATCGAGGCCAAAGGCCTGCCCGAAATTCGCGCCAAGGTGCGTTGGCGGCGCGACAGGAAATACGGTCTTGTCTTCGAAGATACTTTCCAGTTTGCCGAACTGGCCAGCCTGGCTGTGACCGTCCAATGCCCCGATCTTGCAATGCACGTGCGGATTTAGCGATGTTCATGACATGGGCTGACGGCAGGCTTGCCAACCGGGACGTTGCCGGTGTGCCGGCCGCGTTAACGATCCCCTAACCAATTTCCTTCACTTCCGGTGAGGAGATTGAATTGGGGGCTATAAGTGAGCGATAAAATTACTCAGAACCTGAATGTCGACGCGGTTATCGTTGGCGCGGGCCCCGCCGGCCTGACCGCAGGCTATTTGCTGACAAAGCAGGGCAAGACTGTAGCGATTATAGAAAAAGATGCACGATACGTCGGCGGAATCAGCCGTACGGTGGAACACGAAGGTTACCGGTTCGACATTGGCGGCCACCGGTTTTTTTCCAAAAGCCGGCAGGTGGTCGATCTGTGGAACGAGATCCTGCCCGATGACTTCATCCAGCGGCCGCGGATGAGCCGGATTTATTACGAGGGCAAGTTCTACAGCTATCCGCTGCGCGCATTTGAAGCTCTGGCTAATCTGGGTTTGTGGCGGTCGTCGGCCTGTATGGTCAGCTACCTCCGGTACAAGGTTTTCCCGGTCAAGTCCGTGAAGAGCTTTGAAGACTGGACGACCAACCAGTTCGGCAAAAAACTTTATTCCATATTCTTCAAAACCTACACCGAGAAAGTGTGGGGTATGCCGTGTGACGAAATGAGCGCGGATTGGGCCGCCCAGCGCATCAAGGGCCTGTCGCTGTGGAGCGCGGTCATTGACGGCCTGAAACGCAGTCTTGGTTTGAATAAACAGCCCAATGACGGCCAGGCTGCCAAAACATTGCTCGAGACATTCCGTTATCCGCGGCTTGGCCCCGGTATGATGTGGGAGGCGGCCCGCGACAAGATCGTGGCGGCCGGAGGACATATGATAATGGGGCATGGCCTCGAACAGCTCGCCAGCGATGGTGAAGGCGGTTGGCGGCTGAGCGCATCGGGATCGGCCGGCAAGATCGTGATCAAGGCGAAAAATGCCATCAGCTCAGCACCCATGCGCGAGCTTGCCGCACGCCTGAGCCCGTTACCCGATACTGCGCTCGATGCTGCGCAGCTGAAATATCGCGATTTTCTGACTGTCGCTCTCAAAATCCGATCGGACGATCTGTTTCCTGATAATTGGATTTATATCCACGACGACAAGGTTCAGGTCGGGCGGGTGCAGAATTTTCGCAGCTGGTCGCCGGAAATGGTGCCGGACAAGGATGTTGCCTGCGTCGGACTGGAGTATTTCTGTTTCGAGGGAGATGGCCTCTGGTCAATGCCCGACGATAGGCTGGTCGAACTGGCGAAGGCGGAAATGGAGATATTGGGGCTTTGCGATCCGGCAGATGTCATCGGCGGCGCGGTAGTGCGGCAGGAAAAGGCATACCCCGTCTATGACGAAGATTATGCTGCGAATGTAACCGCGGTTGCGCGCGAACTGGAAGACAGGTTCCCCACACTTCACCTGGTCGGCCGCAACGGGATGCATCGTTACAATAATCAGGATCACGCCATGATGACGGCAATGCTGACAGTCGAGAACATCCTGGTTGGTGACCGCGTATATGATACCTGGTGTGTCAATGAAGATGCCGAATACCACGAGGCCGGCGATGAAGGTGCCGAAGCGGCAATCCCGCGCCGCGAAGTAACCGACGATCAGGCGGCAGCGCTGAATTCCTTGCGCGGCGTTCCCGAACGGATTTCGCAAGCCGACGACGATTCGCAAACCGGCCGGAAAGTCGCCTGACCGGGGTTTATGGGGCATCCGATGACAGCCTATATCGATAAGTTGAGAGACATTCGTCTGCTGCGCTATTTGCTGGCTAGCGTTGGCGCACTGGCCGTCGATCTTGGATTTTTCCTCGTTCTGCTTGCTGCTGGCACGGGTGCAGCAGCGGCCTCCGCAGTGGCTTATTGCACCGGAATTCTGACCCACTGGATGCTTTCCAGCCGCGCGGTTTTTACCGGCTCCGTGGCTGAGCGCGGCCCGCGCCGGACGAAGCAGAAGGCGCTGTTCGTGATATCCGCACTGGTGGGTCTGGCGCTGACAACATCAATCGTCGGGCTGGCCGATTATCTGACATTCGATCCGCGCGGCGCCAAGCTGCTGGCCATCGTCATAAGTTTCACGGTCACCTGGTTGCTACGCAGCCGGGTGGTGTTTCGTTAAGTCTGGCGCGTGGACACCGATCGCCGCCTGCGCGGACATGAAAGGCCGAACCGGCGCATCCTGATTGTCTGGGCGTTGTTGAGCGCGATATTCCTGGTGATCGGCTGGCCCGGAATCCAGCAAGGCCAATTCCCCGATCCCGATGACGCGCTGCGATTTGTGCAGGTTCGAGATTTGCTGGCGGGGCAACCGTGGTTTGATCTTCATCAATACAGGATCGCGCCGCCGGACGGCGTGGTGATGCATTGGTCGCGTCTGGTCGATGTACCGCTTGCAGCGATCATTCTCGCGCTCACGCCGCTTCTCGGTGTATCTTCTGCAGAATTGGTAGCGCTGATAGCCGTTCCCCTGCTGACGCTGGGCGCAGTGCTGTTCATGATCGGGCGGCTGGCCTGGCGGCTGTTCGATGTCGATGTAGCCGGCCTCGCCTGCCTGTCGGTCGGATTGTTTGCGCCGCTCGTTTTCCAGCTTCAGCCGATGCGGGTCGATCACCATGGCTGGCAGATATTGGCCGTGGCAGCGGCGCTGTGGTCCATATCAATGCGCTATTACCTTTCGGGCGGCAGTCTTGCGGGGCTCGCCATGGCAACCGGTTTGTCGATCTCGATCGAGCTGCTGCCGATCGCGGCGGCATTCGGTTTAGTTCTGGCGCTGCGCTGGTTGCGCGACCCGGCGGCCCGCTGGTGGCTGGTATCCTATATGCAGGCTCTCGCACTCGGCCTGTTTATTCTTTTCTTCGCGACCCGCGGGATTGCAGGGCTGGCGCAATATTGCGATGCTATTTCCCCTGCGCATCTCGGGTTCTTTTTGATCGCGGCGATCGGAACAGGTGTGATCGCCGCAATGCCGCGAATGCCCATGCCGGTGATAGCCGGGCTGTTCGGTGTAACGGGCGCTGTGGGCCTAGCATTTTTTGCCCTGTCTGCACCTGCCTGTCTGGCTACGCCGCTGGGCGACCTAGACCCGCTCGTGCACAAATTCTGGTATCTCAATATCGCGGAAGGCCGGCCGCTTTGGGAGCAGGATCCGTGGCGGGCAATACCGGTTTTCCTACAGATCCTCGTCGCATTTGTGGCGAGTATCACTCTCGCGTTGCGTTCGCACGATTGGCTGCGGTCATGGTGGACCGAATATACCCTTTTGTTCGCTGCGGCGATCCTGTTGTCGCTGTTTGTCTGGCGTTCGGCCGCATTCGCTGCGGTTTTGGGAGCGGTCCCGCTCGGCTGGCTTGCGAGCGGGTTGCTGCACCGCTTCCGGATTGCTCAGGGCGCGGGGCAGAAAATTACCCTCACGCTGGCTATCCTGATGGTGTTTGTGCCGTCTGCACCGTTTAATCTGGCCGCTAAATTGATGCCCGGTCAAACCCATGTTCCGGCATTGTCTGCCGAAGCCAGTGGCTGCGCGATCAGGCAACAAGCGAGACGGTTGGACCGATTGCGGCCGGCGACGATTTTCGCACCCTTCGATGTTGGGCCTGCCCTGCTGGTGGGAAGCGGGCATTCGGTTGTGGCAACCAGCCATCACCGCGCGGAGGCGGCGATGCATGATGTCATCAAAGCATTCACAAGTCCGGCAGACGGGGCGAGAGCCATAATCGGCAAATATGACGCTGATTATGTCGTCATGTGCACCGATCTGGCGGAGCCCGCGCTGTTTGCCTCGGCCAATCCTGATGGTCTGGCGGCCGACTTGCTGGCAGACCGCGCGCCGGCCTGGTTGCAGCCGGTTTTTATTCCCGCCGGCAGCGCAACTTTCAAAGTCTGGAAAGTCCGCAAGGACCAACCCGTGGACTGATCAGCCGGCAATAAAGTCCATCGCGGTGCCATTGATGCAATGCCGCTTGCCAGTCGGTTTTGGCCCATCGTTGAAGATGTGGCCCAGATGCCCGCCGCAATCCGCGCAGTGAACTTCGGTGCGCGGAAAACCGATCTTGTAATCGGTCGTGGTTCCGACAGCGCCGGGCAACGCCTTCCAGAAACTGGGCCAGCCCGTGCGGCTGTCGAATTTGGTTCTTGATGAGTATAATTTGTTGGAGCAGCCGGCGCACACGAATGTTCCTGCGCGGTTTTCCTTGTCCAGCGGCGAACTGTATGGCCGTTCCGTCGCAGCCTTGCGCAATACGTCGAATTCAGACTTTGTCAGCCGCGCCCGCCATTCGGCTTCAGTGCGTTTTACCGGAAAGGCCTTGGCTTCTGCGCGGCCAGAACCGCAGGCCGCCAAAATCGGCAAGGCGGTGCCGATACCCAGCAGTGTCAAAATTTTGCGACGTGAAGTTACCTGTTCCATATCGCACTATACGCAGAGGAATTCCGAACGGTTTCTGAACGGGTTAAAAGCGCGTCATTTCCACTTCCAGTTTGCGGAAGCCGTGAACGAAGTTGGCTCTTACTCGCTCCACATCGCCGGCAACATGCACGCGGATCCGGCGCTTGTGCATTTCCTCCAGCAGGATTTTCAATTGCAGTTCCGCAAGACGCGCACCGACACAGCGATGGATGCCATATCCGAATGCGATATTACGGCGGGCATTTTCGCGGGTAATATCCAGCTTGTCGGCATTGTCGAAAACGGTCTCGTCACGGTTTGCGGAAAGATACCACATGACCAGCTTGTCGCCCTTTTTGATTTGTTCGCCGAACAGTTCGGTATCTTGCGTGGCCGTACGCCGCATATGTGCCAGGGGGGTCTGGTAACGAATGCATTCCTGGACTGCATTCGGGATCAGATCGGGATTTTCTTCGAACAGTTTGCGCTGATCGGGAAATTTATCAAACCCGTGAATGATGCCCGACATTGTATTGCGCGTCGTGTCGTTTCCGCCCACGATCAGCAGCACCAGATTGCCCATGAATTCCTGCGGGTCCATCTGGTTCATCGCGGGGCTGTGGATCATCATCGAAATCAGGTCCGGGCCGGGTTCTTCGCTGGATTTCCTGATCCATAGTTGCTGAAAATACGCAGCCATTTCGTGGAGGATTTCGCGGCGCTGTTCGTCCAGTTCGCGCGCCAGAGACAATTCGGTATCGCCAGCCCAGTCCGACCAGTAGGTCAAAAGTTCACGGTCTTCCCATGGAAAATCGAACAGGATCGCAAGCATACCCGTGGTAAGCGGAATCGACACTTTTTCGACCCAGTCGAACGTTTCACCCTCGGGCAGCGTATCAAGCAATTCGCCCGTACGCTGGCGGATTTCGTCGTCCATCCGCTTCATTTCGCCTGGCGCAAAAGCCGGGGCGACGGTGCGGCGCTGGCCGGTGTGCTTGGGCCTGTCCATCGCGATGAACATCGGCAGCTGAAAGCGTTCTTCGCCTTCCGCCAATTCCTGTTCCCAGTCGGGATCGGTGATCGTAATCCCGCCATGTTCCCAACTTGACGAGAATAAATCGGGCAGGGATTCGACGTGCTGGATCGCCTTGTGCTGCACCACATTCCAATAGGGCCCGAACGGGCTTTCTTTTACGTAATGCAGCGGACCTTTGGCGCGCATTTCGGCGAAAATCGGCTGCCAGCGGTCTTCGACATAAATATCGCTGCGGCTGACATCGAAAGGTTCGGTATGGCTGGGGATTTTCTGCGGATTGTTCAGCAGAAACTCCGACAATGCCTCATAAGCCGTGGGCGACGTGCGCCATTGCGGCTTTTCGGCTGCTTGGGTAGCCATATCATCCTCTCCTGTTCCGCATGTCAATTTGCTGCAGAATCGTCAGGCCAGTCTGGACTTACTTACCTCAATGTCAATAGTCAGTTGCTGGATGCAACCTCTACCGGCACGGCTTTGCCATAGCCGGCGCGGGAGCGCCATCTTCGATGGAAACCGAAGCGGCGGCGTTTCTTCACGCCTTGTGGTCCAGACTTCATTACCCGGCGGCGGAACAGCGAAGCCCCCATTTTAATAAAGATTGCCACCCAAAGTGTTTGCCACATAAGCGCCAGAACATGCGGCCAGATTTCCGGCTGCAAAGCCGCGCGGGCCAACATCGCAAAAGAGGAACTAAGCGGGAAAACAATTGCCGCATATTCGGCAATGGTGCCGGGATGCGCCATCGCAAAACTTGCAAAGAAGAAGTTCATCAACTGCAGCATCGTAACCGGCATGGACAGCGTTTGAACCTCGCGGACGGTCGCTGCCATCGAACCGATAGCCAGGAAAACCGAACCGATCAGTAAATAGCCCATCGCGAAATAGACGATGCCAAGGCCGACAAACAAAGGCCAGCCAACAGCCGGTTCGGGTAACGCGCCCGCCAGCGGATTCAGCAACACGATAGCTCCGGCCGCGCCGGCCCAGACACTGATACCGACGAATGAAACACCCAGCATAGCGAACAGTTTGCCCAGGAACACAGCATCCATCGGGATCGCCGCAGCTAGGATTTCGATAATCTTGTTGCCCTTTTCCTCCACCAGATTGGACAACACCATCCCGGCCAACAGCATGGTCAGCAAGAACAGCAACATCTGTCCCACTTGCGCGGTTTGAACACGGCTGCGTTTTTCATTGGCGCCACTGGTGGCGACGGTCTGTTTTGTGACTGCGGGAAAATCAGGTGAGCGCTGGGCAAGCGCGGCGCCGGCGATCAGGGATACGCGGCCTTCCCAGCGATCAACCCGGTCGCCGGTAGCGGTAAGGACCGGCCGGGCTGGAGAACCCGTCACAATGGCCGCCAGATTACCGCTGCTTGCCATCAATTCTTCCCGTGGGTCCAGTTTCGTCCCGTCTTCAGGCACATCCAGAGCTATTAATGGCGGAAGAATGCCGCCAATTTCGGTCGCCAGCTGTTCGCGGGCAGCTAGCATTGCGGCATTGTCCGATTGGCTCATGGCGACGCCGATGACCGGGTCTGCAGCGCTTTCCGCTACTTGGGCACCAATCCCGCCGGCTGCGACACCGACAAGAATGGGGAACAGCGGCCCGAGCAGGAAAAACACAAAACTTCTGCTGAACAGGATCGCCACGAAATCCCGCCGCGCGATAACGAATGCAGCCTGCCAAATGGAAAGGCGGCCCGGTGTCGTAAGGTTGCGGTTCATTGCGCCATCTCCGCTTGACGGTCGGCATCAAGTTGCCTTGCAGCGGCTTCGCCGGCAATCGCAACGAATGCATCGTGCAGTCCGGCGCGTTCGATCGAAAGCGATAAAATGCCTGCCTCACCCTCGATCAGCGCGCGCAGCAGGGGTTCGATACCGCTATCGGGCAAAGAGAAAAACCAGAAGTCGCCTTCGCGCCGCGCATCGCGTGGCAATGCTGCGCGCCAGGGGCCATCACCGGCCCGGGTTTCCAGCCTGACCTGCGCGGGAATGCGGTCGCGTGCCTCGTCCACCTGCCCTGCAAAGGGCACTTTGCCGCCAGCGATAATGGCGATGCCTTCGCAAAGCCGTTCGGCGTGCGCGATGACGTGGGTGGAGAAGATCACCGTGGTGCCTTCGTCGGCCATACTCCGGATCATCTGTTCCAGTTTGCCCTGGTTGATTGCATCGAGCCCCGAAAACGGTTCGTCCAAAACCACCAGTCTGGGCTTATGCACGAGCGTGCCGAGCAATTGCACGGTTTGCGCCATACCTTTCGAAAGCTGGCGGATCTGGCGGTCAACCGCGTGACCAAGGCCGTTGCTTTCCATCAGTTCCTTGCCCCGCCGCCGGCCTTCCGCCAGTGGAACCCCGCGCAGTGCGCCCATGAACGCGATGGCTTCATAAGCTTTCATCGACGGGTATAATCCGCGTTCTTCGGGTAGATATCCGATCAGACGCGCAATGTCGTAGGGCCTGTCGGTGCCAAGGATTGTCCGCGTTCCTTCATCCGGTTCGATAATGCCCAGCAACATTCGCAGAGTTGTGGTTTTGCCCGCTCCGTTAGGTCCCAGTATTCCGTAGATTGCGCCTTCCGGCACGGTAATATCGACGCCGTCAACCGCCAGTATCCCATCAAACCGTTTGACCAGTCCCCGCGCTTCGATAGCGGGGGGGCGCCCTGCTGACGCTGAAGTTGGAGCTGACGCTCCTGCATTGCCCATCCGGGCCGTATTGCTTAGCGCGCTATCCATTGCGGGTCGTTAACCGTCAGGGATGAACAGGAGCAACAGCGAAATTGGTTAATCCAGCGCAACTTTCCGATTTACAGGAGCGTTTGAGGAACCACGCTGCAGCGCTGGGCTTTGCGACGATTGGCTTTGCCCCCGCCCGGGATGATCCTCTGCGCGCCCGGCGGCTGGAAAAATGGCTTCAGGCCGGCCACCACGGCACAATGGACTGGATGGAGGACCGCGCCGATGTCCGCCGCGGCCCGCAAAGCATGTGGCCCGAGGCACAAAGCGTAATCGCGCTTGGCATGAGCTATGCGCCCGCTGTCGATCCGATGGCACTTGAGGGGATCGGTAACCGCGCCCGGATTTCGGTGTATGCGCAAGGCGGCGATTATCACGTCACGGTGAAGAAAGCGCTGAAATCATTGGCTCGCTGGCTTGTTGCCGAAGCTGAAAAGGCCGGTTTAGCAGCTCCTCGGCTTAAGGTGTTCGTCGATACGGCGCCGGTCATGGAAAAACCGCTTGGCGAGGCAGCGGGTATCGGATGGCAGGGCAAACATTCGAATCTGGTCAGCCGGAAACATGGTAGCTGGCTGTTTCTGGGCGCCATATACACCACACTGCCGTTTGCGTCCGACACGCCGCATGATGATCGCTGCGGCTCGTGCAATGCATGCCAGACCGCGTGTCCGACGGATGCGTTCCCGGCACCCTATCAGGTCGATGCAAGGCGCTGCATTTCATACTTAACGATCGAGCATAAGGGCCCCATACCCGAGGAGTTTCGCAAACCGATCGGGAACCGCATCTACGGCTGCGACGATTGTCTGGCCGTTTGCCCGTGGAACAAATTTGCCGATCAGGCAGCGCGTAACAAGGCTTTTGCTACCCGGGCAGAGCTTGCTGCACCAAGGCTAGGCGACCTGCTGACGCTTGACGATGCCAGTTTTCGCACGCTGTTTTCGGGAAGCCCGATCAAACGCATCGGGCGCGACCGGTTTGTGAGAAATTGTCTGATTGCTGCGGGCAATAGCGGCGACGCGGAGCTGTTGGTCCAGGTTGATGCGCTAGCCGCTGATGCTGATCCGGTGGTGGCGGAAGCTGCAGTGTGGGCGGCTTTGCAGCTCAGAGCATGTCTTTAAGCGGCGTTTCGGTATCGGCCAGCAGCGCCGGATCGATCTGAGCACGCGCCTCCACCAACTTGCGGCCCTGCACGTAATCCCTTGTGGCGTTGACGCAGTCGAGCGCGATAACCCGGCCTTCCCTGAGGTAAATTACCGAAAAAGACCGTGTGGCAGGATCGCCGCGCAAGACAGTCTGATCATGATCCAGGCTATGGCCCGCTGTCTGCAGGCGCAGATCATACTGGTTGGACCAAAACCATGGCAGCGCGGCATAAGGCTCTGCATCACCGGTTATCGCCCGCGCGACAGTGGCCGCCATATCATGGGCATTCTGGACCGACTCGAGCCGCAGCACAGCGCCATCTGCATAAGGATTGGAATGCGCCGCGCAGTCGCCGATTGCATAAATTCCCGGAAGCGATGTCCGGCAATACTCGTCAACATCAACCCCGTTCGCGCCGGCTGCGCCCGCGGCAATCAGCGGGCCGATCGCCGGCACAATGCCGATACCCACTATTACAATATCCGCTCGGATCTCGTGGCCGTCAGCCAGTTGAACGCCCGAAACGCGGCCGTCCGAACCATGAATTGCTTCTACCGAAACGCCGGTTTGCAAATTCACACCATGCGCACGGTGCTCGGCCTCGAAGAAGCGTGACAGGTCTTCTCCCGCCACCCTTGCGAGCACTCTGGGGAGAGCCTCTAGAACGGTCACTTCGCACCCAAGCCTGTTCAGGACAGCGGCTGCTTCCAACCCGATATATCCCCCGCCCACCACAACGGCAGTGCGTGATCCCCCTTCCAATTCTGCCTTCAGCCTGTCGGAATCAGCAAGGTCGCGGACCGTATAGACACCGTCCAGATCCGCACCGGGGCAGGACAAAGGTCGGGGATTGCCTCCGGCAGCCCAGATCAGCCGATCATATTCGATCTGGGACTTGTCCGACAATGTTACGAATTTTGCGGCCGGATCAACCGCTGTCACCGATTTACCGAGCCGCAGGTGAACGTCGCGATCAGTCCAGAATGCCGGTGGACGGATAAGAATTCTTTCGAACGCCTTGTCGCCCGAAAGATACTCCTTCGACAATGGCGGCCGTTCATAAGGTGGGTGCCTGTCACGCCCGATCATCATGATCGAACCCTCGAAGCCCTTTTGACGAAGCGCGATAGCAGCGCTTGCCCCGCCATGGCCTGTCCCTACAATAACAATATCCGCATTATTCATGCGCGGACTTTGGCCTAACCAGCGCGCGAATCCAACCTCTTGAATTTTAGGCTAACGGCCCAGCAGGTTCCGCGCCTGACTGGCGATCTGTGCCAGCATTGCGGGGGCGACCGAAGATTGGGCCTGCGCCCGCGCGACCATCTTGCGAAACTGGGCTATCGCATCGGCATTGCTTTCAGCCCATTGTTCGACCGTAGAGGCCGGGTCTGATTTACCATCTTTGCGGCGGGACATCCGGCGCAGGAAATCGAGCCGCATCTGCTGGAAATCGCGTGCAAGTCCCGAAACCAGCATGCGCTCCCACACATCCGATGAATTCATCATCGCTGCAGTTCCCTGCGCCCAGGCAAGCCCAAGCTTCGCGCCCAGTTCCGTAAATGCGGCAGTCAGTTTGCGCGGATCGATTTCTGCGTCTTTGGCCAGATTGGCGATGCCGACCGCACCATCCATGTCAAACAGGTGGGTGACCATCGCAGCCTCGGTTTCCCCGGCGCCAGCAGCGACCAGTTCATGCCGCAGCTTGGCCGATTGTTCTTTCGATTCGTCTGCCAGATGGCTTTGCGTCAGGCTGGACAGAGCGGTCACGCCTTTTGCCAGACGGCTGACAGTGTCGGACGGCTGCACATCGCCCGCGCCCACTCTCAGCAGGTCGGCAGCCTGGTTGGCCATTCCGGCAGAATAGCGGTCAAACAGCTTGAGACGGGCCGTTTCCGAAATGTTTGCTTCATCCAGCTTTGTCCAGGTTTCCGCAAATCCGAACAACCGTTCAGCGGCGACAAATGCGCTGGCAACCTGGGCCAGCCCTGTGCCTTCTTCTTCGGCCAGTTCAAAAGGATGCACCACCCCCATCCGGTTGACGATCTGGTTTGCCAGAATTGTTGCGATGATTTCGCGGCGCAACCGGTGCTCTTCGATGGCCTTGCGGTATTTGCCGCGCATCGGCTGCGGAAAGTATCCGGTGAGTATTTCTATCATGCCCGGATCGTCGGGGAGGTCGCTGGCTTCGATTGCTGCCTGCAATGCCAGCTTGGTCGAACTGAGCAGGACGGCAAGTTCCGGGCGCGTGAGGCCTAGCCCGTCGGCAGCGCGGCGCGACAGTGTTTCGCTATCGGCGAGGCCTTCCGTTTTCCGGTCGAGATTGCCGCCATCCTCGAGCTTTTCGATCAATCTCAGATGCGATTCGGTTGCTTTCGCGCCGCCTACCTGTGCGACGGATAAAGCAAGTGCCTGCAAGCGGTTATCTTCAAGCACAATCTCGGCGACTTCTTCAGTCATCGAAGCGAGCAAGCTGCTGCGCTTCGCTTCGGACAGCTTGCCGGACTGGCTTGCCGTACGCAGTGCAATCTTGATATTCACTTCGTTGTCCGAACAATCGACGCCAGCCGAATTGTCGATAAAGTCGGTGTTCAAACGTCCGCCGCCAAGTGCGAATTCGATGCGCCCGGCCTGCGTCACACCCAGATTTGCGCCTTCGCCGATTACTCTGGCACGCAACTGGTTCGCATCGACTCGCAGCCTGTCGTTGCCCGGATCGCCGACCTGTATGTTATTTTCGCTGCCGGCTTTGATGTATGTTCCGATACCGCCAAACCAGATCAGATCGACCGGAGCGGTCAGGATGCCGGATATCAGGGTTTCGGGATCCATCTCCTGCTGGTCGAGCCCCAGCGCAGTCTGTGCGGCAACCGACAGCTTGATAGTTTTGGAGGCACGGGAATAGACTCCGCCGCCACGCGAAATCAGGTCTTGGTCATAATCTTCCCAGCTCGAACGCGCGAGCTGGAACAGACGTTTGCGCTCTTTCCAGCTGGCTGCCGGGTCTGGGTCGGGATCTATGAAAATATGCCTGTGATCGAATGCGGCAACCAGTTTGAGCGCTTTTGAAAGCAACATTCCGTTGCCGAATACATCGCCTGACATATCGCCGCAGCCGACCACCTGGACGGGTTCGTGCTGGACGTCGACGCCCATTTCCAGAAAGTGTCGCTGCACTGACACCCAGGCGCCGCGCGCGGTAATGCCCATCGCCTTGTGGTCATAACCGTTCGAGCCGCCGCTTGCGAAAGCATCGCCCAGCCAGAAATCGTTCTTCTCGGCAATGGCGTTGGCCACGTCGGAGAAACTGGCAGTGCCCTTATCCGCCGCGACCACGAAATAGGGGTCCGGACCATCGTGGATCACGACCCGGTCGGGGTGAACCAGTTTATCGCCGTTATAATCATCGGTCACGGACAAGAGAGTGCGAATGAAAAGTTCGTAACTGGCCCGACCTTCAGCAGCCCATCCTTCGCGATCAGTCGCCGCGTCGGGCAGTTGCTTGGGATAAAAACCGCCCTTCGCGCCGGTAGGCACGATGACCGCATTTTTAACACGCTGCGCTTTCATCAAGCCGAGAATTTCCGTGCGAAAGTCATCCCGCCGGTCCGACCAGCGAAGCCCGCCGCGAGCGACGGGTCCGGCGCGCAGGTGAATGCCTTCCACCCGGCGTGAATAGACCCAGATTTCGCGCCATGGCACAGGCTTGGGGAGATTGGGCACGAGCGACGAATCGATTTTGAATGCCAGCGCCTCACGCGCTGCCGGTGCGAAAGCATTGGTGCGCAAAATGGCTTCTGCGACGGCTTGATAAAGCCGTAACAGCCGGTCGTCATTGATAGCCGATACTTTTGCCAGACCTTTGCGAATGGCGTCTCTCGCGGTCTGGGCCGCATCTTCGCGATTACCGCTGAAATCCGGGTCGTGCCTGGCGATAAAAAAGTCGAGAATACCGCGTGTGACCGACGGTGCCTGACGCAGGGCATCGACCACCGTATATATCGTGAAGCCCATGCCGGTCTGGCGCAAATATCTGTAAAACGCCCGCAAGCCGTTTGCTTCGAGTGATGTGAGCCCAGTACCTACCACCAGGCGATTGAAGGGATCATCCTCGGCAATGCCGTTCAGCACATTGGCAATAGCGTGTTCGATCGCATCCGCACGGTCGAGCAGCGGCCCAACGTCAACGCCTTCGGCAAGTGCCAGCGTAAAATCGTGGACCGACCCCAAGTCGCCACCTTGCAGCATCGTGGGAACTTCGGTCAGAACATGGAAACCGAAATTTTCGAGTGCCGGGACGGTATCGGACAGCGAAATCGAGCCGGTTTGCTGGTAAATCTTCAGACGGAGCCGGTTTTCCGCATCTCCGCTGAAGCGATAAAGGCGCGCATCCCTGAGAGTTCCGGTCGCTGCACTATCCGTAGAAAGCGCGCGCAACCTGCGAATGTCCAGCGCGGCTTCGGCGGCGCCGTAATCAGCGCGGTAAGCTGCCGGGAATGCATCGGCATAACGGCCGGCAATGGCGGCTGCCCGTCCGGGCTCTACACCTTCGGCAAGCTCGGCCTCGACCGCGTCACCCCATCCGCGCAGCAATGTCTGCAATTGCGCGTCCAGCGCGGCCTGGTCGGGAAGTCCCTTCGTCCCGCGAATGTCGAGTACAAAGCGCAAGGTAGCAAGTGTGCCGCCTTCGACTTGCAACGACCAGTCAAGCAGTTCCGCCCCGGTATGTTCGATCAGCAAATCGCGAATTTGCAGGCGCACCTGCGTCGAAAGCATGTCGCGCGGCAACCAGACAAAGGCAAACATATGCCGGGCAAGCGGTGCCTCGACCAGTGCCAGACGGGGGCGCGGGCGATCGACCAGGCTCATCAGTGCGCTTGAAACAAGTTCCAGATCGGCTTCGCTGAAACCGATCGCCAGATCATGCGGCAAAGTGGTCAGGGCGTGGATCAGCGATTTGGCTGCATGGCCGCCCGGTATGAAACCGAACCGCTCCATCAGCGTCTCGAGACTTTCGCGCATGACGGGAATATCGCGCGGCGGGGCGGCAAGCGCTGCACTGGTCCAGACCCCGGCATGGATAGACAAAGCGGTCAGCTTACCGTCCTCGACCAAGGGAACGACGAACAGATCAAGCGGAACACGGCGGTGGACATTGGCAACCCGGTTGGCCTTGATGATCAGCGGTGCCTTGCCGCGCCCGAACTCTGGCGCATCATCAAAGTACTTGAAGGCATTTTCAAAGGATGAATCGGCCAGCAGACCCTGCGACGTCCGGCGGCATATCCCCAGCAATCCCGAATGGCTGCCATCACGCTTTCGGGTGAGATGGCCCAGTTGGGTCAGCATCCCCGCATTGAGCCAGCGAAGCAGTTGCGCGCCTGCTGTGTCGCCCAGCGAATCCGCGTCCGCGCGCATCGCTTCCTGCAATTTGGGCCAATCGCCGACTGCTGCGTGCACATCGGACAATGTGGTATCAAGGGCTTTCTTCAATGCCGAGCGCTGCCGCGCGTCGATCCGGCCCGTCTCCAGATAAATCATCGATTCCCGGGCGATGTCACCGTCGGCGGAAATCCGCTCCAGTCTGTTTTTCTTGTCACGATGAACGCTGACGACCGGATGTACCAGCCGGTCGATCGTCAGGCCCAGCGCAGCAATCGTTGCCGCAATCGAATCCACCAGAAACGGCATATCGTCATTGACGATGGCAATCCGCATTATGCGGCGTGCATCAGCAACCGTGCCGGTATTGATCGTGATGGAACTGCTTCCGGCCTTGCGCGCATTGGCGGTTTCCAACAGCAGAGTCGCCGCACCGTCCAGTTCGGCAGGCACGAAAGGCGCGTCGCCCGGGAGTAGAGAATCGCGGATCTGTGCAGCAAGCGCTGCAACCAGTTTGGCAGATTTCTGCTTGCCCATCCCGACCATTAAACATTGCTCCATTCAGGCGTTCAAATCCCCCGCCGACCGGCAATTGGCTGGTTACGAGCGCAACTATATTTCGTTCGATAGGCGTCTCGCGTTGGGCGGGCAAGCGAGCATTCAGCGAATTTTTCCGCTCTGGCGCCCGGCTCTGGCAGCGCCTCTCTATAACAGTATCAGGTGCATCTGGCGGCCCAAGGTTGGTCCCTTCCGCCGCCGTTTGTACCGGTTAGTCACTGGCTTGTTCCCCGGGCCCCGCATCGGGGCCGACCCGCCGAGCCCGTTTGATCAGCTTGCGATGGCTTCCATCGTGAGCCGGATCGAGCGGGTTCGTGCGTCAGGGTCGAATGTCGCGCCTGAAACGATTATTTCGTCAGCGCCGGTTCGTTCTACAAATGCCTTGATCGAATTCGCGACCGTCACGGGCGCCCCTACCGCGCGTGCCTGACCGATATGTTCCAGCATCGCTTGCAAGTTGGCGGGCAGGGACGCACGGTATCCGGCAACCGGCGGCGGCAGTTTTCCCGGACTGCCGGTTCTGAGCCTGACGAAGCTCTGTTCCAGCGACGATGCGAGGAACTCTGCTTCTTCATCCGTATCCGCCGCGATTACCGTCATCGCTGCCATGACATGTGGCCTTTCAAGAGCGTCCGATGGCTGGAAATCGCGGCGGTACAGGGCCAGCGCCGCATCGAGATGGTCGGGCGCGAAATGGCTTGCAAAGGTATATGGCATACCCAGTTTTGCCGCGAGCCGTGCGCCGAAAAGGCTTGAGCCAAGCATCCACATCTCGACATCCGCACCGAGCCCGGGCGTCGCTGACAGTGCGAGTGCTGGCTTGCCCGTGAACAGCGCGCGTAATTCCTGCACATCTTGCGGGAAATATTCTGCCGCTTGTGCCAGGTTCTTGCGGAAAGCGGCGGCAATGCGGCTGTCGGCACCGGGTGCGCGGCCAAGGCCGAGGTCAATCCGGCCGGGGAACAATGCGTCCAAAGTTCCGAATTGTTCTGCAATCACGAAAGGGTTGTGGTTGGGCAGCATGATCCCGCCCGACCCGATGCGAATAGTGTCGGTCGCATGGCCGATGGCAGACAGCACCACCGCTGCCGCACCGCCCGCAATGCCGTCCATCGCGTGATGTTCGGCGACCCAGAAGCGGGCATACCCTGCATCCTCGGCGGTTTTCGCAAGATCGACCGCATTTGCGATGGCTTCACGCACCGTTCCGCCTTCACGGACAGGAACGAGGTCAAGGACGGACAGGGGCACGCTCAATCGACTTGCCTCATGGGTTTGGCTCATTCAGCTGCGCGAGATAGGATGTCGCCGTCTCTGCCGCCGTAGATGCAGGAGCAGCTATGATGACCGATTCCCAGCTTTTCCTCGCCGCATCTTCGCGGCCTGATAATACAGCGATCAGTCCCGCCTCAAGCCCGATTGCAGGATCGTCTGGCGCCAGGATTGCAGCACGCTCAATCTGGTTTTGCGCGGCGGTCAGATCGTCCATCCGGCGCGAAAGGGTGGCGGACATAAGCCAGGCATCTGCATTGTTTGGCAATTGCGCGCGCGCGGTGGCAAAATACGGAGCGGCATCAACCTCACGCTTTAGTGCGACCAAAGCTCGGCCGCGGTCCAGCGCGAGTTCGCCATCAAAACGGGTTGTACCCGCTTGCCTCGCATCCGCCTCGGCAATGGCGATTGCTGCCAGCGCATCATCCGGTGCGCCAGCGCCGATCAGCGCATTTGCCGCGAGCATACCCAATCGGGCGCGGTACAGTCTTGCGTCAGGCATTGCATTTTCTCGTCCGCTGACAAAAGCCGCAGCGGCTTCCTCAAGGCGGCCCAATCCGGCCAGTGCCAGCCCACGGCAATGGTTGGCCGATGCCTTGAGATTGCCCTCAGCCCGCACCAGCCATTCGTTCGCTGTGATTTCGGCCTGCGCGGGGTTGGTTTTTGCCAGCTCGGTGCATTCGGCAAATGTGCGGTTGATAGTGCGCGGTACAGGGGCCGGAGCATTTTCGCGTTGCCGGCGCCGCAATTCTTCGAGTTCGGGCGGATTGGTTATGTCGGTCGCCGCTGATGGGTTGGGTCCGATTTGCGCAGGTGTGGCAAAAGCCAGTGCGGGGGCCAATAGTATCGAAAGCAAGTGGTCTCTCCGGTCAGCCTGTCGGCAAGTTCTGGATCGTGCGCAGTAGCAGCGCGATGTCTTCGCCGTTTGACATGCGGTGGTCCGCATCTTTGACCAAGGTCACCTGAACATCCCTGGAACGTATCGCCTCCGCCAGCCTCAGCGAGGTTTCCCATGGCACATCGGCGTCATTCTGGCCGTGCAGCAGGCGGACGGGGCAGTCTATGGCAATCTCGCGGTCCAGCATTTTATGTGCCTCGCCATCAGCCCAGAATGCCGCATAGGTCGGGGTTGGTTCGGGGCCGTAGGGATTGACTTCAAACACCGTCTCGCCCGCCGCCAGCTGGGCCTTTTGTGCATCGGTATAACCCCAGTTTGTGAAATCGGGCGCAGCGGCGATGCCGACAATTCCGGACATTCTCGAGCCCAGGGTTTCGGCGATCATCAGCATCAGCCAGCCGCCCATCGACGATCCGACCAGCGTTATACGGTCTATGGCGAGCGCCGTTACAAGCCCGAGCACTTCATCGCGCCACTTTGATAAGGTGCCGGTAGCGAAATCGCCCGAACTTTCGCCGCAGCCGCTATAGTCGAGCAGCAAGCAGGCGCGGCCATTTTGTTCGGCCCATTCCATCACGGCGATCGCCTTGCCGCCCGCCATGCCGGACATGTATCCTGGCAGAAATACCAGTGCCGGATCGCTTCCCATCTGGTGACGAAAGGCGATCCGGCAACCCTTTTGTATTTCGTGAAATTCTACTTCGCTCATGCACCGCCTTGTGCGGCGGGGCGGAGCGCAGGGCAAGCTCACTTGGCGAGAAATGCTTCCAGGGCGGCTTGCATCTGCTCAGGCTGGTCGAGCATTACGAAGTGGAAGCTGCCATCGACTGGGACAAACTCCGTATCGGGCGCAGCGGCATAATTGCTGGTGTAAAGCTGATCCATCATTGCTGTGGGAATGCCGCGTTCGTCGCGTCCGTAAACTACGGTCATCGGCGCGGTAATCCCGGCAATGCCGGCGCGCATATCGGTGACCATATCGTCATACATCGCCTGTCCAACCACGTGTTTGTCCGCGGAGCCGCTCCACTGTGCGACCATGCAGGCACCGCGCTGGGTATTGGTCATGTTGCCCGGCGGGGGTGTACCGGTATTGACCACTGCGGAGCAATCGATCGCGGGGTTTCTTGCCCCTTGCGGTGCGGACACGATCATATTGCGCATGGCAGCAGCCTGCCCCTCGATCGCGACACTGTCTTGTGCCCCGAATATTACGCCAATGAACGGGAGTGCGTCGACCACCATGATCCGGCCCGGCAAATCGGGGTATTGCGCGCCGATCATCAGCGCCGCAAGCCCGCCCATCGAATGGCCGATGACCGCTGCGTCTGCAATTTTTTCTGCCTGCAGATAAGCTGCCAATTCATCGACGAAAGGTTGTAACACGGGGCCATCGGTGTTTGCTCCGGCATGATCGCCAAAGCCGCGGATTTGCACCAAATGGACGCGGTGCGTGGCAGCGAGTTTCTCGGCATTGGGGCGCCACACTTCGCGCGGGGTTGAAAGGCCCGGAATCATGACGACGTCCGGGCCTTCTCCGACGGTTTCGATGGTGAAGCGCGCTGGTTGCCCGGCAACTGTTTCCATGTGGGTTGTTTGGCCCGAAGCACCGGCAGGCAGGACGAGCGAAAGGCATGCCGCAAGCGCGGCGTGTAAAAGTTTCATCATCATTCTCCTTGGTAATTTGAGGTCACTCTCGCTCGAAAATTTCTTCAATGGCGAGTTCGAACAGGTCGGCCAATTTAAAGGCTAGCGGTAGCGAAGGATCGTATTTCCCGGTCTCGATGGCATTTACGCTCTGGCGCGAAACCTCCAGCCGCTCGGCCAGATCCTGCTGGCTCCAGTTGCGCTCGGCCCGCAGGACCTTGAGACGGTTTTTCATTCGTCCGTCCCGGCGCGGTCGCGGAAGGTCATCCAGCATTGTCCGATACCAAGCCCGATGGCCCAGATCGGAACCACCCACCAGCCGGGCACATGCGGGACGATCTCGAATGTTTCGAGAAATCCCCAAAGCGATCCGGCACATAACACCGCGCCCAGCCCCATGACATTTGCGATCATCGCGCGGTGTTTGAGATATTCGTCGGTTTCGTCGGTGAGATATTTGCCCATGACATAAACCATCGCGAGTGTCGGGATCACCGGCAGCAGGGCAACGAGCACCGCAATGATCCCAGTCAGTTCCATCGTATTGTGCAGCCGGACCGCAATGCCCAGCCCGATGGCATAGGCAAACGATGATGCCATAATGCCCTTCGTGTAAGTTGCCACCGCCGGGCTGAACGTCCCGGTGCGGCGCTGTTTCCGGATGGACGCCCTGACGTAAGGGATCATCAGCATCATCGCCCCGGCCATCAGGATGAATCCGGTCGTACTGTCAATCGCACTGCTGATCCGCAAGGCCGCGATGACTGCGATCGATGCGGCCAGCAGCCCGCCGTAGAATGCAGGACTGCGGCCTTCGGCGGCCGGTTTCGTCTCCCCGGTCATCGCTCTGCTCCTGCCAGAGCGCAACCGCTGCGCTGGCCGGCAAGAGCCCACGGGACGAATGCGAGCCAGAGAAACGGCGCAGCTTCGGCAAGGGCTGCAGGCGAAGTATCAAAGTCCGCGAAAACCGAAGTCAACAACATGGCCGCGGCGATGAGAAGGCTTTTTAAAACAGGATTCATGTCAATGTCCCTTTGCTTGATGTAAAGGTCACTAGACATAATTCTTTAATATGTCAAGCGTCATTGACAAATTGAATGGCTCGCTTGTCATCGCCCAAGTTCTTAATGATGGCCTGTGCGAAGTTTCGCTGCTGTCTTGGCGGCGTCATACCACTCGCGTAGGGTTGGCTGATGAACCGTGAATCTTGTGCAAAGCCCGCTGCGTTTCGCCAACCTTCGCTGGATCGGCGATCGCTGATCGGTGCAGCATTGGTGGGGACGGCATTTGCCGCGGCTCCGCTTGCCGCGCAGGCGCAGGCAAAAGGCTTTACGCATTGCGTTGCGAGCGGAGAGCCAGGCGCAAATTCGGTGCTGCTCTGGACCCGCTATGTACACAGCGGCGATAACGCATCGCTCGTTTACGAGGTGGCTGACGATCTGGCGTTTTCGCGAATCGTCAGTGGCGGAACAGTCGGGGCGCCGCGCGCGCGTGATTTCTGCGCCAAAGCCACTGCCAGCGGGCTCAGCCCCGACCGGTGGTATTACTATCGCTTCATCGATGAAACCGGTGCCGTCTCGCCGGTCGGACGCACCCGCACATTGCCCGCAGGGCCATCGGCGCGCTTCCGCATGGCGGTAGTCGGTTGTTCGAACATCGGCTTCGGCTGGTTCAACGCATATGCGCATATTGCGGAAGCGGACGATGTCGATCTGGTCATCCACACGGGCGACTATCTGTACGAATATGGCACCGGAGTTTATCCTTCGGCGGCTGAGGAGGTTGCTGGCCGCGGTGCCGCGCCGCTTACCGAAATCATCGCATTGGCCGATTACCGGACCCGCTACGCCAGTTACCGTGCCGACACCGATTTGCAGCGCCTGCACCAACTTTTCCCGATGATCGCAGTCCCGGACGATCACGAAAGCGCGAACGACAGTTATGTTGACGGGGCCCAGAACCACCAGCCCGAAACAGAAGGGTCGTGGGACGTCCGCAAAAGCGCCGCAATGCAGGCCTACCGCGAATGGTTGCCAGTTTCGGACGAACCATGGGCTGCATATGACATCGGCGATCTTGCCACGTTGTTCCGCTTGGAAACGCGTGTGACCGCGCGTAGCAAGCCGTTCGATCTGGGTGATGTAATCAAACGCGGTGGCGGGGACCCGGAAAAGATCCAGGCCGCATTAGAGGCTTTCCGCGACGAGGAGTGGCGCGATCCCTCGCGCACAATGATGGGCGCGGCGCAGGAAAGATGGCTGGCGAACGGCCTGAAGCAGTCGCGCCGAGCGGGCAAGATCTGGCAAGTGCTGGCCCAGCAAGTCATCATGACCAGCCTTTCCACATCAGCCAGCGTGCTTGACGGTGTGACCGGTCAATTCCCCGCCTATATCCGCACGCTGCTGCAAAACTCCGTAGCTGCAAGCAAGGCGGGGCTGCCGTTCAACATGGATGCATGGGACGGTTATCCGGTAGCCCGCGAGAGACTGCTCGGATCGGCGCAGGAAGCAGGTGCCAATCTGGTGGTTCTGGCGGGTGACAGCCACAATGCCTGGGCATCCGACCTTGCCAATGGCGGAGCCGCGGCGGGGATTGAATTTGCCGGGCAATCGGTATCCTCGCCCGGATTCGAAAATACTTTGCCATGGATAAGACCGCAGGATCTCGCTGCGGATTCCGTTGCGCGTAATCCGCAGCTTAAATGGGCGGAAACCGCGCATCGCGGCTATATGGCGCTGGAACTGACACCGGCCAGAGCGACTGCGGAATACCGCTTCATGGCCGGTATCAAACAGCGTTCCACCACGCTCGCATCGAGCAGACGTCTAACCAGCGCGGCGGGCACCCAGACACTGGACCTTGGTTGAACGCCTGCTTGTTCGCCGCTATATCCACCGCATGAAGCAAGCGTCCGCTACGCCAACTACCATCACTACCCCGGATTTTCCGGGGCGGATGGCTGCGGCCTGATAGCTGCCGCTTCCGCCTGCCCCGGGTCCCAAGCGGTTCGGATGGCTGGCGTCACCTCTCGAACCGATCAGCAAAACTGACGCCGCCCTTCCGGTGCGCCGCTGTTTCTGCCATGGCGCGCCGGAACAATCGAGACGAGACCAATGAGCGAACTTTTGAAAATCAGCCTGCCGGACGGTTCTGTGCGCGAGGTGCCCCAAGGCTCGACCCCCGCGGATATCGCCGCCGCGATTGGCCCGGGCCTTGCCAAAGCCGCGATAGCTGCGCGGGTAAACGGCGAATTGCGCGACATCATGCGCCCGTTCGAAGGTGACGCAGAGCTTGCGCTGGTCACCAGCCGCGATGAGGATGATGCGCTCGAACTGGCCCGGCACGATTTTGCCCATGTTCTGGCGGAAGCGGTTCAGGCATTGTGGCCAGGCACGCAGATTACGTTTGGGCCTTCGACCGATGACGGGTTTTATTACGATGTCATGGCGCCTGCCGGCCGCGAGCCGTTTTCGATGGATGACCTGCCCGCCATCGAAGAAAAAATGCGTGAGATTATTGGCGCGGACAAGCCGCTGCGGCGCGAGGCGTGGAGCCGCGCGGACCTGATCAAGAAATGGTCTGACGACGGCGAAACATTCAAGGCCGAATGGGCCGCCGAATTGCCCGAAGGCGAAGAACTGACGGTTTACTGGTCGGGTGAAGAAGGCGAACCGGGCGCATGGATGGATATGTGCCGCGGCCCGCATCTGGCAAGCACGGGAAAGCTGGACCCGCAGGCTTTCAAACTGATGCGCGTTGCCGGAGCCTATTGGCGCGGCGATCAGCGGAACCAGCAGCTGACGCGCATTTACGGCACCGGATGGTTGAACAAGAAACAGCTTAACCAGCATTTGATGCGGCTGGAAGAAGCTGCCAAGCGCGACCACCGCCGGCTGGGCCGCGAGATGGACCTGTTCCATTTGCAGGAAGAGGCTCACGGCAGCGTATTCTGGCATCCCAAGGGATATAAAATCTGGCGCGAGCTGGAAGCCTATATGCGGCGCGCAATGGATGCTGCCGATTATCAGGAAGTCAAAACGCCGCAGATCATGGATGCCCGCCAGTGGGAGCAATCGGGCCACTGGGGCAAATACCGCGAAAATATGTTCGTGATCCCTGACGAAGTGCCCAACACCGAAGATGATGGCCCGGTAATCAGCGGCGAGGCGGACTGGATGGCTGTGAAGCCGATGAACTGCCCGGCGCATGTGCTGATCTTCAAACAGGGCATCACATCTTACCGCGACCTGCCGCTGCGCATGGGCGAAATGGGCTGCTGCCACCGTAACGAGCCGCACGGCGCGCTGCACGGTTTGATGCGCGTGCGCCAGTTCACGCAGGACGATGGCCATATCTTCTGCACCGAAGATCAGGTTGTCGAGGAGGTTCGCCGCTTCTGCGAGTTGGCCGGGCGTGTCTATAAGGAACTGGGTTTCGAAAAATTCGCCGTCAAACTCGCAACGCGGCCAGACGAACGCTTCGGCAGCGATGCCGATTGGGACAAGGCCGAGGAAGAGCTGCGCAATGCAGTGAAAGAAGCGGGCATGGCGACCGAGGAGTTCGGCTGGGAAGAACTTCCGGGTGAAGGCGCGTTCTATGCACCCAAGCTGGAATGGCATCTGACCGACGCGATTGGCCGCACGTGGCAAGTCGGCACGATCCAGTCCGACCGGGTCCTGCCCGAACGGCTGGACGCAGCCTATATTGGCGAGGATGGCGGCAAGCACCGCCCCGTCATGTTGCACCGCGCGATCTTTGGTTCTTACGAGCGGTTTATCGGCATTCTGATCGAAAACTACGCAGGCAAATTGCCGCTTTGGCTGGCGCCGGTGCAGGCCGTCGTTGCCACAATCGTTTCCGATGCCGATGCTTATGGCGGAGAAGTCGCTGCAAAGCTGCGAGCCGCTGGCATCCGTGTCGAAACGGACATGCGAAACGAGAAAATCAATTACAAGGTGCGCGAACACAGCCTGGCCAAAGTCCCGCATTTGCTGGTCGTGGGAATGCGCGAGGCGGACGAAGGCAAGGTTGCGATCAGAACGCTGGGCGACAAGGATCAACAGATATTGACGCTGGACGACGCGGTCGAAATGCTCACACAGAACGCCTTGGCGCCCGATTTGCGCGGTTCCTGACCAGTTGGAACTGCTCGCGGGTTTCGGGCCCGGCCAGATCGCGATCGCGCTTGCCGCAACACTGGCCGCCGCATTTATTCGCGGGCTGGCCGGATTTGGTCTGGCCATCCTTTTGGTGCCGGTGCTTGCGCTGGCAATCACGCCGGTCGAAGCGGTGCTGGCAACCAACGTCGTCGCTGTGCTGATTGGGCTCAGTGAAATTCGCCGGTTGCTGCGCGAAGCGGAAAAATCGGCGCTGAAGGTCGCTGCATTGGTGGTTTTGGCAACGCCGGTTGGCCTTGTTGCGCTCACTGCCACTCCGCCCGATCTGGCGCGCTTGCTCATCGCGCTCGCTGCCCTGTCTGCATTTTTCGTCGTGCTTTTACCGCGCCGTCCAGCAGACCTGCCCGGCGCTGGTGTCACTTTGGCAACCGGCCTGTCGAGCGGTTTGTTCACCGGATTTGCCGGGATGCCGGGCATACCCGTGGTACCGTATTATCTCGGTCGAGACATTCCCAAAGAGATCGCGCGCGCATCGATGTTGCTGATTTTCACGATTGCCGCACTCGCCGGGATCGGTTCTGGTCTTGCACTTGGCGTGATGGAATGGCGGCTGGCCGGTCTGGGAGCATTGCTGTTTCCGGTAGTGTTGGCGGGTAATTATCTGGGCGCTTTGGCATTCGGCAAAATCAGCGATCCGGTTTGGCGGACATTTACCGTGACGGTCTTGGGCGGCACAGCAATTGCCGCGCTCGTCAAACTGTTTTGATTCTAGAAAGGGAGCGCGTTGCCTGCGAAAATCAGGACGGCAGCGCAGGTCGTCACGATGGCGGATCGCAGAATATCTGCAGTATCGAAACTCGTTGCGCGGATAAGGGCTACAGATTTTGCCATGGCGGTATTTTGGCCGTTCCGCCCTAAAAAAGAGTTAACGGTTGGCTGCCGGCATTTGCTGGCTCGCGCAGTGGAAACCGCCGCCGCCAGCGAGAACGGCATCGGCGGGCAGGCCAATCACATCGCGTTCGGGGAACAGCGCTGCGATGGCGGCGACGCCGTCTGCATCATGAATGCTGCCAAATGTCGGCACAGCGACCAGTTTGCTGGTGATCGCAAAGTTCGCATAGCTTGCGGGTTCGACCACACCGTCACGCTCGATCCGCCCGGGCGAGGGGATTTCGGCAACTTTCATTCCGAACGCCGCTACCCGTTGTTTTGCGTCTGCGTAGATAGCGGAGTTGGGATCATCGCGGCCGCTGGCGCGCGGCAAGGCGAGAACCGATGGCGCAACAAAGCGCGCCAGATTATCGACATGACCGTCGGTATGGTCATTGATCAGACCATCCCCCAGCCAAAGGACGCGGTCAAAGCCGAGATCGTGCTCCAGGCGCGCTTCGATATCACCGCGGGAGAGTGCAGGGTTGCGATTGGGGTTGAGCAGACACTGCTCGGTGGAAACGACCAGGCCAGTGCCGTCACCATCGATTGCGCCGCCTTCCAGAACCCAGTCGGAAACCTCCAAGGCCAGACCCGCATCACGCGCCAGTTCGGCCCCGATGGTCTGGTCGCCGTCCATCAGATATTTATTGCCCCAGCCGTTAAAACCGAACCGCGCCGCCTTGCGCAATTTCCCGTCAGCTAACACCAGCGGGCCGGTATCGCGCAGCCAGATATCCCCGTAATCCCGCCGCTCCAGCTTCACCGAAGCGCTAACCAGTTGCTGCGCACGCGCGTGATTGGCATCACCGCGAACCAGCAGGCGAACTTCCTGCCCGCTGTCAGCAACGGCATTTGCAAAGGCTGCAATCTGTTCCTGTGCGCGGCCCAGAAAGCCTGGCCATTCGCCGGCATCGTGCGGGAAGCCGATCCACAGCCACTCCTGCTTCGCCCATTCAGGCGGCATCAGATAGGTCATGGGCGGGCCCTTCGGTCAGACCTGTTCAGCAGCCACCTTCGCCAGCGCAACTCAGGTTGCGCAAGGCGCGGAATTCGTCGCCGTCATTCCAGTTGGGCCATGATGTGCTGTCGCCGAGCATCCGGCCAAGGCGGTAATAGATGCGCAGATCTTGCGCGACGCCCGTCCAGTCCCAGTTTTCGTTAAATTCGTCGGCCGGTGCGTGATAGGCATTTTCGCGGTATGCGTCCTGCCAGGCTTTGCCCGCTTCGGGGCCGCCCGCAATCAGATCTTCACCCCCTTCGACATAGAGCATCGGCAGCCCGCGCTTGGCAAAGCTGAAATGGTCGCTGCGATAGAAATAGCCAGCTTCGGGCGCCGGATTCGGCGTTCCGATGCGCCCTTCAGCCAGCAGCGCAGTTTCGAGAAACGAGTCGAGCTGCGACTTGCCCGGACCAACGATAATCACATCTTTCGCCGGCCCCGCCAGCGACAAGGCATCCAGGTTTACACCGCCGACCGTCTGGTTGAGCGGGAAAACCGGATTGGCGCTGTAATATTCCGAACCAAGCAGGCCCTGTTCTTCGGCAGTGACTGCAAGGAAAACCTGCGTGCGGCGGGTTGGTCCCGCTTTCGCATGCGCCTGAGCCATCGCGATCAGCGCAGCGGTGCCAGTTGCGTTATCGATCGCGCCGTTACAAATCTCGTCAGCTTCGCCAATGGCGCAGCGGCCCAGATGGTCCCAATGCGCGGTGTGCAGGACATATTCGTCGGGCGCTGAAGAACCGGGCAGCATCGCAATGAAGTTTTTGGTCGTGAAGCTGCGAATATCATTGCTGAAGCTGGTTGAAATGGCGGCATTCAGCGGGACTGCCCTGAACCCCTTCAGCTTTGCTGCTGCCGATAATTTGGCCAGATCTTTCCCGTCTGCGGCGAGTATTTTTTCAGCTGCGCCCTTCTGGATCCAGCCGTTCATGACCGTCTGATCGGCGCCGCCATCGCTGCGCTGGGCATAACCCTGCCCGCCCGCCCAACTGGTAGAAACAACGTTCCAGCCATAGGATGCCGGCGCTGTATCATGCACGATGATGGCAGCGGTTGCGCCCTGAAGGGCAGCCTCTTCATATTTATAGGTCCAGCGGCCGTAATAGGTCATCGCCTTGCCATTGAACGGACCTTCCAGCCCCTCGGTATCAAAGTCCGGGTCATTGACGAGGATCAGGGCAGTCTTGCCCTTCATGTCGACCCCTTCGTAATCGTTCCAGCCTTTTTCAGGTGCGTTGATCCCGTAACCGACGAACACGATTTCGCTGTCTTCGATTTTGGTGTTCGGGACTTCACGGTACGATACGCCGACCCAGTCATCGCTATACGCCAATGCCATGCTCTGATCGCCGACTTTCACGGCCAGCGGCGCAAAATCCTTGCCGGTAACTTCGACCAGCGGGACATTCTGGAACCAGCTGGTACCGTTGCCAGGTTGCAGGCCAGCGGCCTCGAATTGCGCGACCAGATAGGCCAGCGTTTTTTCTTCGCCAGCGGTACCGGGCAGCCGGCCTTCATATTCGTCAGACGACAGCTCTCTGGTTGCCGCCTTCATAGTTTCAAGCGAGATTTGCGGCACGGAGACTTCAGGGATGTCGAGCCGGGCGCTGGCGACATCGCCGGGCTGGTTACAGGCGACCAGCGACAGGGCTGCCCCGGCGGCAAAAATATGACGGATCATGGAAAGCTCTCTCTCGGAATATTATGATTGCCGCCAATCTGACAGACGCTGCGCTTACGGGCAAGCTCGGCCTTGCCCGCATTGCCGCGGCGGTGCAGTGAAGCGCAGATGACAACCGGTTGGCAAAATGCGCTTGAACGTGCGGACAGGCATTCCCCCTTTTTGCGCGATGCATTGGCGAGGCAGGCGGATCTTGCGCGGCTGCTGGAGGATGGCGAGGGAGAAGCGGCATTGGCTCTGGCCCGTCAGGCAGGCGCCGGTGTGGATGATATCGGGACGGGATTGCGGCGCGAGAAACTGGCGCTGGCGACAGCATTGGCAATCGGCGATCTGGCGGGCGCATTCCCGCTGGCCAGGGTCATAACCGAATTGTCACGATTTGCCGATCGGGCACTGGACAGTGCAATCAATTTTGCAATTTTGGGCCGGGTGCCGGATGCGGAGCCGCAAGGCTTCTTTGCACTTGCGCTTGGCAAGCATGGCGCGCGGGAGCTCAATTACAGTTCCGACATTGATCCGATACTACTGTATGATCCAGCAACCCTGCCTCGCCGTGACCGTGACGAACCGGGCGAGGCCGCGCAGCGTTACGCGCGCCAGATTGTCCAGACACTGGCCGCCCAGACTGCCGAGGGATACGTTTTTCGCGTCGATCTGATGCTACGGCCCGCATCGGAGGTTAGTCCGCCTGCGCTCTCGATTGCAGCAGCACTCTCGCATTACGAATCCAGTGCTTTGGCATGGGAACGCGCGGCGTTCATCCGCGCGAGGCCGGCGTCGGGCGACACTGCGCTGGGGGAGGAATTTCTCGCCGCGATCCGCTCGTTCATTTGGCGGCGCAACCTTGATTTCGGTGCCATCGAGGAAATCAGGCGACTGACCACCCGCATCAGGGCGAACCATTCCGGCCCCGGCCAACCAGGTCCGGGTTTCGATGTGAAACGCGGGCGCGGCGGCATCCGCGAGGTCGAATTTTTCGCCCAGACGCACCAGCTTATCCATGGCGGACGCGATCCGTCTTTGCGGGTGAAGGGAACGCGCGCCGCGCTCGATGCGCTGGCGGCTGCTGAACGGATCGGCGCCGAAGATGCTGTGGTGCTCGGCACTTCGTATGACCGGCTGCGCGAAATAGAGCACCGGCTTCAAATGGTGGCGGACCGGCAAACCCACGCCTTGCCTGACGATTTGGCCGCGCTGGATTCGGTCGCACAGCTTGATGGCTTAGCCGATGGTCAGGCGCTGATCGACGAGCTGAATGCGATAACCGAGGCAGTCGGGTCACGCTTCGATTCGCTGGTCGATGCAGATTCCGGAACCACATTTTCTGCGGTTGTCACCCCGCGCAGTTCCGGCCTTGCGCCGCATCTGGCGGAGCTTGGCTTCGATAATCCGCAAGACCTGGCGAAACGCATCGCGGGCTGGGGGGAAGGCAAGGTTCGCGCATTGCGAAGCGAGGCTGCACGCGCTGCCTTTGAGGCTGTCCTGCCATCGCTGCTGAGTGCATTTGCCGCCGCCCCCGATCCTGACCGCGCGCTGCTGAGGTGGGAGACACTGCTGATCAAACTGCCCAGTGCGGTTAATCTGTTCCGGCTGCTGGAAGCGCGCCCGGCATTGCTGGATCAACTTGTCTCGGTGCTTACGCTTTCGCCGCTTTTGGCTGACGAACTGGGCCGCCGTCCAGAACTGCTGGATCGCATGATCGACAATACAGCGTTCGATTTGCCGGGTAATGTTCATGAAATCGCTGCCCGTATGGCGCGCAGGGAAGATGGTGATGATTACGAGCGGGCGCTGGACCGGATCAGGATTGTGACCGGAGAAACGCGGTTTGCGCTGGGATTGCAATTGATCGAGGCGGCACACGATCCGCTTGCCATTGGCGATGCCTTGTCACGCACTGCGGAAGCCGCGCTGGAGGTTGCCGCACAGGCAGCCGAAGCAGAATTCGCACAGCGCCATGGGCGCATAAAGGATGCGTCGCTAATCGTGGTGGGGCTGGGACGGTTTGGCGGCGGTTCGCTGACCCATGCTTCCGATCTGGATGTAATCTTCCTTTATGACGGCGATCATTCTGCCGAATCCGATGGTCAACGGCCACTGGGGGCGACGCTTTATTTCAACCGGCTGGCGCAGCGGGTCAGCGCCGCGCTGAGCGTTCCCACCGCCGAGGGTGCATTATATGAAGTGGATACGCGCCTCAGACCCCAGGGCGCGCAGGGCCCGCTCGCAGTCAGCCTGGATGCGTTCGCCCGTTACCAGCGCAAGGAAGCCTGGACATGGGAGCATATGGCGCTGACCCGTGCGCGCGCGCTGACCGGTCCGCCTGAGGCACGCGCCAAACTGGATGCAATTGTAGCCGGCGTGCTGAATATGGAACGGGACGGCGACGAGCTACATCGCGACGTCTTGCAAATGCGGTCTGAGATGGCGGCGAACAAACCTCCGCGCGGCCCGCTTGACATGAAATTACTGCGCGGCGGGCTGATCGATTTCGAGTTTCTGGTCCATTTTCTGCAATTGAAACACAGGACCGCGTTTTCTGCCAATCTGGCGCCCGCGATCAGGCATTTGACACGTGAAGGCCTGCTGCCTGACGAATTGCGGCAATCATATGACCTGATGACGCGAATGCTGGTCGCGGTGCGGCTGCTGGCACCCGATGCGCAGGACCCGCCGCCAGCGTCTCAGGCTGCACTTGCAAGGGCGTGCGAGTACAAAGATTATCCATCACTCTTGCAAGCAGCCTTCGAGGCGCGGCATGGGGTGGTGCAAGCCTGGGCCGAAATTTTCGGCACAACTTTGGAGATTGGACCATGAATGATCGCCCCGATATCGGCGATGCTGTTCCCGATGTGACGATGGAAACGCCGGGCGGCGGCAGTGTCAAACCTTCGGACTTTGCCGGCAAACCGCTGGTGTTATTCTTCTACCCTAAGGACGACACGCCGGGTTGTACCACCGAGAACAAGGATTTCTCCGCGCTTAGGGCCGATTTCGACAAAGCCGGCGTGGCATTGCTCGGCGTGAGCAAGGACCCGCCCAAGAAGCACGCGAAGTTTATCGCCAAGCACGAACTCTCGGCGCCGCTCGCTTCTGATCCGTTAAACGATGGCCTTGCCGATGCCTTAGGTATCTGGGTCCTGAAGAAAATGTATGGCCGCGAATATATGGGGATGGAACGCAGCACCTTCTTGATCGGAGCTGACGGAAAGATCGCGCAGGTCTGGCGCAAGGTCAAAGTAAAGGGCCACGCCGAACAAGTGCTCGAGGCAGTCGAAGCCCTCTGAATTTTCATGTCTGATCGACCGTCTCTCTCAGCTGCCATAAGCTCTTCCCTTTTGACGGCCGAGCCGCAGGCAAAAGCGATGGCTGCAAGGCGTGTGGCGCGTGATTGGCGATTGGGGCGGCTGGCTTTTGAATTCTCCAATGTAATGCCCGATCAACCCGCGTGGCCCGATAGACCGGAACTGATGGACGCGCGCGAACTGCCGCGGCGGGGTAATGGCACACAGCGTGGGCGCATCGCCTTGTGGCATGCGTTGGCGCATATCGAATTCGTCGCGATTGATCTGGCGCTGGATATGGCGGGGCGCTTCGGGGCTGAAATGGGTGAGGAGTTTGTCACCGACTTTCTGTCGGTTGCCGCCGATGAAGCGATGCATTTTTCGCTTCTCGATCGGAAGCTGAAAACCGTGGGCAGTTATTACGGTGCGCTGCCCGCCCATGCAGGATTGTGGGAGGCGGCAGAAAAAACCGCGCATGATGTTGCTGCACGGCTGGCCATTGTCCCGATGGTACTGGAGGCAAGGGGGTTGGATGTGACGCCTGCAATGCTGGCGAAGGTTCGCGCAGCGGGGGACGAAAACGGCGCGAAAATTCTCGAACGCATCCTTGACGACGAAATCCGCCACGTCGCAATCGGTACAAGTCACTTTATCGCGCTGTGTGGAAAAGCCGGTGAATTGCCTGAAAACCGGTGGAAATCGTTAGTAAAAAGTTACTTTCGCGGCACCATAAAGCCGCCATTCAACGACTCAGCCCGTCTCGCAGCCGGTTTGTCGCGGGACTTCTACGCCGCTGTTGCTTGATTAATATTTACCCGCATAACTCATAATCAATGAGACGTCGGGGGGTTCCGAAAAGTCTCAAAAAATATTTGAACAGGCCGCTTTCGCGTAATTTCGCATCAATAAGGTCTGACAAATTTGGGGGTCGAGCGGAAGAAATTCCGCCAGATCAAAAGGACGGGTCACTTTGTATATTAAAAATCTGAAAAGCCGCTTCAACTTCGCAATCATGGCGCTCGGTGCTGGATTTGTTGCAATGGGCGCCAGCCCGGCAATCGCCGAAGCACCGGCCGTTCCCGCCGAATCATCTATTCAATCGGCAACCGGCGCAGCGGCACCCCTGGCACGCGGCGATAGGGAATTCCGCCGTCTGTTCCAAAGCTGGGAAGCGATCGAGGAAGGTCAGGCCGCACCGGCAGCAAAGGTTTCTATCCCGTCACGTATGCCGGTAGATGACACCAAACTGACCAGTTCATACGGAATGCGCACGCACCCT
The DNA here is from genome assembly GCF_037154015.1 of Altererythrobacter aquiaggeris. Classification (NCBI taxonomy): domain Bacteria; kingdom Pseudomonadati; phylum Pseudomonadota; class Alphaproteobacteria; order Sphingomonadales; family Erythrobacteraceae; genus Aestuarierythrobacter; species Aestuarierythrobacter aquiaggeris. The sequence continues at coordinate 202,191 of NZ_JBANRL010000001.1, forward strand.
GTTCTTGGCGGACGCCGTTCGCACAATGGTGTCGATCTCGCCAGCCCCAGCGGCACACCGGTTTACGCAACTGCGGATGGTTATGTCGAAATGGCAGAATGGTTCAGCAGCTACGGAAAGTTCATCAAACTTGATCATGGCGCCGATCTCGAAACGCGTTACGCGCATCTTTCGCAGATTGCCGTATCAGCCGGCAGCCGGGTCGAAAAAGGTGATCTGATCGGCTATGTCGGTTCGACCGGCCGATCTACCGGCCCGCACCTCCATTATGAAGTCCGCGTTGGCGGCGAGGCTGTCAATCCTATTCCTTACATGGTGGAAACCGAAGCCCAGCAGGCCTATGCTCTGGCAATGGGTGAAGGCGGACGCGGCGGCGACTAAGCTGCCGAGCAACAAGATTTACAGCTTTTGACATCGGAGAGGGTGTCTTGATTAGGCGGCGGGAGCGATCCTGCCGCCTTTTTCCTTGATGCGTTTAATCGATTGCCTAAGCTGCTCGCCGGACTGTTGGCCATGATGCGGCGACAAGAAGGAAAGGCAAAACGATGCACCCCATCCAGCATGCGAAAGACAAACCGGATCATGTCGCGGTTATCATGGCCGGGAGCGGGGACCACCTGACCTATGGCGAACTGGATGCACAGGCCAATCGCTTCGCACAGCTTTTGCGGTCGAGTGGCTTTCAGCATGGTGATGTTATTGCGGCCTATCTGGAAAACCGTATCGAATATTTTCCGATGTTCTGGGGAGCGCAGCGGTCTGGTGTCACGCTGGTTCCTGTATCGAGCCATCTGACCGCGGCGGAAACCGCTTATATTCTGGGCGATAGCGGCGCGAAGATGATAGTCACGTCAACCCGGTTCGCCGCCATGATCGGCGATCTGCGCGCGCAAAGTCCGGATATCCGGTTCCTGATTTTTGACAGCGGCGGTGAAGATGATGCCGCGGCAGCCATCGCCGCGCAACCGGCCCAGCCGATTGACGATCAAAGCGCCGGCGTTGTCATGCTGTACAGTTCCGGCACCACCGGCAGACCGAAAGGTATCAGGCCCGCGCCACCAGCGGATCCGGGTGTTCAGGCGATGCCGCCACTTGCGCTGGTCATGACGCATATGATGGGCGTTCCGGCAGATGGCAGCTGCGTCTATCTGGCTCCAGGCCCGTTATACCATGCGGCGCCGCTGATCTGGGCAACGACTGTCCACCGGCTCGGCGGGACCGTGGTGGTGATGGAAAAATTCGAGCCGGAGGGCGCGCTTGCCGCGATGGAGCAGTACGAGGTCGATACAACCCAGTGGGTGCCGACCCATTTTGTCCGGATGCTGAAACTGCCGCAGGATGTCCGGTCAAATTACGATCTGTCGGCGCATAAGCGTGCGATCCATGCGGCTGCCCCGTGCCCGCCGGATGTGAAGCGCGCGATGATCGAGTGGTGGGGCCCGATTATTCTGGAATATTATGCCGGAAGCGAAGGTAACGGCATGACAATGGTTGGTAGCGAGGACTGGCTCACGCATCCCGGCACCGTGGGGCGCCCGATTTTTGGTGAATTGCATATCTGTGACGCGAACGGTGATGATGTGCCGGCTGGCGAAACCGGATTGATCCATTTCGCGTCGGAGCAGAAATTTGCGTATCATAACGATCCCGAAAAAACGCAGGAGGCCACGAACCGGCACGGCTGGACCACGCTGGGCGATATCGGACGGGTTGACGAAGACGGGTTCCTCTATCTGACTGACCGCAAAAGCCACATGATCATATCGGGCGGCGTGAACATCTATCCGCAAGAGATCGAAAACCTGCTGATCGCGCATGATAAGGTGCAGGATGCGGCGGTCATCGGCGCACCCGACCCGGACATGGGTGAACGGGTCGTGGCAGTTGTCCAGCCGCTCGACATGACAAAAGCCGGAGATGCGCTGGCACAGGAACTCACCGATTATCTGGCCAGCAAGCTGGCAAGGCTCAAAATTCCGCGGCAGATCGACTTTCGTGCGGAGCTTCCCCGCGAGGCCAATGGCAAGCTCTACAAACGCAAATTGCGCGACGAATACGCGACGTAGGCATTTTCAGCGAAGCAGTCTTGTAAACGCTAACCGGGGGAATCCTGGCTCAACAGCCGCTTGGCCATCGCGCGAACATCGCCGCCAATGTCTTCGCGGTCGAGCGCCAAGGCCAATGTCGCTTCGATAAAACCCAGCTTGCTGCCGCAGTCATAGCGATTACCTGCGAAGGTTACAGCATGGAACGGTTGTTCGCCAATCATCCGCGCCATGGCATCCGTCAACTGGATCTCGCCGCCTGCGCCCTTGCCCTGATTTTCCAAAGTCCGCATCACCTGAGGCTGGAGAATATAGCGGCCTGAAATAATTTTGTTTGATGGCGCATCCACGGCAGCCGGCTTTTCGACCAGACCCTTCACTTCTGTCAAAGCGCCCTTCGATGCGCCCGGTTCGATTACGCCGTAATTTGAAACCTCATCTTCGGATACTTCGAGAACGCTGATCAGATTACCGCCGATTTGATTATAGGCATCGACCATCTGTTTCATGCACCCAGGTTCGCCGATCATCAATTCGTCCGGCAGCATGATTGCAAACGGTTCGTCACCCACGATTGCACGGGCGCACCAGATTGCATGGCCAAGGCCCAGCGGAACCTGTTGGCGCACGGTAATGATGTCGCCCGGTGTCGCACGGGTCGGATCGAGCACAGACATATCCTTGCCCCGCTGCCCCATCATGTCTTCAAGTTCATATGCAACGTCAAAATGCTCGACGATTGCGGTCTTGCCCCGGCCGGTGACGAAGATCAGTTGGTCAATGCCGGCCTCGCGCGCCTCATCGACGGCATATTGGATCAATGGTCGGTCGACGATCGGCAGCATTTCCTTCGGAATCGCCTTGGTCGCCGGAAGAAATCGGGTGCCAAGGCCCGCAACGGGGAACACGGCTTTGCGGATCGGTTTACGAGCGTTCATAACCGATCGAATTGAAGCGAGGCGAGGCCCGGGTCAACCGTCCACTTTACGACAGCAGGATTCCCGCTAAACGCTTGCTCATGGAAAAAATCATCATTCGCGGCGGGAACCGCCTGTCTGGAACGCTGCCGATCAGTGGCGCAAAAAATTCCGCGCTTACGCTGATACCGTGCGCTTTGTTGACCGAAGATCCTTTGACGCTCCGCAATCTGCCCCGGCTGGCCGATATTGACGGTTTCCAACATTTGATGACGCAGTTCGGCGTGAGCACATCGATTGCGGGCAACCGGCCGCAGGAATTCGGGAGGGTGGTTACGTTTAATGCACAGCGATTGACCTCTACCGTCGCGCCCTATGATCTGGTTCGCAAAATGCGCGCGTCAATTCTGGTTCTTGGCCCGCTGCTTGCGCGTGCGGGTGAGGCAACCGTTTCACTTCCCGGCGGCTGCGCAATCGGCAACCGGCCGATCGACCTTCATTTGAAAGCGCTGGCGGCAATCGGCGCCGAAATCGAGCTCGCCGAAGGCTATGTCCGGGCACATGCGCCCGACGGCGGGCTGACCGGGGGCGATTATGAATTTCCCGTGGTATCGGTTGGCGCGACTGAAAACGTGCTCATGGCCGCCGCGCTGACCAGCGGCACATCGCGGCTGGGCAATGCTGCGCGCGAACCCGAGATCGTGGATCTGTGTAATTTGCTCGTGGCGATGGGCGCAGAGATCGAGGGTATCGGTACATCCGAACTGGTCATCCACGGTGTCAAACGGCTCAACGGCGCGACGTATAAAGTGTTGCCTGACCGGATCGAGGCGGGATCCTATGCCTGCGCGGCAGCGATTACAGGCGGCGAAGTCCGGCTGGAGGGGGCAAATGCGGGGGACATGAGCGCCACCATCCATTCGCTGCGCAATGCCGGAGTCGAGGTGGAATCGGACAAACACGGCATCAATGTCCGCGCAAACGGTAAACTCAAGGCGATCAACCTTTCGACCGCACCCTATCCCGGCCTGGCAACCGATATGCAGGCCCAGCTGATGGCAATGCTTTGCCGGGCTGAAGGTACGAGCGTGCTGACCGAGACGATTTTCGAAAACAGGTTCATGCACGTACCCGAATTGAACCGGATGGGCGCGAATATCGAAACCACGGGGCGCACTGCGGTCGTGCACGGCGTTGACGAGATGAACGGAGCGGAAGTGATGGCAACCGATCTGCGTGCGTCGATGAGCCTGGTAATCGCCGGGCTTGCTGCGAAGGGCGAAACGCAGGTTCACCGCCTGTATCACCTTGATCGGGGTTACGAACGGCTCGAAGAAAAACTTGCGATGGTGGGCGCCGATGTCGAACGTGTCGGGGATTAGAGGTCAGGGAACCGGCTCTGCGTTCGAACCGTCTGCCGTCCCGGTTTCACAAGCTATCCAGATACGGATTGCACTGGCTAGGCCCGGCGGTGTCGCTGCCTGAATCCGCTCCGCATCAATCCGGGCTACCAGCGCGTTGATCGGGACGCCGCGTGACCGCGCGGCCTCTTTCAGCATTTGCCAAAACAAAGGCTCAAGGCTGATCGACGTCTTGTGTCCGGCGATCTCTACCGAACGTTTTACCGGCGGGTGATAGGGCGTGGTCATCTGCGGACCATACTCAATACATATGCTGCCCGCCATTGATGCTCATTGTCGAGCCTGTGACAAATGCGGCATCTTCCGATGCAAGAAATGCAACGCCGCGGGCTATTTCTGTCGCCTGACCAAGCCGTCCGACCGGGATTTTCGCGACGATTTTCTCCAGCACAGGTTCGGGCACTGCAGCCACCATGTCAGTGTCGATATAGCCTGGTGCGATCGCATTGACTGTGACGCCCGATCTGGCACCTTCCTGAGCCAATGCCTTGGTAAATCCGTGAATGCCTGATTTTGCGGCCGCATAATTGACCTGTCCGTATTGCCCGGCCTGACCGTTGATCGACCCTATGTTCACAATCCTGCCCCAGCCGCGTTCTTTCATTCCGGGGAAGCAAGCCTTGGCCATATTGAAGCAGCCGCCAAGATTGATCCGCATCACCTCGTCCCAGTCTTCATAGCTCATCTGGTTGAGTGTGCCGTCGCGGGTGATCCCGGCGTTGTTGACCACGATATCTATCTCGCCGAACTCGCCGGCGATCCGCGCGCAGCCATCCAACACCGACTGGTGGTCTCCGACATCGAATTTGTATGCCGCAATCCCGGTTTCTTGGGTAAATTTTCGCGCCGCATCATCGTTGCCGCCGTAATTGGCAACGACCGTATGCCCGTGATCTTTCAACATCAGGCAAACAGCCTTGCCGATCCCTCGTGTCCCGCCCGTAACAATCGCTACCCGTGCCATAAGTACTCCCCCGCTTCCGAATCGTTATAAATTATGATTCGGACGCTACGACATGCGGGCTTAAGCTGCAAAAGCAGGATGTGTGCATTCGTGTCCCGCACGGGCCACCTGCGGGGCAAGTTACATTATTCGGGGAAGCAGGGTGCGAACCTGCGCGATCAGAATTTGAAGCGCGTGCCTACGTAAACTGCCTGCGCGTCTTGTGTCGCGTCGGTGAGCGGCGCAATCCGGTCGAGGTCCTGCGACAACCTGACACCGGCGGTCAGATTCAGGTTCTTGGCAACCCGGAAACTGCCGCTGACATCGACCGCCTGATCGCCAATACCCTGAAGGGTGCTGGGCGAACGGCCGACAGTGCGTTCGCGTTCAAGTTCGATATTCGCGTCAAACCGGCCCGGCTTTTTGGGGGCCGTTCCCTTGCCCGGCTTGAAACTGGCCAGATCAGGCATTTGGACATCGGCAATCTGGCTGCCAATGGTGAATGGTTTGGCGAAGCTTTCATAACCGCGCGATGCGCCCAGATTGTAACGGGTTGGCGCGATCCGAATCTTGCTGATCGGCTGTCCGCTGCCTACTTCTGTGCTGGCAATCTTGACTGCGCTGCGTACGGAAATAGCGCGCGCTGTTTCGGAATCGACCCGCACTGCAACGGTGGAGGACTGGACGCGCTTGGAAGGCGACCCTGCCGGAGTGAAACGCATTTTTCCGGCCCCGTCGAACCGGCTTGCAACGCGGCGCGCAAGTTCAGCATCCACACCTGCCGGTGTGAAAGAGGCCATGCCCGTTTTGGCGAAACTGACGACGGCTCCGTTATCGCCAAGCGCGAGGCCGGCAGAAGGGAGCGCCAAGCCAAGCAATGAACCGGCAAGCAGAAGCCGCGCGGCAATGCCGCTACGTTTCGCTGATGTGCCGGTCATGGTCATTTAGCCAAGGCCCCTGATAATCGCCCCGGTCATCCGGGGTGCCGTATATGATGACACTCACGTGCCTGAACTGTTCCTGAGTCGCACGAAAAAACGACTCGGCAACACTTTGTATACGCCTGTTGATAATTTTATGACAGCAAGTTGGCCATAGACGACGCTCGCGCGCATGTCGGGTTTTTGCAAACTGTTGCACCCAGTCCACAGAAACGCATGACCAGGGCTGCGGGTTAAGCGGTTATTCACCCGTTCGAGGTGCAAGAAAGGTGGCGCGACGATTGATACCCTTTGTCTTGCCGCGAGCGGGTGCGGGGTTATAGAGAGCGTTTGAACCGGCACTGCGATATAGTCGTCGGCGCACAATAAAATACGGACGGAACGGACACTCCATGATGGTCACAAGTAATTTTTCGACTTTTTCCGCAAAGTGGACACGCACGCTGATCCTCGGCGCTGCGCTGGCTGGACTGTCCGCATGCGGCGGCGGAAACGAGAGGCCCCAGGCTGACCTTGCGGCTTCCAAAGTTACAACAATCGGCGTAAATTCCTATCTGTGGCGTGCATCGCTCGACGCGGTTTCGTTTGCTCCGCTTCTGCAGGCTGACAGTGCCGGCGGAGTTATTGTCACCGACTGGTACGCCAATCCGGCAAATCCGGCTGAACGCGTGAAAATGACGATCACAATTCTTGATCAGGATTTGCGCGCGGATGCTTTGCGCGTCGCTGCCAGCCGTCAAGTCGCCCAGGGCGGTGCGTGGGTCGATGCGCCGGTGCAGGCTGCAACGGTCCAGAAGCTGGAAGACATCATTCTGACAAAAGCGCGGGCGCTGCGCCGCTCTTCCGTTTCGGGTTGATCCCGCTGATCCATCGCCCCAAAGGGCATTTACATGACTGATAGCAAATTCGATCCGTCGCAATCCGACGGGCGCTGGCAGCGCGCATGGGACGATGCCCAATGCTTCGCCGCGGATAGCGATAGCGACAAACCCAAGAGCTACGTGCTCGAGATGTTCCCTTACCCCAGCGGACGCATCCATATCGGGCATGTGCGCAATTACACTATGGGTGATGTGCTGGCGCGATACCGCCGGATGCGCGGGCACGAAGTGCTGCATCCCATGGGCTGGGATGCGTTCGGAATGCCGGCCGAAAATGCGGCGATGGAAAAAGGCGTGCACCCGGGCAGTTGGACGCGCGAAAATATCGCCAACATGAAAGCGCAGCTGAAGCGGCTTGGTTTCGCGCTTGACTGGAGCCGCGAGTTAGCGACTTGCGACCCTGAATATTACGGCCATGAACAAGCCTTGTTCGCCGACTTGTATGCTGCCGGGTTGGTGTACCGCAAGGAAAGCACCGTCAACTGGGACCCGGTCGATCAGACCGTGCTCGCCAACGAGCAGGTTATTGACGGCAAGGGTTGGCGAAGCGGCGCGGATGTCGAAAAGCGCAAACTCAACCAGTGGTTCCTCAAGATTACCGAATTTGCGGATGATTTGCTTGAAGGTCTGGGCGATCTGGAAAACTGGCCCGACAAAGTCCGGCTGATGCAGGAAAACTGGATCGGCAAGAGCCAGGGGCTGCAATTCCATTTCGGAGGTGCCAACTTTGACGGGCAAATAGACGTTTACACAACGCGTGCGGATACGATTTTCGGGGCCAGTTTCATTGCTGTTGCGGCCGATCATCCCATTGCGCGCGCTGTCGCTGCGAATTCGTCGGACGCGCAGGCGTTCATTGAAAAATGCCGGGCTGGCGGCACAACCGCTGCAGAACTGGATACGGCAGAAAAGCTTGGCTTCGACACCGGCCTGCGCGCGGTACACCCGCTCGCCAGCGACATCGATCTACCGGTCTATATTGCCAATTTTGTGTTGATGGAATACGGCACGGGCGCTGTCATGGGCGTGCCGGGCCACGATCAGCGCGACTTTGAATTTGCGACCAAATACAAGCTTCCGATCATGCGCGTTGTTGCCAGCAATGCCGCTGACGCTGCCATGCCATTCGGCGCGCAGGCCGAATCCGGCGACGGTGTAATCGTCAATTCCCGGTTTCTTGACGGCATGGACACGGCGTCTGCGGGCATCCGCGTAATCGATCTGGCCACGGAACAGGGCTGGGGGACGGGCAAAACTGTCTGGCGGTTGCGCGACTGGGGCGTTTCGCGTCAGCGTTATTGGGGCACGCCGATCCCGTTTGTCCACTGCGATGCTTGCGGTGTGGTCGCCGTCCCCAAGCACCAGCTTCCCGTGACGTTGCCGGAAGATGTGGACTTTACATCACCGGGTAATCCGCTTGAACGGCATCCGACTTGGAAGCATGTCGCTTGCCCCGAATGCGGCGGAAAGGCCCTTCGCGAAACTGACACGCTCGACACTTTCATCAACAGTTCGTGGTACTTTCTGCGCTTCGCCAGCCAACCTATCGATCAACCGTTTGACCGCGACGAGCTCGCCAAATGGCTGCCTGTCGAACAGTATATTGGCGGTATCGAACACGCCATCCTGCACCTGCTGTATGCGCGGTTCTGGACCCGCGCATTGCACCATATCGGGCTGATCGACTTTACCGAACCTTTTTCCAGCCTGTTTACGCAAGGGATGGTGACGCACGAAACCTATTCGCGGCGCGACCCCGTTACTGGCCAACGGATGTATTTTGCGCCCCCCGAGGTGGAGCGGCGCAGTGATAGAGCCATCTTGAAAACCGATAAGGGTCCGGTTGAAATCGGCCGCATCATCAAGATGTCCAAGTCAAAGAAAAACACCGTCGATCCCGATGAGATTGTGGCCGAATACGGGGCCGATGCCGTGCGCTGGTTCATGTTGAGCGACAGCCCGCCGGAGCGTGATTTGCCTTGGTCCGAGGCGGGTATCGAAGGCTGCTGGCGGTTCGTCCAACGGTTGTGGCGGCTGTTCGACCAGTTTGATCCGGCTGCTGCCGGCGAAGATAACGCGATCGACCGCGCCGCCGCTAAAGCCGTCGCTGCGGTTGCTGACGATATCGAAGCGCTTTCCTTCAATAAGGCGGTCGCTCGGATCTATGAGCTTACCGGCGCCATCGAAAAGGCTTCGGCTTCGGCCAGCCGGAACGCTGCGACCCGGGATTTGCTACTGCTCGTTGCTCCGATGATGCCGCATCTTGGCGAGGAAGCATGGGCGAAAATGGGTAATCAGCAATTGATCGCTGCTGCATCGTGGCCGGCCGTGAACGAAGCCCTGCTGGTCGATGACGAAGTCACGATTGCGGTTCAGGTCAAAGGTAAATTGCGCGACACTTTAACCGTGCCGAAAGGTATGCCGAAAGACGAAGTCGAAGCGCTTGCACTCGCAAGCGAGAAGGTGCAGCGTAGTCTGGATGGAGCAGAAATTCGCAAGGTAATCGTGGTGCCGGACAGGTTGGTCAATCTCGTAATATGAAATGGTCTGCGCCTTTGATGCTGTTGATTGCCGGCGCGGGACTGGCAGGCTGCGGCTTACAACCGATGTATGCAGGTGGCGGTAGCGGCGCGGTTGCACAGGGGCTTGCCGCAGTGGAGGTTCCGGCGATCCAGGGGCGCGCAGGTTGGCTGGTAAGAAATGCCTTGAACGACCGGCTGGCCGAATCAGGCACAAACACCGTCATTCCCAAATACCGGCTGGATGTCCGCCTCGATGACAAGCTCGAAGGGCTGGGCTTGATAAATGACGATACGATCGGCAGGGAGCGGCGCACTTTGCGCGCGCGCTACCAACTGGTTGAATTGGCGAGCGAGAGTATTGTCATCGATGCGACTGCAGGGTCCGATGCCGGAATCGATGTCGTATCGAGCGAGTTTGCGACCATCGCAGCCGAACAGAAGGCGCTCGAGAATCTTGCAGAACAGATCGCTGACCGGATTGTTACCCGGCTCGCGCTGGAACTGCGTAAAGATGAATGATGCAGTCCGGCTGGCTGGTATCGGTCCATGAAGGCGACCCAGAAGGATTTCAGAACGGTTGCGCGCAGGGCCGCCCGCCAGTGCCGGATTTTCTTTTTTTGCGGTCCTGACGAAGCGGGCGCATCGGCTGCGGCATTGCAGGTTCTGGAGTTGCTGGACCATCCGGGCGAGCGGATCGAACTTTCAGGAGCGGCGCTTCGCAAAGATCCGGTATTACTTGGCGACGAGGCGCGCTCTACATCCCTGTTTGGCGGCAGCCGGCATATCTACGTCCGCGCCAACGGCGAGGAGGCTCACGACGCGCTCAAAATTCTGATCGATAACACAGATGAATTTGCGGGCGATGCAGCGCCTGTCCTTGTTGTCGCTACCTCTGCGACAGACAAGTCGCGAACCGCCAAATTGCTGGCGAAGCGAGACGATGCGTTGGTCGCAATGTTCTGGCCTCCCGACTTGGGGTCGGTTTCGGCAGCTGTCCGGTCAATGGCCGATGCTGCCGGATTGCGGCTGAACGGCGATATCGCCGAACGCATCGCACGCGGTGCCGGGCTCGATGTCCGGTTGGCGCAAAGCGAAATCACGAAGTTGGCACTATATTTGGATGCTTCGCAGCAATCTCCGCGCAATGCCGATGCCGAAGCACTGGAAGCAATTGGCGCGACAACCGAAGAAGACGGCTTCATGCCGCTCGTAAATGCGGTCTTGTCGGGCGAAACGGGAAAGCTGGCTGGCGAACTGAAGCGGATGCGCGATTTATCGCTCAATCCGGTCGGGTTATTGCTGGCCTTCGAACGCCGGACTGCCCAGCTGGCGCAGCTTTCGGCAAAGCTTGGCAGCAGCCGCGATGCCGAACGGCTGGTTGATGCGGAGAAGCGGGCCCACCGGATTTTCTGGAAAGACCAGCGCGACATTACCAACCAGCTTGGCCGGTGGCAGGGCAAGAAACTCGAACTGTTGATCGAGCGCATGATCGAGCTGCACCGTGAATTGTTGGCCAATAGCGCTGCAGGCGAATTGCTGCTTGCGCAGGCGCTTGCCCGGATCGCGCGGTCTGCCAGGGGCAAAGGGTAGCCGGCGTCCCGACGATAAGGGGATTCACTTATGGTCAACAATGATTTAACTGTCGCTCAATATAGGTAGTTACACGCAATCCCGTGTGCCGTAACTTAGGCCTGGCAATGAACGCATCAGTCACATTTGTCAGAGATGCAGCATCGTCCGAATGGACGATGCGGGATACGCGCCCGCTCGCGCCCTCGCTGGAACGGCGCAGGCTGCGGCTTTATCTCGGGCTGATGATCGCGGACATCATTTGCCTGATCACAGGTTTTTTTCTGGCCGGAGGGCTTTACCTCGGGCAGTGGCCCGCACCGATAGCGATGCTATCAGCCCAGCTTCTTTTGCCACTGTTTCTTACCATCATGCTTTATCAGGGTGCCTATTCGATCAAGGTGTTGACGGATCGCCGGTTTGCAATTCAGCGCGGTTTTCTGGCGCTGCTGGTTTCGTCGGCTCTCCTGATCTTCATTACATTTTACACCAAATCGACGACAACCTTCTCGCGCGGCATTTTTACGGTGGCGCTGCTGTTTACCGCATTATTCATGGCCACTGCCCGTGTGATGATGGCGACCCTCGTCGGCAAGATCTGGAATTCGAACGTCAGGAATGTATTACTCATCCATGCCGGAGGCCCGGCAGTCGTAATCGATCATGCAATCGATTTGGATGCGACGGCCATGGAATTACGCCCTGACCGCGCCGACCCGCACAGCCTCGACAAGCTGGGCCGCTATCTTGTCAACATGGACAGGGTTATCGTCAGCTGTCTGCCAGAGGACCGTATAAACTGGGCATATGTTATGCGCGCCGCCGGTGTGCGCGGCGAACTGGTCACGACAAATTTGCAGGAAATCCAGCCTCTCGGGATTGAAAGCGCCGGCTCGGAAGTTTCCTTGATCGTCTCAAGCGGTCCGCTCGGTCTTCGGGCGAGGGCTCTCAAGCGTATGTTCGACGTTGGATTTGCGGCAGTCGCTATCGTCATCACATTGCCAATCATGTTAATCGCCGCGGCTGCGATCAAGCTGGACAGCCCCGGGCCGGTCCTGTTCGTGCAGCGGCGACTGGGACGCGGCAACCGGTTTTTCGAAATGCTGAAATTCCGTTCGATGTTTGCCGAGAATACCGATGTCTCGGGCGTTCGTTCGGCAAGTCCGGATGATGACCGGGTGACGCGGGTCGGCCGGTTCATGCGAAGCACGAGCATCGATGAATTGCCACAGCTGTTCAACGTGTTGTGGGGCGATATGAGCGTAGTGGGCCCGCGCCCGCATGCTTTGGGATCACAAGCAGGATCGAAACTGTTTTGGGAAGTGGATGACACTTACTGGCACCGGCACCGCCTTCGTCCGGGCCTCACCGGTCTGGCGCAGATTCGCGGTTTTCGCGGCGCCACGATGTATGAAAGCGACCTGCAAGACAGGTTGAACGCTGATCTGGAGTACATCACAGACTGGAACCTGTTTCGTGACCTCACAATCGTCCTCAAAACGGGAAAAGTGCTCAATCACGATAAAGCGTTTTAGGCCCCGCGAACACCATCACTGCGTGCGTGCGAATTGAGGCTAAACAATTAAATGATTAGGTGCTATTACCTACCAGCAATCTCAAAGGGATGTAAAACGTGAACCGGTTTCAAAATTTTGGCACTGCATTGGCGATGGGCGCGCTGATAGTCTCTGCTTCGGCACAAGCTGCAACGCGGTCTGCTGCAGTTTTGCCGCAAGATGTAGTGGTTCATCCGGTCATGCCCGAGGGCGCTGAAATCATTAATGACGATGCGCTGGATTATTGTTTCAAAGGCGATATTTTCTCGAGGCGGGGTGTTTTGCTTGAAGCTGATGCCGCCTGCGGCAAAAGTGCAGGCACTGCGGATGCAGGCAATTCGTTCCTTCAGGGCGGTGGCACCATCATGGCAGCAATCACTGGTTTGTTGGCAGTAGTCGGTATTGTGTCGGCGCTGGGCAATGACAACGCCGTTCCGGACAGCCCGGGCGGTTGATTGCTGTGCACTTCGCCCAGGGGCCGAGTGCAAATCGGAACCTGAAGCGGTATCGATAGCGGATGAACGGCCCCTACCGCGTTTGGGTGGCCGCAGTGCTGCTTGTGTCTGCAATGATATTGGGCGGCGGCGGCACATTAAACCCGCGAAATGAAATACTGTTGCAACTGTTGTATGCTGCAACGTTTCTGGCATTGATCGCCGCGTATTTACGCGGTCCGGCAGGCGGGGGCGCGAGCACCCATCGGGTACCGCGCATGGCCTGGTTACTCACAATACTGATTCTGGCGCTACCGGTCATGCAGCTTGTGCCGCTGCCACCTTCGATTTGGCAGGCGTTGCCCGGCCGAGAACCGCTGATGGTCATATTGGCGCAGATTGGCGAGCAGGATAGCTGGCGACCGCTAAGCATGACGCCCGACCGGACGCTGGCATCGCTGCTGGCCATGGTCCCGCCGGTTTTTCTGATGCTTTGGTTGGCTGGCTGCGAGCAATTCCAGCGCCGGCAGATTGTCAGCTTGGTTGCCGCAGTGGCCGCCATTTCCGTCGCGCTTGGCGCTCTGCAAATGTCATCGGGCGAAGCCGGCGGATGGCGGCTGTACCAACATACGCATATGGGCTTTCTGGTGGGCTTTCAGGCCAGCCGAAACGCGCAAGCCACTTTGTTGCTGATCGGGTTATGCGCTCTGCTGCCGCTTGGGGCGACCCTGGCATTACGGCTGGGCGACCGAGCGGGCCGATTGTTACACGGCGGGTTCGCACTCTTGCTGGGCACGGGCATTTTTCTGACCGGATCAAGAGCCGGCATCGTACTTCTTGTGGTGCCGGCCGCGATCCACCTAATCGCCTTTCATGGTGCGGTACGTAGGATACCGGTCCGGATTATATCGGCGGTGATTGTGGGCACCGGTGCGCTGTTTGCCATTGTTGCCCTTTGGCGCCCGGCATCGGTGTCAAAAGTCCTGGGCCGTTTTTCCGGCACACCGGAGGGCCGCGCAGATCTGTGGGCGGACACCTGGTTTGCCGTCACCCAAACTTGGCCGGCGGGCGCTGGGATGGGCAGTTTCATCCCGATGTTTACTGCTGCCGAACGCCTCGAAGCCGTTGATCCCAGCTATCCGGTCAGGGCGCACAACGACTGGTTGGAATTTACGCTCGAAGGCGGGCTGCCCGGACTGCTGGTTCTGGGCGTGATTGCGGCTTTGCTGGCTAGACTGACTTTGACAGGCAAGCCGGCATTCTCTGCACCGTCAAGCGAGGTATCGCACGCGTCTGGACTGTGGCTTTTCGCAGTTGGTAGCTTGACGGTGATAGCCTTGCATTCCATTGTCGATTACCCGTTTCGATCCATGTCGATTGCTTGCCTGGGGGCGACCGCGGCCGCGTGCCTGTTTCCGCACAAGAACCCATCAAGGCAAACATTCTAAAATGCGATTCTGCGATTTTTTGGAGCTGCGCTGTTTGAACCGAATTTTGGCTCGTTTCGTAATCTGCCTGGCGGCTGCTTCGATATTGGCAGCGTGCGCGGGCGCGCCTCCACCGCTGCCTGCCGGGACTGCCGCGTACGAAACAATTCCTGCACCAACGAACACCGCGCCGCTGCCTTACCGGTTGGCGGCCGGAGATGTCATCAGTGTGCAGGTATTTCAGGAGCCCGAATTGAGTCTGGAGAAGGTGCCGGTTGATGAAGCAGGCAGCATCCAGTTGCCGCTAATCGGACAGATCGATGCGCAAGGCCTGACCGCCGTCGGGCTTAGCGAGGTTATCACCGACCGGCTCGGGGCACGTTACATCAGGGATCCGCGCGTCGTGGTTCAGGTGGTGCAGCGCACAGCGCGGTACGTTACTGTCGAAGGCCAGGTGCGAGAGCCTGGCGTGTACGAGGTTGACCGGGAAGACACTTTGTTGTCCGCTCTGGCCCGTGCCCGAAGTCCGACCGATGTGGCTAAACTGAACGAAATCGTCGTGTTTCGAAAAGTAAATGGCAGTAGGCTCGGCGCCGTTTTCAATCTGGAGGATATTCGCACCGGCAGGGCGCCCGATCCGCAGATCATCGGCGGAGACACGGTGGTTGTGGGCTTTTCCAGCCTGAAAGGCGCCTTCCGCGATTTCCTGCGCGCCGCACCTGCCCTCAATGTATTTACTTTATTCTAGGCCCGCACGGTGACTCAGCCATCCCAGACCCCGCCATCTCAGGCCCAGCCATCTCAAGCCCAGATAGACAGCGAGCCAGTGGGCGCCAATTATCCGCAAGGCACGTTTCAGGGCTTGATGCCTGAATTCGATCTCAGGCATCTGCTGGCTACCTTGCGCGGACAACTTGTGCCCATCTTGGTCATCTTGACCATTGCGGCCTTGCTTGGCGCGATCTGGACCATGTTCCAGACACCCAAATATACCTCCGCTGTGTCGCTGCAAATCGACGATTTGGCTGGTCAGGTGCTCGAAAGCGGCGACGAGGTTCAGGCCAGTAGCTCGGACTATGACGTTGACCGGTTTCTGAACACGCAGCTTGATGTAATCCAGAGTTATGCGGTGTCGGAAAAAGTTGTCGAAACGCTGAAACTGGCTGACGATCAACAATTTTTGGGCGCCATGATGATCGATCCGGCAACGATGCCTGATGATCCGCGGCAGAAAAAGGTTATCGCCGTCAGCGCGCTGAGATCTGCAATGATCGTCAGCCTGCCGCGACAGTCCCGCATCGCAACCTTGGCGGTGGTGTCCGCTGATCCGGTCATGTCCGCCAAACTGGCGGATGGGTATGGCGCGGCAATCATCGAAACAAATCTCGAGCGTAAATTCGATAGCACCGCCTATGCGCGCGATTTCGTAGCGGAGCAGCTTGCCGAGGCGAAGGAGCGGCTCGAACTGTCCGAAGGCGAGCTTAACGCTTATGCGCGCCAAGCCGGGCTGATCCGCTTGCGCGGTGATGAAAGTAGCGAATCCGGCGGTACGGAAACTTCGATCACAACGTCCAGTCTGGTGCAGATGAACCAGGCCGCGATCGATGCGCGGACAAAACGTATCGAAACAGAAGGCCGTTGGCGAGTGGTTGCCGCTTCCGATCCGATGAATTCACGCGAAGTCATGTCGAATGCCACCGTTCAAAATCTGCTGACCCGGAGGGCAGACATTCAGGCCCAGCTTGAGGATGAGCGTACGAGGCATCTTGCCGAGCATCCCAATGTCCAGCGGCTCGAGGCGCAGCTTGCCGTCATCAACCGGCAAATTGCCGGGATTGTTTCCGGCGTCCGCAAGGGGGTCGAATCCGAATATCGTAGCGCCCTTGAAAACGAACAGGCGTTGAACCGGCAAGTGGCAGCGATGAAGGGCGACACTCTGGGTGAGCAGGATCGCAGCGTTCAGTATAATTTGCTCCAGCGCGAAGCGGATACCAACCGGGCACTGTATGACGGATTGCTGCAGCGGTTTCAGGAATTGACCGCTGCCGCAGGTGTCTCGAGCAGCAATATCGCCTTGATTGACAAGGCTCAGGTGCAAAATGCACCTTCCTCGCCAAATCTGATTCTGAACATACTTTACGCGTTATTCGTCGGCCTGTTTGCCGCTGCGTTGTATGTATTTGTTAAGCTGCAGCTTGATGACGCGGTAAGAACGCCCGAAAATGTCGATACAATGCTCGGGCTGCGAACGCTGGGTATTATCCCATACGCCGGAACGGAAAACATTGTCGAAGAGCTCTCCGATCCCAAGTCGAGTGTAGCTGAATCATACAATTCTCTGCGCGGGGCAATTGGCTTCGCCGCAGACGGCAAAGTCTCTCCATTGCTTGTGACAAGCGTGTCTCCGTCAGAAGGCAAGTCTACCAGCAGTTATGCTCTGACCCGCGGCTTCGGACGGATCCGCGGCAAGGTGGTGCTGGTCGATACCGATATGCGCCGCCCTTCGACCCATAAACTGCTCGGGCTGAAAAACGAAACCGGGCTTTCAAGTGTTTTGAGCGGCAATGCCGATCTTGCGGACGCGCTACAAAAACTGGATGATTCAAATATCTGGGTGATCACGTCGGGCCCAATCCCGGATAGCCCCAGTGAATTGCTCGCAGCTGATACGATGGGGCAATTGCTCGCACAGCTTGACCATGATTTTGATATGGTTGTGCTGGACAGTGCGCCCATTCTCGGGCTGGCCGATGCGCCGCTGCTGTCATCACTTGTCTCTACGACATTGGTAGTAATCGAATCCGGGTTGAACGGCCGCAAGGCAGTACACGAATCCCTGCGCAGGGTCAGACAGGCCCGCGGAAACATAATCGGGGCCGTACTTACCAAATTCGATCCGGCGCATAGCTCCAATTACGGCGGCAGCTATGGGCGTGATTATTACACTTACGGCGATGGTTCCAAACCGGCGCGCAACCCGGTCAAAACATGGCTGGGATCGCAGATTGGTGGTCAGAGCAGTAAGAGACAGTGAAATTAAACCGTATTGCAACGATGGGAGCCGCGCTATTTGCAGTCTTCTACGCGGTTGCGGTGACGGGCAGCGGGCTGGACCGGGCAGGTGCTGATTCGGTTGAGATCGCAGGCAAAAATTTTGCACCCTTTCTCGCCCGATCGAACATCGCGCTTTCGCTCGACAGCGCGCGGCTCGGCGCCGACAACGTTGCACTGGCCTATGCCAGACGGGCAGTCAGCGCGGTTCCGATGGAAGCATCAGCAAGCGCCCAACTCGGCTCGCTGCTATTGGCCGGATCGCGGCTTGGCCTGGCAGATCGTGCGTTCAAAGCTGCGGCGCTGCTTGGCTGGCGCGATCAGAGAACGCAGGCATATTGGGCGGCAAAATCACTACAGCAACAAGATTACGCAGCAGCCACGCTGCGAATTGACGCATTGTACCGGACCGATCCGGACAATCTTGCGGCCAATGTTCTAATTGGCAGTTTGGAACGGACTCCCGCCGGACGGGCCGCGCTCGTCAATAGGCTGCGCATTAGCCCGTCCTGGATTTCCGATTACGCCGCCGGCGCTGCAAACCTTCCCACACAGGATCGGACAGGAAGACTGGACGTGCTTGGCCGCGCCGCGCTGCTGGGAGCCCGGCCGCGGTGCCAGGCCATTTTCGGGGCGATTAACGATTTGACATACAATGCGCGCGAACCGGTCGATGCGCGGCGATTATGGGCAATTGCCTGTGACCGCGAAAGCGCTGGGGCCATGATAGCCAATGGCGAATTTGTATTGGACGCACGGCAATTTGCAACGCCGTTCGACTGGAAACTTCGTGCCGAAAACGACGCTGGAGCGGTGATCATTAACAATCGTCTGGAGATCTGGAATACCAGTGATCGGCCAACGGTCGTCGCAGAACAGATGCTCACACTTCCTGCTGGCGAGGCCAGCCTGAAATGGGCTGCAACCGGTCTTGCACCGCTTGCGGTTGACCAAATGGTCAATCTAAAGTGCGGTTCAAGAGATCTTCGTCTGCGAAGGAGCGGTGGTTCGTCGGAAGCGGATAGCCCCCGGCAGGTGATGGTCACTATCCCTCGCGGTTGTCCGGCTCAATTGCTACAAGTGCGGTTAGCCGGCCCTGTCAGCGAGGCATATTTGCTTCGAATTTCAGCATCTCTTCCCGAAAAGGCCGGGTCCGTTTCATGAGCATCCTTGACGCACGCGCTGCCAAGCCCACGCAGGGCGGTGCGAGTTTCACCTTGCAAAACCGCTTATGCAGGATCGTTTTCCGGCTTGTCTGGCTATCCACTTGCAGATGGACGCCGCGGTCTGCAAACCGGTGGCGTGTGCTCATCCTGCGGCTGTTTGGCGCGCGCATACAGTTTACGGCAACCGTCTATGGTTCTGCGCGGATATGGCTGCCCGGCAATCTGGTTATGGAAGATTATGCAACTCTCGGCCCACACACCGACTGCTATAATATTGCACCGGTCAAATTAGAAGCGCACGCGATTGTTTCGCAGCGAGCGGTCCTGTGCACCGGCACGCATGATCACAGCGACCCTGCCTTTCAATTATACGCGCGTCCCATAACAGTCGGATTGCAGGCGTGGGTCGCAGCCGAAGCCTTCGTCGGCCCAGGAGTTATTATCGGCCCGGGCGCAGTTTTGGGAGCGCGGGCCGCTGCGTTTGCCGACCTTGATGCCTGGATTATTTATTCCGGCAACCCCGCAATGCCGCTTGGACCGCGTAAACTGGGGGTTGAGTGACCCAGAAGCCGGTCCAGATCATAACCGCTTGCGGAAGATAGCGCAGCGATGCGTTGTTTTTTGGTGGCGGTCCCAGATAGCACCTTCTCCAGTTCCAACTTTCGCAAATCGACCAGATACCGGTACCAATAGCCTTGAAGGTAGTGATAGATCCGGCCCTCTTTCCCATCAAGGATGCCCAGCTGGAAAATCAACCTCCAAATGTAATAGGCCCATGGCCCGACGCCGAAAGGCAACCGGTTGTAAACCCCTTCTTTCAGCGCGCGTTTGCGGGCGGCCTGGGCCGACCCCGAACGTAAATACAAGTCCGGGGTTTCCTGCCCAAGACCATACTTCCGCGAAAGCGCATCAAGAGCTTCCCGCGTTGCGTAACCGTTGTGCTTTGCAATAAAATCGTTGATCCCGCGGAGGTTGTGGTCTGCAAATTCGCCGTCAAGATGGATCGAGCGGCCCCGCAGCAGCACGATATGTTCGTCCATCAACCTTTGTTCGATAGCGGCATCTCCGGTCCGCCATAAGCGCAGCATTCGCAGCGGGAAGCGGCCACCACGGCGCACCCAGCGGCCCATGAAAATATGTCGTCTGTCGAATGTCACGCCGGTTACCTTCGGCGAAAGATCTGCAAGCGTATCGCTGATGGCACTCCACAGGTCAGGGCCGATAATCTCGTCCGCATCTATTCTGAGCGTCCATGCGGTTCTTATGCCAGCGTGCTCCATCGCCCAGGCAAACTGTTCCGCCTGCGTGGTGAACGGATTTGTAAGTACCTCGGCGCCGGCCAAAAGCAGTCTGGAGACGGTTGCATCTGTCGAGCCCGAATCCACGGCGACAATCCGTTCAACCGGGGCAAGCGAAGCGACCAGCCGTTCTATGTGAACCTCTTCATTGTAGGTCAGCACAATTGCGGTGATCGGTAGTAGCGCCATCAACTCTCCTTCAATGTGTCCCCGGCAGCACCGGACTGCCGGGGACCCGGCTTCTAATAACTTGCTGTAACGAACAGCGGGGCATCGACAAGTCCGCTGCGTCTGGCCGGCCGATCAAGTTGCAACGCGCCTGTCAGAACACCGCTGCCATCGCTGGCTGCTGAAATGACCCGCGCTTTTGCGAAAGTTGACTGATCGCGTGTAACGCTGTCTTTTTCCGATATGGCCAGATAGTCGCCGTCAATGATGGAACGTGGCCATGCTGTCCCCAGTTCGAATTCTGGCAGCACCTCGCTTCCGTAGGCAAGCAACTGCACTGCGCTCGAGCCTTCGGTCACTGTCATCGCCAGTTTGGACGTGAGCCCGGCCGAGAAGCGCCGTGCACAGTGAAATCGAAGAACTCCTGAAGCAGCGGTCAATGGTGCCCCGGATGTCCAGGTCCCGTCGACAAATGCATGCACGCCGGTAATCTGGCGCAATGTGATACTTACGCTGTGTGATGGTCCGGCGCCGGCGATGGAGACATCCTTGACATAGAGCAGGTGTCCTGTGGTCATATCCTGCACAACATCGCCCTGCCCCAGGCAGTAATCAGGTTCGTCAGGGTCAGACATGAAATCGGTGGTGGTGTTGAAGGACCACTCGATCCCCCGCTGGACAAGGTCTGCCAAGGGCATGTCATTTCGGTCCAACTGCTCTGTAGGGGCGGAGCCGATCGGCCACCGATAGCCTGAGTAATCGATCGAATGTGCGTAAAACGGCACCGGCAGCGGCCTGTTTAATTTGCCATCGCCAAGGAAATTCCAGCCCTCGCTTTCGCACAACAAGTGGCTCTTGGCGGTACCATCAAGCGAATAAACCACATAGGGCCGCGCGCTTATCCGGCCATAACGGGGTGCGAAAATACCTGCGCAAGCGGACGCAGCCCGTCTCCCGCCCGGTGTCGGCTGATCGAACACATGCCACGCGACACTGGGTAGGGAAATAGTGCAGTCTTCCAGAATGCAGTTCACCGGGAACACGCCAAACGTCCCGCCGATCGATACACCTTCGAATTTGGCGAGTACATCGCCGCCGCCATCAAGGTAATAGGCGGGCGAATATTCGTCGAGCGCGCAGAAGAAATTCAACTCACCGCCGATGAAGCGGATTACGCCGGGTGTACCAGTGCCCAATGCCCGAACCGTGCCGAGGCAATAAACCGCTTCGCAATACGCATTTATGTAGGTGATCGAGGGCGCGAAGCGCTGGGCCAGAACTCCCAGTTCGACGTTGAGAGCACGGTATAGATTGTCGAACGAGCAATTTGAAAATGTCGCGGCTATGTTTCCGTTGCCCTGCCCGTAACGCACACTGTCCAGCTTGGTATGGCAGAAATGGAACTGACACCGGTCAAACGCGACAACACGCATATCGCTGTGCGACAGACTGATTGCGGTTTCGTTATAACTGAGGTCACAATCTGCCCATTTCAGAAAGTCGCCATTTGATGCAGTGGGAACCAGGCCGGGCTGGACAGCAACTCCAACTTCAAAACCGCTGCTGGTGACACCCTCCATGCGGAGGCGCGATGACGATCCCTTGTTATATTGACCGGCGATCGACGTCCAAGCCGGATAATTCACATCAGGATAATGCGACTGCGCCTGGCGTGGGCCGGAATAGGCGTCGACCGAAATGCCGCAATACGGTGCATACCGTGTGTCCCGGCCAGTCGAAGTTGTTGGGCCCCGCCAGGCTGACCCTGGCCCGCGGTCCGTAACCGCTGCATAATTTTCAAACAGCCACGGATGGTTTGTGCCGTAAACCGAGATTTGGCGCAGCTGGGCGTGTCTCGCGCCTTGCACATTGATGATGGGCCGGTCAGAGAAATCGCCCACGATCCCGCTGAGATAGCCAGCATTGGAATCGAAACCGCGAATTGATTCGCCTTCGATTATCCAGTCGAGAAATGCGTCGCCATAACCAATATGGATCGTATCGCTGACATACCTCAATCCTCCGGTAATTTGCAGCCGCCGAATGTCCCTTGCGAAGTATAGCAGGTAATCCACTGCCGCCTGAAGCGCCTCACGGTCATCGGTCCCTGCTATCACCATGTTGCTGGAAGCGGACGTAACAACTGCGTCGGCCGCGACTCCAAACATCAGATCCGACGGCACATTTTCATTCAGGCGCCAAAATACATTTCCTGCATTACTGGTGAAAAGCCACCGGCCCATGCCGGCGGCCTGTTCTTTGGCCGTGGGCGTGGCGGCTGCCCGGAGATATTTCGCGGCGCCTTTTCCTGGCTCGGCAAAACCGTCGGACTTGAGGGTCTTTTGATCATTCGGAAAATAACTGATGCCGAAATTAGTGGCCAGCAATGCAGTCCCGCTGCGCGGAGAACTGGTAGCTGCGTCCCAGATCGCACTACCGTTTGCTGCTCGTACCACTTCCCTGCATGGCCCGTCAGAGAAAATCGGGGCGCGTCCCTCGCGGTCCAACAAAACCGGATTGGATTGCGGAGTTGTACGGTCGGGATCACTCCAGATAGCCTTGTAGATAGTCGAGTTGGGTTCAAAGATTTCGACTGTGCCACGAACGAGTGCTTTGCCCTGATTGTCGAAATACTGGGCTAGTGCAGGATGATGGGGGCTTACCATTGTTTTGCTCCGATGAAAGTTTGAGACATGCAGGAGCGACCTCACCACTGGGGCAAGGCGCAACTGCAACTATTTGGCCGGACGTTAAAGTATGTCGGCACGCGCCGCGGCCAGCGCATCAAGCAAATGCGGGTGGATTTGCCGGGCAAGCAGGATCTGCCCTCTGGAGTTGGGATGTAAGTTGTCTGCCATCAGACCGCTTTCAGAAACGGAAATCGCTGTTTTTCCGAATACGTCCTGTTTTTGGACCAGCCGGAAAACCCGCTCGTCATCCGCGAATACCGAATAGGCTTCACGCACATCGTCGGTCATTGTCTGTGCTGCTTGCGCGGTCGTCATCGACGAGAAACGGCCCGATAATTCGACACCGCCAGCTTCGTTGCCATCGGTTGCAACCATATTGGGCGCCCACAGGATAATGCGGGTATCGGGGTTGGGCACAGTCTGCGCTGGCCAGGTAAAATCCAGTTTTGAACCGACCGGCGAAGAGTATGTTTCGCCGGCCACCGTACCGTATCGGGTAGCGTGAAGTGCAGCGTCGATCATGGAGATGAGATCTGCCTTGCTGCGCTGCCCCTGCCGCAGATCGTTGAGCCCGTAGCCAAGGACGAGGACGCCCGGGTGGCCGTTTAATCTGTCCAGCACGCCGTTCCAACCTTGCGGGTAAGGGATGCCATTTGTGTGCAGCAGGTAATCTTCGAGCCGGTAACCATTGGATCCTGCGTTGAAGAAATTGCAATAATTTCCCAGTCGGCCAGAATTTGATAGCGCTTCGAAAAGGCTCATCGCGTGGGATGTGGTGCTGTCACCTGCAAATTGAAGCAGCGGCTGTGCCTGTTCGCTCCATTGGATCGTTATATTCAACTCGCATCCCGCCGGGGCTGGCAGCCCGCCCAGGTTCACGACAATCCATTCATCAAGCGATTTCAGACTTGGACGAGCATGATCACTGAAGGTGATGGAATGTTGGCACGGGGCTGAGCCGCCGGAAGACAAATGCAATTTGTGTACCGAGAGAAGCGGGCGCGAGGCATCGATACCGTGCCCGTTGACCGTGCGTTCTGCGGAAAATGTGCCAAAGGCCGCTGTGGGCGACCGGTGGCGTTGATCGAGTGCGGCATAAGGATGCGACTGGGGCAGACCGCCCCCGTTGGGTAAACGCTGGATCAGCAAATCGATCGTTACAGGGGAGTTCGCGCTACCCGAAATCGTGACACTGTCGAGGAATACGGTGCGGCCATAATTCTGCGGAATTAACGCAGCTATATCACCTGTAATTCCGCCCGGAGAAAAGTTCAGTGTGCCAGATCTGAAGGACACCTGATCCGGCCGAACCTTGGCAGGAAGCGGCGTTGATTCGTCAACAGGCTTCGCTGCATTCCGCTCTCGTCCAAACGCGATGCCGCCAATTGCGGTATAGTTTGCGGTCGTACGTAATATGGAATTTGAATGCATGAATGGGACCTCGCTATGAAGCCCTGAAATAACCATATAGGTTGATCGTAGGAAAGAAGAATATTATATTTGGTTCAGGGTAATTGATTTAGCCACCGCCTGCCTGTGCACTTTTCAAGCTCTCGCAACAGGTTCATTGTGGCGGATTCCCATGTGAAACATTGCTTAAAAAGACGCTCTCCCCTGACCCGCATTGCGCCTTTTTGCTCTGGGCTGACTGCCAGAAATTGATTCAGGGCTTCAGTCGTACCCTGCGAGGTATCGGGGTGAACCATGCCTGCACCTGCTGCGCTTATTTCGCGCCAGATATTTACCTTGTCGCTGATCAATACTGGGCAGCCGCAAGCGAGACTTTCAGCGACCACGATGCCAAAGTTTTCCTGATGGGACGGGAGTGCAAATGCCTCGGCCCCGCGATAGGCGCCGTATTTGGCATCGCCTAACAGCATTCCCGGCCAATGAACCCGTTCGGAGATTCCCAAGCCGCGAGCCTGCTCGCGAAGCGAAGCAGCGATACCTGCCCGGTCAGGTCCTGCCATAACCAGATCCAGTTCCGGATAGTCGTCTGCGACATTGGCAAATGCCTCGATTAGAAGATCGCACCCTTTCTTTTCGTGAATTCTGCTCAAGAAAAGAATGTATTTCCTGCCGATGATTTCGGGGACTGCCCTCAAGAACGCCTCAACCTGTTCATTGCGGTTGTCCGGTGGCGGTGCAGCACCGTAGGGGACCACACGCTCCGTCAATTCATAAGGGCAAAATGTCCCGCGGGCGCGCATCATTTCCTCCTCGCTTGTAAATAACACGGCGTAGGCGTTCTTTACCAATCGCCCCTCGTTGAACGGCCATAAAACCTGTTTAGCCAGGTGTTTTAGCGGATGGCGCGCACGGAAATACGGGTCCAGCGTGCCATGAGGGAAAACGACGTAAGGCACAGTTGATCCCACCAACGCTTTAACGGCCACCCGGGTCGCATAATTCCACAGGCCATCCACCACCACCGCATCGTAATCGGCAACATGTTGCTTCGCCCAAGCTACAGCCTTTGGAGAAAAACGGGCCCAACTCTCAACCCTTCCCCGCCAGCCACCATTGCCGGAGCGTTCCTGTCCCATCGCATAAACCGGCCTCCCAAGGCCAGCAATCTGCGGCGATGATGGCGGGTCCAGCGTCAAAATCGATTGTTCGATGCCAAGTTTTCTGAGCTCGTCGCCAATCGCCAAAACGCCTTCGATCGGCCCCCCATCCGCGCGATCAACGCTGGCAATGATGTGCAAGAGTTTCAAGCAGCTTCTCCGGAATTTCTACCGCTCTTGCGGGTAACTATGGTTACAAGGACTGCGACAGCAACAAGTTTCAGCCCTTCATTGCCAAACCTGCCAATGGCTGCCCCAATCGCCCCTGACCAGACCGCCCCAATCGCGATGAGCGGCAGTCCAATAATGAGTACAGCGATTTGGGTAAGCAACAGCGGGCGACTTTGGCCTGCCGCCAGAAGCTGATTGTCAAATGCGTGGGTTAGCAAGACCAGCATCTGGCTCGCTGCAAGAACTGTCAGGAGTGTTCCCATATCCAGGCCTGGTGTTGGAAATGCGATTAAAAAATCTGCAAACTGATCACTCAGAAAGATAAATCCCAAAAGGCCCGCGCCGCCAATTGTCAAAGCGGTCAGCAGCCAGATTGTCAAAGGACTGAAGCCATCCCGCTCCTTTCCAGCTGCTTCATCCAGCATGTCAGGCCTGAATCTGTTGGTGAGCCCACTGGTTATTACCCCATATGGCTTTGCGACCGCGCCCGAAAGTGCGGCCAGCACGCCGGCCTGCGCCAATCCGGTGGTCGCTCCCACAATATACCGATCTGCGAACAGCCCGAGCCAGCCCAGTGGCCCCATAATAGCAACCGACGAACCAAATCTAATTGCCCGCGGGCGCGCGATCCGTGCAGCATCCCGGTCCACGTTAAACTTGCTTCCGATTATCGCGATGCCGCCGATCGAAGCGGAAACGATCCGCCCCGCAACCGCACCAGCGACAAGCGAGGCAGGGTTCCCTTGTGTGAGCTTTATGGCGATCACGGAAAAAAATAGTGTCATGACCGCTTCTAGCGCGATCCAAGTCGAAAGCGCGGCATATCGCCGTTCCAGCAAAAGGACCATTTGCCCCGTTAGTCGAACCGGCTCGAGAATGCAGAAGGCGGGTAGCAAAACGGCCAGGACGCCCGCGCTTGTCCAATCGAGAAAAATACCCGTTAAGATGATCGCGGCCGCTCCGGTAACAGCTTGGAAGAGTGCCATGTCGCAGCCCAGGCCAAGGCCCAAGCCAATCCGTTTGCGGCCATCGTCCAGATCTTTCAGTAACTGTGCGAGTACCTGGCCAAACGCGCTTGTCGTGAAACCGTCGAACAGAGCCATCCCGCCCAATGCCAACATCGCAGCGCCAAAGGGAACCGCCCCCAGCTCAGCAGAATAGATCCGGAGCGAGAACAGCAGCACAATCGCCGCAACTGCCTGGCCCCAACTGGCCGCCAGCAGCCCACCCGCAAATCTCACAGATTGATTGAACCTCACGATCTCAGGGATTCACCGGGTCGCAGAAATTGGCGGGAGAGCATGACTGACTTCCTCAATACCGGTCCGCCTACCCGACAAAAGGCGGTTCAGGACAAATAATGCAATGATGACCGGCAAATAAGTCATCACATCTACTCCGGCTTCGAACAGGCTGGGCGGAGCTTTCCGGACGGCCCAGTTGAAAAATGCCATGACAAAAAAGGTTTGCCCGATAACTCCGCCTTTCGAGAAAGTCGTAAGCAGAAACGCGAACAGTCCGCCTGTCAGCAGCCCGTTAATCACCATCCAGATCCATCCACCCTCGCGATATGCCAGAATACTACCGAATGCCGTGAGGCTTCCATCGGAAGGACCGACAACCAGCCTCCACGCCAGAATTGAAGCCTCACTCTGGGCGTCGCCGGTATCACTCAGCACGTGAGGTTTTTGGCTGTAGATTGCGCGGGGAACCGGGATAACAAGAACGGAAGTGTAGTACAGCGGTCCGACATATCCGGCGCGGTCGACATGGGCTTTCAGGGCCGCCATGTTGAGCAGAATATCCCCGCGATCGACAATCGATTGCAGGACCGTATCGACCGGATCATCGCCGTAGGAGAAATTCTTGGCAGCAATGTCCTGTTGGCTGTTCCAGGAACTGGAACGCAGGGCGACCGCAAAGGGACTTACGATCAAAAGCGCGACGACGGCAGTGACCAAGGCGATACTAGCAGTCCGATAACTTCTCCGCACGATCATGGCAGCGAAGGCCAAAACGATCGGCGTGATGAAAATCAGTCGCTGGCCGGCATTCACGACGAGGTACAGCTGTACCGCTAGCACCGCTGCCGCCACCATACTCTTGATCACATTCCGGTCTTTGATCGCAATCGCCAGATGCAATGCAACCATGGCTTGCGCGAAACTTGCCAAAAAACCAATAATACCTGCCAATGGCGATTGCTGCTCATTGAAAGCAGCGACGCCGCCGGCATCGTAAAATGTTAGAGTTCGCGAGCTGTAATAGTAAATCGTAATAATACTACTGACAGCAAAGGAAGGCCACCAGTTGCGGTATAGTACGCCGTCCAAAAGCGGGAAATTTAAGCCTTTTATAATTCGCTTGCGCCGAGCCATCGCAACAAAGCCAACCAGTAATGCGACAAAATAAAACAGCGCCATAGCTAGCACGGCGCTGACTTCGGTTAGCGGCAAGTAGCGTAAAGCTGACCGGTCGAGAAAAATGATCGGCAAGCAGTAATAGCCAATCGAAAACAACGCGAGGGTCGCCAGAAACATCGAGGTGGCGCTCACGCGGAGAACCGCAAATAGCAGGCAAGCACTGCATATAAGCAGCAGGGCCAAGACTAGAAGATTCTGCATGATTGCGCTGCCCGATAGCGGTTCAGGGCTGGTTGTGCCTTGAAAGCAGGCAGCGCTCAACTGTTTTACGGTTTCAGATCCGGCCGCACCCTAATCGGCTTAGTAACGTTTGACAGATGCTGTCTTGTAGCGGAGTCATTCTCCCGATGAAGATTACTATCGCGACCAGCACTGGATTCCATTTGCGAAACCTTGCGGCAGAGTTGCTGGATGCAGGGCATGAGGTGCGATTTTACTCCTATTTGCCGAAGTGGAAGACACGTTCTTACGGTCTGCCTGACACTGTTTGCACGTCATATTTTTGGCGGTTTTTGCCTTGGTCTGCGCTTGCCTTGGCGCGATTTGGCGGGACATCCTCGTGCCTTCTCAATATCCGGGAAAGCCTGTTTGCCCGTCTCGACGATGCCATCGAAAATGACATGGAAGTTGCCGATATATTTGTTGGCCTTTCCGCTATTGCGGTTCGCAGCGCGCAAAAGGCGAAGGCCATGGGCCAGCTGGTGTTGATAGAGCGTGGTGCCACACATATTCACTCGCAATCTTCGGTCGCACAATCGGCTGGCGCTATTCCTTGCACGACAACCTATGTGCAGCGCGAGCTCGCGAGTTACGACGCAGCCGATAGGATTGTCGTCCTCTCGTCTCATGCCAAAGCAACGTTTGTTGAGCATGGTCACGAAGTGGACACTGTGGAAATTGTTTGTCCGGGGACCGATCTTCGCCTCTTTCATGGCCCTGAAGAACCGCGAACTTCGCATGTAAAAGCGCTTTATGTTGGCGCTTGGTCAAAACGTAAGGGGGCCGATTTATTTGCAGGGTTGTTGCGAGAAATACCGGACCTCACCCTTTCGCATATAGGTGTAAAAGTGGATGTTGCGTTCCCTAAAACCGAGCGCTTTGCAGCGCTGGGATATATGGATCATGCTTCGCTGGCTGCGGCTATGCGCGAGCATCATGTGTTCATATTCCCGAGCCGTGATGACGGTTTCGGAATGGTGCTTTGCGAGGCATTAGCTTGCGGTATGCGTGTGGTTGCAACAACCTCGAGCGGCGCGCCTGACATCGCCCGGCTTGTTGATTCAAATATAATGACAATTGTTCAGCCAGATTCGTTGCCTTCACTGGTCGAGGGGACCCTTGAGCAGTTAAGTCACGCAAATGCGGATAAGGGTGCATCGGCAATATCGAACAGAGAACGCGAGAAGTTCGGGTGGACGCAATATGCCGAGCGCTACATCAACATGATCGATAGAATTTTGGCAACCCGGCGATGAAAACGGTAATTGTTTCGGTGTATATCGGGGAACTTCCCGGTCATTTCGACTTATGGATGCGGTCGGCAGGGTTAAACCCGGCCTTCGAGTTTTTGATAATTACCGATCAGGCTGCGCCCGCGTCAGCGCCATCTAACGTCCGGTTCTGGCATAGGGAGTTGGAAGAGTTAAAGGATTTCTGGTCACAAAGCCTGGGCCTCAACGCCGCCTTGAGCGACCCGTATAAGCTGAACGATTTCAAACCACTGTTCTGGATGCTCGTCGATAATCTTGATGACTACGATTATTGGGGGTTTTGTGATCTTGACACACTTTTAGGCGATTTATCCGGCTCCATCTCGCCCAGGCTGGGTAATTACGACGCAATTTTATCGGAAGGCCATCTAAGGCTGTTTCGCAATCGGCCTGAAATGCACCGCCTGTGGGAAAAAGTCGCATCGCCGATGTCAGGTAGGAACATACTTGCCCGGCCAGGGTTTTTCGGAATGGACGAACATTCAGGCATCAATAAACCTCTCATGGAAGGGAATTACGGTTGGTTCAGCGATCCGCCGCTGGTGGCCGACATCGATCCAAGTTTTCGTCGGTTTCGCTGCTTGCCTTTCCATGAGAACGACCGGCATCAAGCCTTTTTCTGGCAGGACGGCAAAGTCTTCCGGGAATCTATCCGTGATGGCGTTTATCAATTGTCCGAATATGCATACATCCATTTCCAGAAGCGCAAGATGCACTTTAATCCGCAATGCCTGCACGCAGATGCGGTCGACATCGGGCCGGGCGGCTTTTCAGTCAGGGACGATAGCAAGGCAAGTGTCGCAGACATCGACCGGCGTAATCCGCCGACAATTTTTCCCAATTTATCGGAAGCAAGAATTCTGGCGAAAGAATTGCGCCGGCGGCTGACCGGTGCGACGGTGCCATTCCCCTCGCTTGACCGCCCCGACCGCGCTGGTGAATCTGCTTGATGACGATTTTGCAACCAAGCCCCCTATCCCGCGCTGCTTCCCGGCGTCTCGACTGGTTCAAGCTGCTGCTGGTGGCACAGGTTGCGCTGGGCCATTATGCGATGCTGGCCTATCCGCAATTTCCGGAGCTTGATTTTGGACGGACTACTGATGTGTTTGTTGCCGGATACCGGCTGGTAACGCGGTTCGGCGCCCAAGCAGCCTATGCGTTTGTTTGCTTGAGCGGGTATTTTCTGATTGCCCGACTGATTCTCATCGCCAGCGATCGCGGCGACGGGCATTCAGCAACCACCTTTCTGGTGCAAAGGCTGCGGCGGATATACCCCACCCTGGTAGCGGCGATAGCGTTAACCTTCGTATGTGACTGGTCTGGAATTTACGCGCTGGATGCTGGCGCTCTGTACCGCAATTTTGCCAATTATGACGCTGTTGCTGCACTGAACGCGGGTTCGGCACTCGGCAATCTGGCTTCGCTTCAACCCACTTTTGTATCGGCTTTCGGTTCGAACGCCCCGCTGTGGACGCTGGGCTATATTGTACAGTTTTATGTTGTTGGCGCGGCCTTGGCTGCCATTGCGGCACGCTCGCGATTGATAGCGGGCGTACTCGCCATTGCAATAATGCTGGTGGCCGTCTTGTTCAGGCCGGAGTGGGCCATGCTGTTTGCCGGATGGACCGCATGCGGTGCCGTCCGATACTTCTCCAAACCCGCGCGCGGCACCGGATTGATCACGCTCGTCGCCGGTTTGCTGTTGTTTGTGTTCGCGAATCTTCTGCCCGCCCTCTGGTCGATAGCGATCTGCATTGCCGCCACGTCGTTGAGCGTATTTGGACTGGGCGCATCCTTTTCCGGTGATCAAGCAAAGAATTACCGCGCGAACGGTTGGCTGGCGGGCGTGTCGGATGCGAGCTATCCGATTTACGCATTTCATTTTCCTGTTGCAGTGCTGACCCTTGCGGCGTTGCCGGCATTCATAGACAAAGACAGTCTGATATTGAGGATGGCCTGGCCAATGGTTGCAGCGACGCCGGCTCTAATTCTTTCCCTCCTGTGGCAGCGCAGCCTGCGCCGGTGGCTGCCTGAGGGGGCATGAGCACGGCTCCCAAAATCTCCGTCATTTTGCCGGTTCGCGATGGTGAGGAATATCTCGTCGCCGCGCTCGAAAGCGTCGTTTCGCAGGATGGGCCCACTTTCGAAACGATCGTTATAGACGATGGCAGTACGGATTCCACTCCCGCTATTCTGCAAGATTTCGCTGGCAAGGGCATCACGGTTTTGCGGCTGGAGGGTGGCGGCCTGGTAAGTGCGCTCAATGCCGGTCTGGCCTGTGCGCAGGGCGAGTATATCGCCAGGATGGATGCCGATGATATCTGTTTGCCAGGCAGGTTCGCAGCACAGGCAGCGGTTCTGGACCAAGATTTCGGCACCAGTCTCGTTTACGGGGCAGTCCGGATTATAGATGATGTGGGCCGTGCCGGTCATACAATTGCTGCCCAGCCATTGGACGCCGCAGAGCGTCATTCGCAGCTAACAGATGCAATATCTGCGCGGCCAATAATCCATCCCACCGTCATGATGCGCCGCGATGCGCTTGATCAGGTTGACGGCTACCGCAATGCCCCCTGCGCTGAAGATCACGATCTTTGGCTTCGCACAGTGGATGACTGGAAGTTCACAGCCTTGCCCCAGCTCGTTTTGCACTACCGACAACATAGCGCAGGTGTATCACGAGCACGCGCTTTCGAGAGCCGGATTTCGCACCTGATAAACTGTGTTTGCGACCGCCACCGGCGTGCCACGGGAATCGATTTGTATTGTGACAGGCCAGAACGCTACGCCGCCATCCGGTCCGAAGTGGTCGCAGCGGTAGGGCGCAGGGTGGAAGACCTGGTCCAGGTTCGGAAGTTTCGTGAAGCTGTGCGCGCGGGGAAGGTCCGGGATGCCGTCAGATCAGCTCCGCGATGCCTGCTACATCAACCCGGCTTACTCAATCCGGAAAACGAGCGGGTGCAGATGCGAGCGATGCAAGCCGAATTGTTTGCCAAATTGACGCTGACTTAAGCCGCGCGTTCCACTTGTTTCACAAAGTTGCCCAGCAGTTCTCCGCGGCTCCAGCGTTCCTCGGCGCGCTGCCTTGCAATGGCTGCCATGGTTGCCAGTCCGTCAGGATCGTCAAGCAGATCTTCAACCTTGCGGGCAAATGCACCGACGTCGCCCGGCGGGGTAATCGCTCCGGCTCCACCGACTTCTTTGGCCAGACCGGTCCCTGCCTTTGCGGTGGCAATCACCGGCCTGCCCGCGGCAAGGATATTGGCAAGTTTGGAGGGCAGGACCAGATCTGCCGCGCCTGCGATTTGCGGCAACAGACAAATATCCGCGGTGGCCAATAATTCGCCGATTTGCTCTCGCGGCTGTAAGGGATGCAATTGAATGTTGGGCAGGCCCTCCGCCAACCGGTCCAGGTTCTTCCGGTTCGGGCCGTCTCCGCAGATGACGAAAACAATATCTGCCCGGCCGCGCAGAAGCCGCGCAGCCTCGACGATAATTTCGATGCCTTGCTTATGCGCAATGTTGCCGGAATATAATGCGACCTTTCGATCGCCCAAATTCCATGCCTGCCGGTAGATGGTGTCACGTGACCGGGGCACGATCGTATCGATTTCGGCCCAATTCCTGAATTCGACAATCCGCGCGGGGTCTGCTCCCTTGTTCGCAGCTTTCTCCATCATCGTACCCGAAATGGTGCTTACCGTATCAGCACATTCGAGCATTTTCTGTTCGAGCCACATTGCGATTTTTGCAGCCATGCTTGCGGGTTTGACGAGGCCGGTCGCAATCGCTGCGTCAACCTCGAAATCCTGGATATGTATCCAGAAATGCGCGCTCGCTATTTTCGCGCACAAGTAGCCGACCGGAGCGGACATAATCGATGGTACCGGCGCAAAAACCAGCCGGGGCCGCTGTTTTCCCCAGACAACCTTGAGCGCAGGCCAGATGGCGCTTAAGGCAAAGCTGAGTTGATGGATTATCCGCCGAAACCCTGTCGGCTGATCGGGGATATAATGCGCACACCGAATGACAGTCACTCCGTTTTCGCGGCTGGTGCGCCACAGCCCGCCGCGATAATTCTCAACAGATTGCCAATCGGGGTAAAAAGGCTTGCCGCAAATTACCGTTACACGGTGGCCTGCCGCGGCCAATGCCTCCGCAGTTCCGGCG
The DNA here is from genome assembly GCF_037154015.1 of Altererythrobacter aquiaggeris. Taxonomy (NCBI): domain Bacteria; kingdom Pseudomonadati; phylum Pseudomonadota; class Alphaproteobacteria; order Sphingomonadales; family Erythrobacteraceae; genus Aestuarierythrobacter; species Aestuarierythrobacter aquiaggeris. The sequence continues at coordinate 236,041 of NZ_JBANRL010000001.1, forward strand.
CTGTATGGCCCGATGCCGAGGGGCTCGGGCGAATAATTCAACGAAAGGACAAGAATATTCACCCTCAACCCTGATTGGCTTTGAACCACTCGTAGGCCGATGACACACCGCCGCGCAGCGCAATCGACGGTTCCCAGCCCAACCTTTGCAGCTTTGACGAATCGAGCAATTTCCGCGGCGTGCCGTCCGGTTTGTCTGGGTCGTTCGATACGTGGCCATTGAAGCCGATAATCTGCTTGATCAGATCAGCGAGATCCGCAATCGAAACCTCCTCACCCGAACCGACATTCACGTGACTTTCGCCGGAGTAATTGCAGAGCAGAAAGATGCATGCGTCGGCAAGATCATCGACATGGAGAAACTCACGCAAGGGCTTTCCCGACCCCCAGATTCGGACGCTAGCCGATCCCGTTTCTTTCGCCTCGTGGATTTTGCGGATGAGGGCAGGCAAAACGTGACTGGATTCAAGATCGTAATTGTCGCCGGGGCCATAAAGATTGGTTGGCATTGCACTGATAAAATCGCAGCCATAATGCCGCCGGTATGACTGGCAAAGTTTGATCCCGGCGATCTTTGCTACCGCGTACCATTCGTTGGTCGATTCGAGCGGTCCTGTCATCAAAGCTGCTTCGCTGATCGGCTGGGCAGCGTGTTTGGGATAAATGCAGGACGAGCCAAGAAACAGCAGTTTCTGGCTGCCATGGACCCGCGCTGCTTCGATCACATTAGCCTGAATCATCAGATTGTCATAAAGAAATTCGGCGGGGTAACGATCGTTAGCCAGGATGCCGCCAACTTTAGCCGCAGCGAGAATGACCACTTCGGGGCGGTTCGTTTCAAACCAGCCATTCACGGCAACCTGATTGCGCAAATCCAGGTTCCGGGCTGATGTTACCACCGTACAATCTTCGGATACCAGCCGGCGAAGCAAGGCCGAACCAACCATACCCTGATGACCGGCAACATAAATGCGCTTGCCCTCCAGGCTGAACATCAATCGGCTTTCGGAGCGGACGCGGCGCGCAGAAGTTTCAAGTCCGCCTCGACCATTTCGCGGGCCAGATCGCGCGCTTCAATTTCCGCTTGCCAACCCAGCTTCTCCCTCGCTTTGGAAGCGTCACCCAAAAGAACTTCGACTTCTGTGGGTCTGAAATATCGCGGGTCGACCTCCACCAGAAGGCGGCCGTCGGATTTTGCATAGGCTTTTTCGCCTTCGCCGGTCCCATGGAATTCAACGGCGATACCGGCATCTTCGAATGCCCACCGCACGAATTCGCGGACCTGCGTGGTTTTGCCTGTCGCCAGCACGTAATCGCCCGGCTCATCTTGCTGCAGCATCAGCCACATTCCGTGGCAGTATTCACGTGCGTGTCCCCAGTCGCGTTTTGCGTCGAGGTTGCCCAGATAAAGCTTGTCTTGCTGGCCAAGCGCGATGGCCGCCGCCGCGCGAGTGATCTTGCGCGTCACAAAAGTCTCGCCCCGCAAAGGGCTTTCATGGTTGAACAAGATGCCATTGGAGGCGTGCAGCCCGTAAGCCTCGCGGTAATTTATCGTTATCCAGTAGCCGTATAATTTGGCCGCAGCATAGGGGCTGCGAGGGTAGAACGGGGTGGATTCGTTCTGCGGAGTTTCCTGCACTTTTCCGTAAAGTTCCGAAGTTGACGCCTGATAAAACCGGCAATGCTTTTCCAGCCCGAGAATGCGGATTGCCTCAAGCAATCGTAATACGCCGGTGGCATCCGAATTTGCGGTATATTCGGGTGTTTCGAACGACACCGCGACGTGGCTCTGGGCGGCCAGATTGTAGATTTCGTGCGGCTTCACATCCTGCATGATGCGGATCAGATTGGTTGAATCCGTCATGTCGCCGTAATGGAGTTGGAAGCGCTGGTCCTGCTCGTGTGGATCTTGATAGATATCCTCAATCCGGCCCGTGTTAAACGAAGATGACCGCCGTTTGATGCCGTGAACCTCATACCCCTTGCCCAGCAGCAAACGCGCCAGATAAGCGCCGTCTTGCCCGGTGATGCCGGTTACCAGTGCTCGCTTACGTTCTGTCATCGGTGTCCTCGTGGCTGTGCGACAAATTTTGCACCGATGCTGTGTCTAGCGGTATCGCGGTAACGGGCAAAGTGTCCCGCCGTGATTGTCCAGCGCTGTGATTTAGCCAGTTATTCAATTGAACCAGTTTCAAGCCGGTCCGTCTCGTTTCACGATCTGTAAGTTGGGCCAGCGTCCGACCCGTCCGGCCGAAAAGCCATTGCCAATAAGGCTGCCCGGCGGGGCGACCGCGGCCGCCAAGCCTGTCCAGCGCGCGTTTGCCCATCATCGCCGTGCCGCCTTCATGGTTCGCGCCGCCAAGTGCAGCCATGAGACCGGCAGACTTGCGCGTCGCCCTGCTTTGTAGCAGCAGGTCTGGTACAGCGTCGATCAACGAAGGGGGTACAGCGATCCTGCAGCCGCTGTGGTCGAGCAGTCCGGGAATGCGCCATCGATCCAGCGCTGCGATTATCAGCGCTGCCCCGTTCTCCCAACCTCCGTTTTCGGCCCGTGCCCACAATTGCTGCCAGTCCACAGCGGTTGACCGGACGAGATAATTTAGATCGCTGAGCAAGAGCGGGCCTACGTCCAACTGATGACTGTAAGCAGCGTGAATGATCAGGTGGTCGAGCATGTCGCGGGGCGAAGGGTATTTGACGGGATCTGTAGCGCGCGCGCCCTTGCTGGCTCGCTCGCGAATGCCGGGATCGTCATTGGCGGGAACAAAACTTTCGAATGCTGCTTGCGTTTCCCAGCAGCGCATATGCAGTTCCAGCCGGATACCGCCGGGGCTTTCAAGCGGCGGCAAATGTTTTGCCGACTTGACCATTTCAGCTGCTGGCTTGGCGCTTGGCTCCGCCTGCATATAGCCGGCATCCAAGAGCAATTCGAATGCTGCGAGCACCTGATTTGGCGCAATCAGCAAATCGATGTCGCGAACAGGGCGCTCTGCCGGTGACGGGTAAGCATACCAGGCGAGCCAGGCACCCTTCAATGCGGTTGGCGCAATCCCTGCGCCCGACAGGATGTCCGTCAGCCGCATGAGTTCAGCGCGGTGCGCCAGAGCGGAAATTGCCGACCGTCGATGTGCAGCTTCCCATGTTGCGGCAATGCCAGGCGGGGGCAGGACAGTCAGCTCGCCGCGCGATAATCTGCCGTGCAAATGCGGCTGGAGACGGTGTTCGCCGGCAAGCGAGGACAGCAGGTCCCACTGCCGGCTATCAGGCGCGGCGGCGTTTGCTTGTGGCCCGAGCAGGCCCATGAGCAACCGGCGTATTTGCGCGGGGCCGGTTAGCTCCGGCGCTGCCACCAGTTAGTTTTCCGGGACGGAGAACGTACCGCTGACCCGGCCATTATTGTTGGTAGATGTCCCCGGCGCACCCGAAACCGACGAAGAGCCCGATGCGCTGCCATCCACACTCGAGATGCCGCTTCGCAAGTCAATCACCAGCCGCCCGCCGTTAAGCGTATCGCCGCCGCGCTTCAGCCTGACATTGCCGGACAGGGTGATGATCCTGCGGTTGAAATCATAAATCGCGACATCGCCGCTGGCGGCTTCGTTACCGCGCGCCACATTCACCCCGCCGGTGGCGGTGATACGCTGGATCTGCAAACTTCCCGCGTCGGTGTAATTGACGATGGTGCGCGCCGCGCGCAGCCGCAGGCCGGCCTGCGTAATATCGACACCGCCCGACAGAACCACGCGGTTCTGGCGGTCCTGCAGTTCAATCCGGTCTGCAGCATAGCTTACCGGAGCATTGGAGTTGTGACCGGCAATTGCCTGGGCGCGCAATTGCATGCCGCCAAAGGCCAAGATGGTGACAATAAAACCGGTGAGTGCCGGGCGCCATGAATTACCAAGGGGAACTAGTTTCATCAGGGCATCCTTAATTTACCGGGCTGCATGCGCAACCGGGCATTGCCTTGCAACGCAATGACGCGGGCATCCAGATCAGCCTCTATCCGGTCGGATGAGAAGGTCCCGGCGGGAATTGCCCCTTCGATACCGCCGCTTCCGGCCAGCGTTTTGTTCTCCAGGTCGATCGCGACATTGCTCGCGCTCATCCGGTATCCGTCAGCAGCGACAAACCGGACCGGACCGATGACGCCGACCACGCGGTCTTCGATATTGTAACGGCCCGCATTGGCCACCAGCCGCGCGGGCCCGTCATCCAGCAATATCCGGGCGACAAGGTCCTGCATCCGGACAACCCCTTCGGCGGCGCTGCGCTGGACCGCTTCGCCTGCAGTGAGCGAAAATGGCCGGCCTTCTTCGTCGCTGCCGCGGTATAGCGCATTGTCCACCCGCAGCCGGTTTTCGATCACCGCGACCTTGTTGCGGTCGAGCAGGAAACTGACCTCGCCTCGCGGGCTGAGCGGAGTGATGACCATCAAGGCGGCAAGTACCCCGACCGCCATCGGCAATGCTGCACCCAGAAACCGCACCAGCCGGTCGTGAAATCCGCCTGGCGCAGCAAATGCCTGACGCTTCGAGCGCAGTTGCCTGGCTTGGGCGGTTTCGATCCTTTGGCTCATCAGACTAGCTAGCGCTTCCTTGTATTACGCGTGGCTGAAGATGTCGTGTTCAGCCCACCCGGCAAGGTCCAGTCTGGCGCGCGCAGGCAGGAAATCGAAGCAGGCCTGCGCCAGTTCGGTGCGGCCTTCGCGTTCCAGCCGCCCGACGAATTTTTCATGCAACTGGTGCAGATAGCGCACGTCGGATGCGGCATAATCCTGCTGGGCATTGCTGAGTTCGGGCGCGCCCCAGTCGCTGGATTGCTGCTGTTTGGACAAATCCTTGCCAAGCAATTCCTGCACCAGATTTTTCAACCCGTGACGATCGGTATAGGTGCGGGTCAGCTTGCTGGCGATTTTGGTACAGAACACCGGCGCGGCGATCGTGCCGAGATAATGTTCGATAGCCGCCAGATCGAAACGCGCAAAGTGATACAGCTTGAGCCGCTGCGGATCGCCCAGAACACCTTTCAGGACGGGCGCGTCATAGCCGCTGCCAGGCTTGAACCGCACAAGATGTTCATCCCCGCCGCCATCGGAAATCTGCACAAGGCAAAGCCGGTCGCGCGGCGTAACCAGGCCCATCGTTTCGGTATCGACGGCGATCGGCCCGGGTGCGAAAACATCTTCGGGCAGGTCTTCTTCATGGAGGTAAACTGTCATGCGTGCGGCCTTAGTCCGATTGGGGAAAGAGGGGAAGGCTTCGCTGATGACGAATTGCGCGCGAGAATCGCTGCGCCTAGACATCGCGCCATGATCGATGCGGTTCCGCAAAGCTGGCAGACGGTGCTTGAACCCGTGCTGACCGCGCCCGAGGCGCGCAGTCTGGGTGCGTGGCTGCGCGCGGAAGAAGCGGCGGGCAAGGCGATTTACCCACCTCGCGGCCAGCGGATGGCGGCATTGGAATTAACGCCGCTGGACCGCGTCAAGGCCGTGATCCTGGGGCAGGATCCCTATCACGGTCCGGGACAGGCGCACGGCCTCAGCTTTTCGGTGCAGGACGGGGTCAAATTGCCGCCCAGCCTGCGCAATATCTTCAAGGAACTGGCCAGCGACATGGGCTGCGGGCCGCCGCTTTCGGGCGATCTTGGCGAGTGGGCGCGGCAGGGCGTGCTGATGCTGAATACATCCCTTTCGGTGGAAGCCGGGCAGGCGGGAAGCCATGCAAACCGCGGCTGGGAAGCGATTACCAATGCCATCGTGGCGGCGGCGGCGGGGCGCAGCGAGCCGACGGTGTTCATTCTGTGGGGCAATCACGCGCAGGCCAGCGCGGCGCGTATTCCGGGTCTGGCAAGCGGCCACCATCTGGTGCTGCGATCAGCCCACCCCAGCCCGCTATCGGCGCACCGCGGCTTTTTCGGATCAAGGCCTTTCAGCCGGACAAATACGTTTCTGCAAGCGCATCACCGCGCCGCAGTGAAATGGTGCCGCGGGTAAACGGCAGGGTTACACTAGTTACCCCGTGTCACTCTGCGGATGGATGGCGCAAACCATTGATAGAACAGGAAATTATCTGTGGTACGCGCAGGTTACACCTTGCGCGACCGCGCGCAAAACACTGCAATATCGAACGACAATGGGAAAGAGCCGGCCAAAAAGGTAGCATCACGCAAAGGTGTAGGAAAATGCTGCGTTTCCAGATGCAACCTGCCCCGGATTGCTGTTCACGCGCTGCCATCTGCACGGTTCTAGATACCCGAAAACTTTTCGATATCGCTGATCCGTCCCGACACGACCAGTTGGTCGTCGGGGAACATGATTGTGTCGGGCACGGCATGGATGAAGTCTTCGCCGTGACGTTTCACGCCAACCACCGTGACAGAGAATTTCCTGCGGCATTCGCTGGTAATCAGCGGCAGGCCGACAATCGGTTCGGGCGCTTTCAGCCGGGCGATCGCAAATTCATCACCAAACGAGATAAAGTCGGGAAGCCGTTCATTCAGAAGCCGGGCAACCCGTTCCCCCATTTTCTGTTCGGGAAAAACGACATGGTTGGCGCCGGTCCGCTCGAGAATGCGGGCGTGTTTTTCGTTGGTGGCCTTGGCCCGGATATTCACCAGACCAAGATCCGACAGCGCCAGAACGGTCAGCACGCTGGCTTCTATATCAGTGCCGATAGCCACCACCGCAGCGTCAAAGTCTCGCACGCCCAGCTTTTCCAGTGTGGCACTATCCGTACAATCAGTTTGCACCACTTTGGTCAGATCGGCGGCGAAGTCCTGAACGATCTGCGGGTCCGTGTCGGCGCCCAGCACTTCATACCCCATATCCTCCAGCGTGCGTGCCGCCGCACCGCCAAATCGCCCCAGACCGACGACCAGTACAGGTTTGCGTTTCCTAGCCGACAATGGGGTTTTCCTTGGGATAACGATACGGGATTTCGTGTTTGCCCAGCGCCAGCGCCAGCGCAGTCGCAACCGTGATAGTCCCGACGCGGCCGATAAACATCAGCGCAATGATGACGAACTGGCCGGTCAGCGGCAAATACGCCGTAATTCCGGTGGACATTCCGACCGTCGCGAAAGCGGATATGCATTCGAACAAGATATCGTCGAGCGGCAAGGTGCTGACCGGGGCGATAGAGGTCGTCGCGGTAAAAATGAGCGAGGCCGCCAGAACGGTGATGGTAAGCGCCTGGCGTTCCACCGAATTGTCGAAACGGCGCTGGAACAGGCCTGCGTCGCGGCGGCCGCGTATTTCCGACAGGACGACTGCAAACAGGACAAGGAATGTCGTTATCTTGATCCCGCCTGCCGTACCCGCGCTGCCCCCGCCGATGAACATCAAAAAGTAATTCACCATGATCGTTTCGTCTTCGAATGCGCCGACATCCAGCGAATTGAAACCGGCGGTGCGCGGCATTACCGAATGGAAGGCTGCATTCAGCAATTTGCCCCCGATACCCATCGGGCCAAGCGTTGCCGGATTGTCCCATTCCATCAGCAGGATCGTGACAAAACCGAACAACAGCAAGGCAAGCGTGCCCGACACGGTGATTTTCGTGTGCAATGACCACAGCCGCCAGCGCAGCCGGTTTGCGCGAATATCCTGCATGACCGGAAAGCCCGGAGCCGACAGGATTACAGCAAACATGATCGGGCCGAGAATTACCGGATCGGACTGATACCCCATCACCCTGTCGGTATGGCTGGAAAAGCCGGCATTGTTGAACGCGCTGATAGAATGGAAGACACCGTGCCAGATCGCTTCCAGAGGCGGTATTTCATGAACCACCATCATTTGTGCGGCGAGTATCACTGCGATAATCGCCTCGACACGGATTGTAATTGCGAAAATGAGTTTGAGCACGGAGGCCGCATCGCCCGTTTCAAGCTGATTGCGTTCGATTTCGGTCGCCATCCGGTCGCGCAAACCGAAACCGCGTCCGGCCATCAGGCCAAATAGCGTGGCTGCTGTCATGATGCCCAGTCCGCCGATCTGGAAGAGCAGCAAAATGACGGTCTGGCCGAACATCGTCCAACAGGTCGCCGTATCGACTACAATCAGACCGGTCACCGCAACTGCCAAAGTCGCTGTGAAAAGTGCTGCCGCTAAGGGAGCGCGCTGAGCAGGCGTCAGGTCATGCCAGGATTTGCGGCATCGCGCGGATCCGGCTTGTCAACCGGGCTGGCCATGTCACGAAAATAGGCTGCACCCTGGGGTTTGGAGAAGTGATATCCTTGCATGAGCCGCACGCCGAGCGATCTTGCCTGCAGCGCCTGTGCTTCTGTCTCCACCCCTTCGAGAACGCATTCCAGGCCTATTTGCCGCGACAAAGCCAGGATCGTTGCAACGATAGCCCAGCCATGATCGCTGGAGCTTGCATCCTGGCAAAATGATTTGTCGATCTTGATCTGGTCGAGCGGCAGTTTGTGGATGCGCGAGAGGCTGGATTGGCCCACCCCGAAATCATCCAGTGCAATCCGGAAACCGCCAGCCCTCAAGCGGGTCAGATTGCCGGTGGCTAGCTCTCCGCCCGAAAGGATCGCTGTCTCGGTAAGCTCGAGCAGGACCTGCGTCCGGGGGAAGGTATGAAAAGCATCGCTTGCCAGAAGCCAATCGACAAAGTCGGTGTTGGTAATGTCTTTGGCCGACAGGTTGATATGGAGCGATAATTGTCTGAAAGCCTCGGGCAATTCGGAGATCGATTTTGCGACTATGATCTTCGTTAATTCGCTGGTGCGGTGCGTGCTTTCGGCCATCGGGATAAAGACGTCGGGCATGATGATAAACCCGTCGACGGAATTCCAGCGGGCCAGCACCTCGACCGACTGGATTTCGCCGCTATCGAAATCCATGATCGGTTGGTAAACAACTTCCAGCTGGTTGGCCAGATCGGCGCTGTCGAACAGTTGGGTAATTCGGGCGCGTTCGTGCATCACCACTTCGTCGTCTGCCGAGAATATGGTGACTTTCCCGCCATCCTGTTTGGCCTTGTAAAGCGCCCAGTCGGCCCGTTCGATGCACTCGTGCGTGGAAAGACCTGCAGTCTTCCTGAGGCCTATCGACGCTTTCACTGTCAGCAACTGGGGCTCCAGCGGGATGGGTTTGGCGATGAGTTTTGCCAGTTTCTCGGCCCGATCGACAGCCTCAGGCCTGCTCAACGAACCTGACAGGAGAAATCCGAATTCGTCCCCGCCCAATCTACCGCAGCTGATAACATTCGGGAAATCGGTAAGCCGCTTTGCAACCGCCTTCAGCACCTCGTCTCCGGCAAGGTGTCCAAGTAAATCGTTCACCGTCTTGAACCCGTCCAGATCGATCAGGCCCAGCCAAGGGGCTTCATCTCTTCGCCGGGTAAGATGGGTTTCGAAGGATTCCAGAAACGAACGCCGGTTCGCGATGCCGGTCAGATCATCGACATACGCCTGTGTGTGCAATCGATCATTCAGCCGCGCTGCTTCGATTTCCCGGAATTGGAGAGCGTTTTTGGACCGGATCAGATCGATCAGCCCTGCGTGCTGTGTCCGCGCAATCAACAGCAGCAACAGTGAAACGCAAACCATCGTGGCGCTGATGGCCCAGGCATTCGGGTGGCCGAGATAAAGGAACATCGTAATCGATGGAACAACACTGACCAAAGTCATTCCCAGCGCGGTTTTGGGTGACGGATTGAGGCCCAGAATACCGATAAAGCTGGTGAGCGTGGCGATATAGTGGATAAGGCTTTGTTGCTGCGTGTCGCCGAACGGATAAAGGCTCAGTCCAAACACCATCAGGCAAGCTGCAACTGCAGTGCCCGTGACGGGCAGGACAGCCAGGTCGCGAGCGATCTTTTCCGGCGAACGCCGCGCCACAAAATGCGGATGCCAATGCATCGCCCTGGCGATTGCGATTATCAGCAGAGGCACAGTGATAAGCAATAAATGGAGGTCGGAGACTGTGCCGTAAAATGCGTCCGCGACCAGAAGCAGATTTACAATGGCGATCGCATAAACAAACGGCATCCGCTTCGAAAGCTGTTTGGCGAGAGCGAGATCGACTGCTTTGAGGTCGAGGCCGACCTGTGCCATATCATGCGAATGCGGTTCTGCGGATTTGACCGGTACAGCCGGCCGCGGCGGGTGCTTGCCAGCTTGCCTTCGGCGCCGTTTACCAAAATTTTCGCCGACCCGCTGCATCATGCATGGGTAAATCGTTTAACCTACCATCGCGTTAATCAGCGCATTGGTTCGACTACGCATTCTGGTCTGGACGGCGCACATCGCGACCGCTGCCAACACATGAACACCGCCGGATTGTCAGCGCATCAGCGGGGCAATTGGGTTGTGCCCATCAATGCCTCGTCAACGCTGCGCGCGGCCTGGCGTCCTTCGCGGATAGCCCACACCACCAGACTTTGTCCGCGGCGCATATCCCCGCAGGCAAACACGCCTGCCTCGCTGGTTTTGTAATCTGCGGTATTGGCCAGCACATTGCCGCGCGGATCCAGTTCGACACCGGTCTGGTCAACCATTCCCGATTTGATCGGGCCAAGAAAACCCATCGCCAGCAGGATCAGGTCTGCCTTCAGCGTGAAGGTGCTGCCTTCAACTTCGGTAAATTTGCCGTCTTTCCATTCGATATGCGCGCATTCGAGTCCGGTTACCTGACCATCCTTGCCCACGACGCGCTTGGTCAGGACCGACCAGTCACGCTCCACCCCCTCTTCATGGCTGGAAGTGGTCCGCAGCTTCATCGGCCAGTCGGGCCAGGTGAGCGCCTTGTCCTCACGCTCGGGCGGTTTGGGCATGATTTCCAGCTGGGTGACGCTGGCTGCGCCCTGCCGGTTGGATGTGCCGACACAGTCGCTGCCGGTATCGCCGCCGCCCAGCACGACCACGTGTTTGCCCTGCGCGGTCAAGGTACCGCGCGGCGCGGCGCGGACTTCATCATCGCCGGCATTGCGTTTGTTCTGCTGGGTCAGGAATTCCATCGCCAGCCGCACACCGGGCAGTTCCGCGCCGGGGATTTCAAGCGGGCGGGCGGTTTCTGCGCCGCCTGCCAGCACAACCGCGTCGAAGTTTTCCTTGAGCGATCTGATCGAGACATCCACGCCGACTTCGGTGGAGGTTCTGAAAGTCACGCCTTCGGCTTCCATCTGGACCGCGCGGCGGTTGATCAGGTGTTTTTCCATTTTGAAATCGGGGATTCCGTAACGCAGCAAGCCGCCGATCCGGTCATTCTTTTCAAACAGGGTGACTGCATGGCCCACGCGGGCGAGCTGCTGGGCGCAGGCCATTCCGGCGGGGCCGGAGCCGATGACTGCAACCGATTTGCCGGTGCGCTGCGCGGGAAGTTGCGGTCTGACCCAACCTTCATCCCATCCGCGATCGATAATCGCCATTTCGATGCTTTTGATCGTGACCGGCTCGTCGGTGATATTGAGCGTGCAGCTGGCTTCGCACGGGGCGGGGCAGATGCGGCCGGTAAATTCGGGAAAATTGTTGGTCGAATGCAGTACATCCAGCGCGTTCTGCCAGTCGCCTTCATAGACCAGATGGTTCCAGTCAGGGATGATGTTGTTTACCGGGCAGCCGTTATGACAATAGGGAATGCCGCAATTCATGCAGCGCGCGGCCTGGTTTTTCAGCTTTTCTTCCGATGGCGGAATCGTGAACTCGCGGTAGCTTTTCAGCCGTTCTTCGGGCGCAATATAGTCACGGTCCTCGCGCTCGATTTCCAGGAAGCCTGTTTCTTTACCCATCAGTGTAACCCTTATTCCGCCGCAACCAGCGCCGCTTCGTCGCGCTCTGCTTCCATCAGCCGCAGCGCAGCCGCGTAATCGCGCGGCATGACTTTTACAAAATTGCCAAGCGTTTCATCCCACTCGTCCAGCATCTTTGCGGCCCGCGCCGATCCGGTGTGCAGTTTGTGCCGGGTGATCAGGATTTTCAGGCGTTCGGCATCATGGCGCAGCATATCGCCCATGCCGAAATCGCCCACGCTGCTGCCGCGCTGTGCAGGACGGCCGGTCCCGTCATCGGCATCCGGCGCGGCGGAAATCGGCTCCAGTTCCACCATCGCCAGATTGCAGCGTTCGTGGAACGTGCCCTTGGGATCGTACACATAAGCCACGCCGCCGCTCATGCCTGCAGCAAAATTGCGTCCCGTGCGGCCCAGCACAGCCACGACGCCGCCGGTCATATATTCGCAGGCATGGTCGCCCGCGCCTTCGACGACTGCAATCGCGCCCGAATTGCGCACTGCGAAACGCTCGCCCGCGACACCGTTGAAGTAAGCCTCGCCCGCAATCGCACCATAGAGCACGGTGTTGCCCACGATGATATTTTGCGCCGGATCGCGCGTCGTGCCATCGGGCTGGCGCACGATAATCCGTCCGCCCGACAGTCCCTTGCCGACATAGTCATTGGCATCGCCCACCAGATCCAGCGTGACGCCGTGCGCCAGCCATGCGGCAAAGCTCTGCCCTGCAACGCCGGTCAGATTGATGCGGATCGTGTCAGCGGGCAAACCCTCGTGGCCGTAAGCGCGGGCAATCTCGCCCGAAAGCATGGCGCCCACCGTCCGGTTCACATTCTTGACCGTGCGGTCCAGCACAACCGTTTCGCCGTGCGTGATCGCGGGCTGGCAGGCCTTGATCAGTTCGACATCCATCGCCGCACCCAGATTGTGGTCCTGCGTTTCGGTATGATACAGCGTCTTGCCTTCGGCGGGTTTCACCTGATGCAGCATTTTGCCCAGATCCACGCCCCCGGCCTTCCAGTGCCGGATGGCGCGGTTCATGTTGATGCGGTCGACGCGGCCGACCATTTCGTCAATCGTCCGAAAGCCCATATCCGCCATGATCTGGCGCAATTCTTCGGCGACGAAAAAGAAGTAGTTGATGACGTGTTCTGGCGTGCCGGTGAACCGCTTGCGCAGTTCAGGGTCCTGTGTCGCGACACCTACGGGGCAGGTGTTGAGATGGCATTTACGCATCATGATGCACCCTGCAGCAATCAACGGCGCGGTGGCAAAACCGAACTCGTCCGCGCCCAGCAATGCGCCAATCGCGACATCGCGGCCGGTGCGAAGGCCGCCATCCACCTGCACCGCGATCCGGCTGCGCAAATCGTTCAGCAGCAGCGTCTGCTGGGTTTCGGCCAGCCCGATTTCCCAGGGAGAGCCGGCATGGGTCAGCGAAGTCAGCGGCGAAGCGCCGGTGCCGCCTTCATAACCCGAGATCGTGACATGGTCGGCGCGCGCTTTCGATACGCCCGCGGCAACGGTGCCGACGCCGACTTCGGACACCAGCTTGACCGAAATCCGCGCGGCGGTGTTCACATTCTTGAGATCATGGATCAGCTGCGCGAGGTCTTCGATCGAATAGATATCATGATGCGGCGGCGGCGAGATCAGACCGACACCGGGCGTGGAATGCCGCACCGCGCCGATCCGTTTATCGACCTTGTGGCCGGGCAACTGGCCGCCTTCGCCAGGCTTTGCGCCCTGCGCCATCTTGATCTGGATATCATCGGCGTTGACCAGATATTCGGTCGTCACACCAAACCTGCCCGATGCCACCTGCTTGATCCGGCTGCGCATCGAATCGCCATTGTCCAACGGCTTGTAACGAAACACTTCCTCGCCGCCTTCGCCGGTGTTGGAACGCCCGCCGATGCGGTTCATCGCGATGGCCATGGTGGAATGCGCTTCATGGCTGATCGAACCGAAGCTCATCGCGCCGGTGCTGAACCGTTTAACGATTTCGGCTGCGGGTTCGACTTCGGACAATGGCAGTTTCCGGTCTGCCGGTTTCAATTCCATCAGCCCGCGGATGGTCAGCAGGCGTTCTGCCTGTTCATTCACCGACCGGGCAAATTCGTCGTAATTCTTGTGGTCGCCGCCGCGCACGGCGTGCTGCAGGCTGGCGACATTGGCGGGCGTCCAGGCATGGGTTTCGCCGCGCAGGCGGTATTGGTAGATACCGCCAACATCCAGCATATTCTTGTACAGCGGGTTGTCGCCGTAAGCCGAACCGTGACGGCGCGCAGCTTCTTCGGCGATCGCCTTCAGCCCCACGCCTTCGATGCTGGTCGCAGTGCCTTTGAAATAATCATCGACGAACTTGCTCGACAGGCCGACCGCGTCGAAAATCTGCGCGCCGCAATAGGACTGGTAGGTCGAGATACCCATTTTGGACATCACCTTGCGGATACCCTTGCCGACCGCCTTGATATAATTCTGTTCGACCGCATCCTGTTCGAGATGGGCAAACTTGCGGCTGCGCAAATTTTCAAGCGTTTCGAACGCGAGATACGGGTTCACCGCCTCGGCACCGTATCCGGCAAGCGCGCAGAAATGATGGACTTCGCGCGCTTCGCCTGTTTCCACGACGATGCCGGTCTGCATCCGCAGGCCCTGCCGCACGAGGTGGTGATGGACCGCCGCGGTTGCGAGCAGCGCGGGCATCGGAACACGGTCAGGGCCCTGCGCCCTGTCGGACAGGATCAGAATTGTGTGATCCTGCAGCACAGCCTCGGTCGCAGCCCAGCACATTTCGCGGATCGCCAGTTCGATCCCGGCTTCATCTGCCGCAACATCCCAGGTCATATCGATGGTGGCAGTGCGGAACGCGCCGTCCAGCGCCGCTTCGACAGAGCGTATCTTGGCCACATCACGGTTGGTCAGAATAGGTTGCTGCACTTCGAGCCGTTTGTGCGTACCGGCTTCGCGGCCCAGCAAATTCGGGCGCGGGCCGATCATCGACAGCAGGCTCATCACCAGTTCTTCGCGGATCGGATCGATCGGCGGATTGGTAACCTGCGCGAAGTTCTGCTTGAAATAATCGTACAGCAGACGCGAACGGTCCGACAGCACGGCAAGCGGTGTATCGGTGCCCATCGAACCCAGCGGATCATCGGCGTTCACCGCCATCGGTTCGAGAAAGCGGGTGATGTCTTCCTGCGTATAGCCAAAGGCTTGCTGGCGCTCCAGCAGGCTGGAATCGTCCATCGGCAATTCGGACAGCTCGGGCTCGATCGTGCCCAGATCCTCCAGCTTGTACTGCGCTTTTTCCAGCCACTGCGCGTAGGGGTGCGCTTCGGACAGGGTGGCCTTGACCTCCTCGTCTTCGATGATGCGCCCTTCTTCAAGGTCGATCATCAGCATCCGGCCCGGCTGGAGCCGCCATTTGCGCGTGATGTCTTCCTCGGCAAAAGGCAGCACGCCGCTTTCCGATGAAAGGCAGACAAGGTCATCCTTGGTCACGCAGAAGCGCGCGGGGCGCAGACCGTTACGGTCCAGTGTCGCGCCGATCTGCCGGCCATCGGTGAAACAGACCGCGGCGGGGCCATCCCACGGTTCCATCAAGGCGGCGTGATATTCGTAAAACGCGCGGCGCTGCGGATCCATCAGCTCGTTCTTGGCCCAGGCTTCGGGGATAAGCATCATCATGGCATGGGCCAGCGAATAACCGCCCGCAACCAGCAGTTCGAGCGCATTGTCGAGACAGGCGGTGTCCGACTGGCCATGCGGAATAATCGGCCACATCTTGTCCAGATCGGGGCCGAGCAGGTCGCTTTCCATCGTCCGGCGGCGGGCATTCATCCAGTTCACATTGCCGCGCACCGTGTTGATTTCGCCATTATGCGCGATCAGGCGGAACGGGTGTGCCAGCCGCCAGCTGGGAAATGTGTTGGTGCTGAAACGCTGATGCACCAATCCCAGCGCACTGATACAGTCAGGATCGCGCAAATCGTCGTAAAAACTGCCGACCTGTGTTGCCAGCAGCAGTCCCTTGTAAACGATGGTCCGGCTGGAAAAACTGGGAATATACAGCTCGGTCAGACCGGGCATGGAATGTTTTATCGCCAGTTTGTGCAGCGGGTTCAGCGCCTGTTTGCGGATCGACAGTAATTTGCGTTCGAAAGCGTCCTGATCGGCGCAATTCCTGCCGCACGCGACAAAACACTGGCGGATGACCGGCATCGAATCGATAACCGCTTTGCCCAACCCGTCGATGGTGACGGGAACATCGCGCCAGCCGATCAGCTCCTGCCCTTCCTTGGCGATGAATTTCTCGATCTGCTCGGTCACGAAGCCGCGTTCCTGCTCGCCTTGCGGCAGGAAACACATCGCCACGGCATATTGCCCTTCTGCGGGAAGGGTATGTCCGTTGTCACCGGCCCATTTCTGGAACAGGAGATGCGGAATTTGCATCAGCAACCCGGCACCGTCGCCCAGCAGCGGATCAGCGCCTACCGCGCCGCGGTGATCGAGATTGGCAAGAATTTCCAGCGATTGTTTGACGATAGAATGGCTTTTTACGCCCTTGATATGGGCAAGCATACCCACACCGCATGCATCATGCTCGTTACGCGCGTCGTAAAGCCCTTGGGGCGCTGGAAAGCCCATTCAATTCCCGTCCTGTCTGTGGCCGGACTGCCGCCATCAAGAGGGCGTCCGGCGATCAAGCGCGATTCTGCCCGCCGAAAAGCGGTAGAAACTGTCGCAGCCATTCTTCATGGCGACAGGAAAGAATTATTGCAACCGCGAAGACGCACTATTTCGAATGCGGAACGGGCAAGTTTTGTTTGTTTCAAATGAGACCGGATGCCCCGGTCAGGCCGCACCGCTCATGCGCCGTAGCGTCGATAACGCTTCGCGCAGCGCCTCTTCGGTGTCCTGGGTGGCGGAATTTTTCTGGTCACCGGCGGCCCCGAAATCCGGCAGCGCGGTCCTGATCTGCGTGGCAGCCGCAGCAAACCGGGCATCGGATGATTCCGCTTCTCCGGAGTTCTCTGCCGTAGCTTCCTTGGCATTATCGCGCGCGCGGTGTCGCACGTTCTCACTGCCGCCGGGAAAAATGACCATTGGCTGCACCGATCCGTCCATTTCATCAGGGTCTTCGAATTCTTCGATACGGAACGGTTCTGCGCCGTCCATAAACGGATTGCGCATGGCGAGAAGCGAGCTGTAGGTGCTCTCGTCCTCGCTCTCGGCTTCATCTTCGATCTGCGGACTGTCGGCGTCTTCGACAATCGGCTCTGCAGGAAGCGGAAAGCGTGAGGGCGCTTCGGCTTCCGCCGCTGCGGCTGGCACAAACATCTGTTTTGGTTCGGCATTCGCAGCTTCCGGCGCCGCACGGTGGATGGCTGCGTCGAGCGGGATTTGCGGCATTTGCGGCATTTTCAGGCTTGCCGCCGGAATGAAATCCTCCGCGCCTTCAGGCGCATCATCACAGTCATCACAGTCATCACCGTCATCTCGGTCATGAAAATCCAGGGTGCGTAATGCATCGGGTAAGCGGGCAGGCGGCGCAGGTTCCGCCTCGCGCGGGAAAGCTTGCGCGGACTGCTGCGGCGGCGCTGCCCCGGCTTCGTGATAGTGTCTGATCGACATACCCAGCCGCTCGACCAGTTCCACGATATTCAAGTCCGCAAGAGGCTTACAGGCTAAAGGTTCATTGCCCGATGGCTCATCCTGCGGCGGCGCGGCGGACACGTCCGGCTGCGCGTCCAGAGGCGTTTCAAGCGGCAGCGCGCCGGCTGTGAACCGTTCGCCGGGTTCAACCGAGAAGTCCCCCAGTTCGAGTGGTTCGATCCCCGCCTCGGCCGTATCGTCCCAATCGTATCCGTGTTCAGGTTCCGGTTCGGGTTCGGGGCTTGCTTCAGGAGCAAATCCGGACATATCGGGTAACGCCTCTTCGGCATAATTATGTCCCGGCAGCGGCGCTACATCAAGATATTCGCTGCGGGATTCTTCATTGTTCAATGACAGCGCGCGTCGGCGGCCGGGCAGTCTGGCGGGTTCTACTACCGCCGCAGGCGGTCTGGATGCACCCCGATCTTCACCCGGTTGCTCGCCTAACTCATGGCCCAACTCATCGCCCAACTCATCCGGCGCCGAAATCGGCCTGCGTGCGGGAGCATCGGGATGGCGATCGGTGGCGCGCACGCTTGGCGGCGACTTTACGCCAGACAGGCTGCGCTGCGATGCCGCGATTTTGCGCGCGATAAATATCCCCAGCACGATGCCAAAGCCCGATCCCACCAGCGCAATCAGCAATTTGGCTGTCACGCCCAGCGGTGGCTGTGCAGCAGCGACCATGCCCGCCAAACCGCTCGCCACAGCGACACGTTCGATCAGCGGTGTGGGCAAAACCAGACTGCCCACGCCGAATAATGCGGCAAACCACAATGCAACGATTGCGGGAAACAGCCGGTGGCTGCTGACCGGTTTTTTGCCGGCTGGTTGACGCTCGATTGTTGCCACTGTGCTTGTACCCCGTTGTGCGGCCCTGAATGGTCCGCACACCTTCAAGCGGCGCGGGACAGGTCCGGTCTGGCCTCGGGCGATAACAGGGTTTGGTAAACGTCTTGATAACGACGAATGTTGCGCGCCCAGTCATGATGCGCGGAAATATGGGCGCGGGCGCGGCTTTTCATCCCGGCCCAGTCGGTCCGGTCCGCCAGCAGCAACGCCAGTTCGCTTGCGATGCTCGCCGGATCGTCGGGCGCGAACAGGCGGCCCGTTACCCCTTGGCTCATCAATTCGCGGTGTCCGCCGACGTCGGATGCGGCCACAAGCCGGCCCTGCGCCATCGCTTCCAGCGGTTTGAGCGGGGTAACCAGATCGGTCAGCCTGCTGGCCTTGCGCGGATAAGCGAGAATGTCGATGAGCGAATAATACCGCTCGACTCCGGAATGCGGGACGCGTCCGGTAAAATGGACTGCCCCCGCCGCAGGCGATGCCGCAGCCTGCGCGCGCAAGGCGGCGTCCATCGGCCCGCCCCCGACCAACAGCAATCGGGCATCCGGCTCGCTTGCGATCAGTTCGGGCATCGCGGCGATCAGATCGTCCAGCCCTTCATAATCGTAAAAACTGCCGACATAGCCGATAACCTGCGCGTTGCCGGAATAGCCAAGGCTGCCAGCCAACGCATTATCGCGCGGCGGCGGGCTGCCGAACATGGCCAGATCGACGCCGTTGGGCATAACCCCGATTTTGCCCGCAGGATGGCCGCGCGCGGCAAGATCATCGCGCAGGCCGTGACAGATCGTGAAGACGGCATCCGCAGCCGCCACCACGCGGTTTTCCAGCGCTCTGGTCAGACGGTATTTCGCCGATCCCGTCTTGCCGGTTCCGTTGCCGACCGCCGCATCTTCCCAGAAAGCGCGGATTTCGTACACCACCGGAATGTCCAGCTTCCGCCCCGCGATTATCGCAGCGGCGCCGCATAGTGCGGGCGAATGCGCGTGCAGCACATCAGGCCGCCAGTCGGCCGCCAGGTGCACGATGGCCTGGGCAAGCGCGCCAATCTCGCGCCATTCGCGCAGCGCAGCCGGTCCGCTCGCGCAGCCGGGTGTCCGGTGGAAGGTCAGGCCATCATGTGTTTCCGCGGGCGGCCCGTCTGCCAAATGCCGTTGGCCGGTTATCCCGCGGACATCGATGCCCGATGCCTGCTGGGCCGACAGGATGGCGCGCGTGCGAAATGTATATCCGCTGTGCAGCGGCAGAGAATGGTCGAGAACGTGAAGAACGCGGGTCATCCCGGTCCTTTAGCTCGATAGCCTTAACGCCGCGTCAACCGGACGGTGTTACTGCGCGCATATCGGGATGAAGGAACCGCGTGCTTGATCGACTATTTTGCCCTTGTGCTGACCCACGGCCTGCTTGCCCTTGCGGTTGTCAGGCTGATGACGCGCGCCGATCTGGATAGCGAAGACACGGCGAAACGTCCGCGTTGCAGCCGCCGGGACCGCTAGGCCAGATGCTCGATCTGGCGCTGTTTACCTTTGTTATTGCGTTGCTGGCTGCCGGTGTGCGCCGTCCGTTTATCTGGGTTATGGCCTATATTTATATTGATGTGCTGGTGCCGCAAAAGATCGGCTGGTCGCTTATTCAGGCAATCCCCGTTTCGCTGGTCGCCTTTGCCGCCGCCTTTGCCGGTTGGCTGATGATCGACGACAAATCGAAAAGCCGTTTCACCTACCGCCAGTTTCTGATGGTTCTGCTGCTGGGCTATTGCGCGCTGACCACATTTACCGCCGATTTCCCCGAGGCCGCGCTCGAAAAATGGGCCTGGGTGTGGAAAGCCATGGTCTTCGCCATTTTCCTGCCGCTTACGCTGACGACGCGGCTCAGGTTCGAAGCCACCATCCTCACCATGATCCTGACGCTGGGGGCGATCGTGATCGGCGGGGGTATCAAGACGATCGGATCGGGCGGCGGCGGATATGGCAAACTGCCACTGCTGGTCGATGCCGATTACGGTCTGTATGAAACATCGACGCTGGCCTGCGTTGCGGTGGCCAGCATCCCCCTGGTCCGCTGGCTGGTAAATCACGGGACGATTTTTCCCAAAGACTGGCGGGTCCGGCTGTTTTCTGCCGGACTGATCTTTGCGTGCCTGCTGATCCCGGTCGGCACGGCTGCGCGCACGGGCCTGATCTGCATCATCGCGCTGGGGGTCATGATGCTGCGCGAGGTGAAGCGGCGTTTTACCTATCTTTTTGCGGTCGCTGCGCTGGGCATGGCCACCGTGCCGTTCCTGCCGGACAGTTTTTCGCAGCGGATGGGCACGATCAACAACCACGAAGGCGACGAATCCGCATCAACCCGTGTGGCGGTGTGGCAATGGACGCTGGACTATGTTGCGAAAAACCCCGGCGGCGGGGGCTTCAATGTCTATCTTGGCAATAGCTTCACGTACAACACCCGGTCAGCGGAAGGCGAAGGCAATAACCGCAAGATCGTGTCCGAAGAAGTGACGGACAAAGCCCGCGCGTTCCATTCCAGCTATTTCGAAATGCTGGGCGAGCAGGGCTATTTCGGGTTCGCGCTCTGGATGCTGTTGCAGGCCAGCGGTGTCTGGCAGATGGAACGCATCCGGCGGCGCTGGAAAGCGCGCACGGGCGCTGCCGAACAATGGCAGGCACCGCTGGCCAATGCCCTGCAAATGGCGCAGCTTACCGCGCTGGTCGGGGCATTGTTTGTCGGAATTGCCTTCCAGCCGTTCATCTTGCTGATTCTGGCCATCCAGTGCGGGCTGTGGTCATATTGCCGCCGCACCGATTCGCAGCCGGCCGGGCGGGTAAGACACCGACCCGAAGCCGCGAACGCGATAAAGCCCCGCGATACCGTAACGGCAGGCTCTCCCGCGTTGCAGTAAGCCCGATCATGCGCCATGTAACACCTCGACCAGCAGGTAATTATTGAGGAGAGGCGTATGTCCCCGCAGGAAATCGAAGCCAAAATCGGCGAAAACATCGGCAAATCCCAATGGGCCGAAATGTCGCAGGACCGGATCAACAAATTTGCCGATGCGACCGGTGATCACCAGTTCATCCATATCGACGAGGAAAAGGCCAAGATGACGCCGTTTGGCGGCACCATCGCGCACGGCTTTCTGACGTTGTCGATGATCCCGTATCTGACCGCGAACAGCGATGTTCCCCGCGTTGACGGGATCAAGATGGCGGTGAATTACGGCGGCAACAAAACCCGCTTCATTTCGCCCGTGCGCAGCGGCAAGCGTATTCGCGGCCACTGGAAACTGACCGAAATGACCGAGAAACGTCCCGGCCAGTGGCAACAGAGCTGCGAGATTACCATCGAGATCGAAGGCGAGGAAAAGCCCGCGCTGATCACCGAATGGATAACCCAGTACTTCGTCTGATCCCCGGACATTCCTTCCGCGAAACCAGACCTGATTGTAATTAACCAAGGAGTTCGCCATGCGCGACGCAGTAATCGTATCAACCGCCCGCACGGCCATCGGCCGCGCATATAAGGGCGCTTTCAACAACACCGCAGGCGCAACGCTCGGCTCCTATTCACTCGCCGCCGCGGTCGAGCGGTCGGGCGTCGAAGGGGCGGAATTTGACGATGTCGTCTGGGGCGCTGCGCTGCAGCAGGGCACCCAGGCGGGCAACATCGGCCGTCAGGTTGCCTTGCGCTCGGGCCTTCCGATCACGGTTTCGGGGATGAGCCTGGACCGCCAGTGTTCATCGGGCCTGATGACGATTGCCACAGCGGCCAAGCAGGTCATCGTTGACCGGATGGATATCGTTGCAGCGGGCGGTCAGGAATCGATCAGTCTGGTGCAAACGCCCGAAATGCGCGTCGCGCCCGACCGCGAACTGATCGCGATGCACGGCGATGTGTACATGAACATGCTGCAAACCGCCGAAACGGTTGCCAAGCGTTACGACGTCAGCCGCGAAGCGATGGACGAATATGCGCTCAGCTCGCAAATGCGCACTGCCGCCGCGCAGGAAGCGGGCAAGTTCGACGACGAGATCGTGCCCGTATCGACCACCATGAAGGTCCAGGACAAGGAAAGCGGCGAAATCAGCGATGTCGATGTGACCATCGCCAAGGACGAGGGCAATCGCCCCTCCACCACGCTGGAAGGCCTGCAGGCACTCAATCCCGTGATGGGCCCGGGCATGACGATCACTGCGGGTAACGCATCGCAGCTGTCAGACGGTTCCAGCGCCTGCGTCGTGATGGAATCCAGGGTTGCCGAAAAGCGCGGCTTGACCCCGCTCGGCCGCTATGTCGGCATGGCAGTCGCCGGAACCGAGCCTGACGAAATGGGCATCGGCCCGGTCTTCGCGATCCCCAAACTGCTCGAACGCTTCGATCTGAAAATGGACGATATCGGTCTGTGGGAACTCAACGAAGCATTTGCTGTACAGGTCATTTACTGCCGCGACCGTCTGGGCATCGATAATGATATTCTCAACGTCAATGGCGGCTCGATTTCCATCGGACACCCCTACGGCATGACGGGCGCCCGCTGCACCGGCCACGCATTGATCGAAGGCAAGCGCCGCGGCGCGAAATATGCGGTCGTCACCATGTGCGTCGGCGGCGGTATGGGCGCTGCCGGATTGTTCGAAATCTTCTGATTAAAGTCACAGCATCGGCCGCGGGAGGAAGTCGGTTTCCTCTCGCGGTTTTTTGTCAGGCTCCTGACGGAGCCGCCTCGGACGCCGGGCGCGGGCGGAGGCGGTGCATAGCCAACCAGCCGTGAGGAAATACAGACCCGCAATCTTGCCTCGCGCAAGAATCGGGCGCATCTTGCGCTGATGGGCGTCATGGAAATTATCGGGATTGCCGGAAGTATCAGCCTGTTATCGGGCTGGCGGCTGTATCTGACTGTGTTTGCCACGGGGCTGGCGATGCAATGGGGCGCCTTGCCGCTGCCCGAACATCTGGAAAGCCTGCAGGTGCTGGCCAATCCGTGGGTGATGGGTGCGGCGGGGCTTGCCGCCGTGCTCGAGTTTTTTGCTGACAAGGTCGCGTTTCTCGACACTGTCTGGGACGCCGTTCATACGTTTGTCCGGCCGGTGGGCGGCGCGATGCTGGCGCTGGCAATTGTCGATCCGTCCGATCCTGCGGTGCAGGTCATCGCCTTTGTTCTGGGCGGCGGCGGCGCGCTTCTGGCGCATGGCGGCAAGGCCGGAGCGCGCGCTGTCGTCAATACCAGCCCCGAACCCGTTTCGAACATCGTCGTCTCGACTGCGGAGGATGTCGCCACGGCAGGCCTGCTTTATGCGACCTACGAATATCCCTATGTCGCCGGCGGTATTGCGGCGGTTCTGCTGGCGCTGACGGTCTGGCTGCTGATCAAAGCGCGCAATTTCGTCAGGCGGATTTTCGGGCGCAGACCGGAAGCGGTCCGGCCCGCCGACTGACGCCTAGGCTACCGCTTTCAGGTCCGCTTTCTTCGCAGCGTGCTCGCGCATGAACTGTTCGACCTGCGGGGCGATTTTTTCGCGCCATTTGCTGCCGTTGAAGATGCCGTAATGGCCGGCCCCTTCGGCGAGGTAATAACGCTTCTTTTTCTCCGGCAGTCCGGTCGCCAGTTTCAGCGCGGCCCTGGTCTGGCCGACGCCTGAAATATCGTCCCGCTCGCCTTCGATGCAAAGGATCGCGGTATCGGTGATCTTGCCCAGATCGACGATTTTGCCCTTATGTTCGAATGTGCCGTTGGGAAGCGAGTGTTTCTGGAACACTTCTTCCACTGTCTGGAGGTAGAATTCGGCAGTCATGTCGCAAACGCTGCGATATTCTTCGTAGAAATCCTTGGTCGCATCCGCGCTGGTGGTGTCACCCGCGTTGAGATGTTTGAACATCTCGTAATGGCTTTGCATATGCGCGCCCAGGTTCATGCTCATGAAACTGGCGAGCTGGAGGAAGCCGGGATACACTTTACGGCCGCTGCCGCGATAGGACAGCGGAACGGTGGCAATAACATTCCCGCGAAACCATTCGATCGGGCGGTCCATCGCCATATCGTTGACCGTGGTGGGGCTCTCGCGCGTGTCGATCGGGCCGCCCATCATGGTGAGCGTGGCAGGGCGCGCAGGATGCTTGTCGATATTCATGAGTGCGGTCGCGGCGAGTGCGGGCACGGACGGCTGGCATACGGCCATCATGTGGCTGCCGGGGCCGATGTGGTCCATGAATTCGACCAGATAATCGATATAATCGTCAAGATCGAAGCGGCCTTCCTTCACCGGCACTGCGCGCGCATCGGCCCAGTCGGTGATGTACACTTCGGCGCTTTCGATCATCCGTTCGACTGTGCCGCGCAGCAGCGTTGCGTAATGCCCGCTCATCGGCGCGACGATCAGCAGTTTGGGGGCGCTTTTGGGCAAACCCTCACGGCGAAAGCGCAGCAGATCGCCAAACGGCTTGGTCACCACGATGCTTTCGACGACGACATCATCCTTGCCGTCCACGGCGACCGTCTCGATCCCGAATTCCGGCTTACCGCGTGTAGCAGCGGCGTGGGCGAACACTTCAAGCGCAGAAGCGGCCATCGGGCCCAGACCCAGATAGCCCATCGGCATCATCGGGTTGGACAGCATCTGGGATGAAATGGACGCCCAGGCGCTGGCACCGGCCAGCCACGAACGCTGCATTTCATGCATATGATAGAGCAAATTATAGTCCCCTGCGGTGCCTGAATGGCTATTGTGCACTGCACCCTGAACCGAACCCGCCCATGTTGCAATGCACTATATTTGCCAAATCACCCGCGCCCCGGGCCCGGTTGCCAGCTTTCATGCAGCCAATTCATGGTCTATGGGCGCGCCATGAGTTCTCCCGAAACACCGCATACGGCAAGCCAGCGGCCCCCATCCAGCGAACCCAAGCCGGCAAAGTCGCTTGGCCCGCTGACCATGATCTGGCGCGAACTGGTCAAATATCCGGACCGCGTGGGGTATGCGCTGCTGGCGTTGCTGGTCAGCGCTGCAGCCACGCTTGCGATACCGGCCGGGTTGCGGCTGGTGGTGGACCGGGGGTTTGCTGCCGGAGGCGATCCCGCGGATATCGGGCGCTGGTTCCGGTATCTGCTGCTGATCGTCGGCGTGCTGGGCATCGCTACGGCATTCCGGTTTTATTTCGTCAGTTGGCTGGGCGAGCGGGTGGTCGCCGATCTGCGCGAGCGGGTGCATGCCAATCTGCTGCGCCAGGCGCCGTCATTCTTCGAAGATAATTCGCCCAAGGAAATATCCTCGCGCATGACTTCGGATACGGCGATCATCGAACAGGTCGTGGGGACCACCGTATCGGTGGCGCTGCGCAATGCGATCATGGCAGTGCTCGGCACGGTCTATCTGTTCTGGCTGGCCCCGCAGTTGGCCACCACAATGCTGATCGCCATTCCCGTAATCATAATCCCGATTGCGGTGTTCGGGCGGCGGCTGCGTAACATCAGCCGGTCGAGTCAGGACCGCGTGGCGGATGTCGGCGCGATGGTGTCCGAAGTGCTTGGCGCGATGAAAATCGTCCAGGCGTTCGGGCAGCAGGACCGCGAGGCCAAGCGGTTCGAGGGGGCGGTGGAGCGGACATTCGATACGGCCAGAAAGCGGATTACAATCCGCGCAGCCATGACCGCGATTATCATCACGCTGATTTTCGGATCCATTGTACTGGTGATGTGGCGCGGTGCGTTGCTGGTGGCAGAAGGCGATCTTTCGGGCGGGACGATTCTGGCATTCGTCGTTGCCGGGGCCATCACCGCCGGCGCATTTGGCGCATTGACCGAAGTGTACGGCGATCTGCTGCGCGGGGCCGGCGCTGCGGGCAGGTTGAACGAATTGCTCAACGAAAAGCCGGCGATCAGCGCGCCCGAGCGTCCGACAGCCCTGCCGCAGCCCCCGCGCGGCAGCCTGTCGTTCCGCAATGTAACCTTCCGTTATCCGACCCGGCCCGAAATTGCCGCGCTCAAGGATTTCAGCCTCGAGATCGAACCGGGGGAGACGGTTGCAATTGTCGGCCCGTCAGGCGCGGGCAAATCCACCATCTTCCAATTGGCGGAGCGGTTTTACGATCCGCAGGCAGGCACGATCCGGCTGGACGGAGTGCCGCTGACAAGCGCCGATCCTGCAGAAATCCGCAACCGGATGGCGCTGGTGCCGCAGGACGGAGTGTTGTTTGCCGCCAATGCGCGCGACAATCTGCGCTACGGCCAGTGGGCCGCCAGCGATGAAGAAATCTGGGAAGCGGCGCGCGCGGCCAATGCGGCAGAATTTCTCGAACAATTGCCGCAGGGGCTCGACACCTTTCTGGGTGAAAGCGGGGCGCGTTTGTCGGGTGGCCAGCAGCAACGCATCGCGATTGCCCGCGCGCTGCTGCGCGATGCGCCGATCCTGTTGCTGGACGAAGCGACCAGCGCGCTTGACGCAGAAAGCGAAAAACTGGTGCAGGACGCGCTGGACCGTCTGATGGCATCGCGCACGACACTGGTCATCGCGCACCGGCTTGCCACCGTCCGTGCGGCTGACCGGATAATCGTGATGGAAGACAGCCGGATTGTCGAACAGGGGACGCACAGCGACCTGTCTGCTGCGGGCGGGCTTTATGCCCGGCTTGCCGCGCTACAATTCGACCAAGTGCATGATCGGGTCGGCTAAGGTCGTTCGGGCCCTTAACCAGCGGCCTGATTTCGTGTAGCCGGTATTAATTCTCGAAAGAATTGTCTCAATTCAAACCCGTGGAGCCTAACTGAATGATCAAGAGCACCCTTTTTGCCGGGGCATCTGCTGCCGCGCTTGCATTAACCGTACCCGCCATGGCGCAAGACGCCGACAGCACAGCGCCTGAAATGGTTTACGGCACCTGGGGGGTCGATCCTTCCACGATCGATCAGTCTGTCGATCCGGGCGATGATTTCTTCGAATTCGTCAATGGTAAATGGATTGCTGAAAACACCATTCCTGCCGACAAGGCCCGCTTCGGCGCGTTTGACGCGCTGGGCGAGGCATCGCGCGACGATGTGAAGACGCTGGTTGACGAACTGGTTGCTGCCAACCCTGCGCCCGGCACTGGCGAGCGCCGGATTGTCGATGCCTATAATGCCTTTCTCGATGTCGAAGCGATCGATGCCAGCGGCCTGACACCTGCCTATCCCTATCTTTCCGAGATTTATTCGGCCGCCACGCTCGACCAGCTGGCTGTCCTGTTTTCCAAGCCCGGCTATTCCGGCATGATTGCCGCCGGCGTTTCGGTCGATAGCAAGGATCCCAACAGCTACATCGTGTCGGTCGGGTTCGACGGTATGGGCCTGCCCGACCGCGATTATTACCTCGTCGATAACGAGCGTAACGAAGATATCCGCGCTTCCTATATCGAATATCTGACATTGCTGCTCGATAAGGCGGGTTATGATGATGCGGCTGGCACCGCACTGGCGGTGTACGCCTTTGAAAAACAGGTGGCGGAACTGGAATGGGACCGGACTGCGATCCGCAACAGCGATCTGACCTATAACAAGCTGACGCGCGACGAGTTTATGAAGCTGGCCGGCGATTTCCCGCTGGCAACAGTGCTGGAGGCGGGCGGTTTTGGCGATCAGGATACATTCCTTGCGCCGCAAATTCCGCCAAGTGCAGCAGAAGCCGCACAGCTGGGCCTGTCGGAAAAAATACTGGCCGGAATCGGCGGCGGCACGCCCGCAATGATGAAGCTGCTTACCCAAACGCAGCTGCCCTTGCTGCAGGCTTACATGGCCAAGAGCTTCCTTTCGAACAACGCTGCAGTGCTCTCCAGCGAGCTGGATGCGGCGAATTTTGCCTTTTACGGCACCAAGCTGAGCGGACAGGAACAGCAGCAACCACGCTGGAAGCGCGCGATTGCCGCAACGCAAGGCCAGCTCGGCGAAGTGCTGGGCAAAAGCTATGTCGAGCGGTTTTTCCCCGCCGAAAGCAAACTTGCGATGGACGAGCTGGTTGCAAATCTGCGCACCGCGATGGCGCAGGGCATTGCCGAAAACGACTGGATGACGCCCGAGACAAAAACCGCGGCCAAGGCCAAGCTGGATGCATTCAATCCGAAAATCGGCCATCCCGATACGTTCGAAACTTATGACGGGCTGACTGTCGCTGGCAATGATCCGCTGGGCAACCGGATGTCGGCAGGCGAATGGAACCGTCTCGACAATCTGTCGAAGCTGGGCAAGCCGGTCGATAAAACCGAATGGGGTATGCTGCCGCAGACGGTAAATGCCTATTTTAATCCGGTGTTCAATGAAATCGTATTCCCGGCTGCCATCCTGCAACGTCCGTTTTTCAGTGCCAGCAATGATCCGGCGGTGAATTACGGCGCGATTGGCGGCGTGATCGGGCATGAAATCGGCCACGGTTTTGACGATCAGGGATCGAAATATGACGGCACCGGCACTTTGCGCAACTGGTGGGGCAAGGAAGACCTCGAACGGTTTACCAAACTGGGCGACCGGCTGGCGGCGCAATATGACGCCTACTGCCCGTATGATGGCGGCGAAACCTGCGTCAACGGGCGCTTTACTCTGGGCGAAAACATCGGCGATGTCGGCGGCCTTTCGATGGCGTATCGCGCTTACCGCCTGTCGCTGAACGGCAAAGAAGCCCCGGTTATCGACGGGTTGACCGGCGATCAGCGTTTCTTCCTGTCCTGGGGCCAGGTGTGGCGTTCGATGCAGCGCGAGGCCATGGGCCGCCAGCGTCTGCAAACCGACCCGCATTCACCCGAGGAATTCCGCGTGAATGGCGCGGTGCGCAATCTTGATGCGTGGTATGATGCCTTCAACGTGACGGCTGACGATGACCTGTATCTGGCACCCGAAGAGCGTGTGCGTATCTGGTGATGCGGCCGGCTGCCTGTGCAGCGCCGAATACATGAGTAACAGAGCGGCGGGACCGATATGGCCTCGCCGCTCTGGTTTCGCCGCTCTTGCTTCATTGAACACCTTCCTTCATTGGCTCCGCCATGAATCTCACACTCACCGCAATTCTGCTCGGCATCGTCGAGGGCCTGACCGAATTTGTCCCTGTCTCCTCGACCGGGCATCTGATCCTCGCATCCGAACTGTTCGGCTATGATGCGGCGCAATGGGCGCTGTTCAATGTCGTGATCCAGCTGGGTGCGATTCTGGCTGTGGTTTATCAGTATTGGGGCACCTTCTGGAAAGCCGGAATGGGTGTCCTGCGGCTGGAACGCGAAGGCCTGAATTTTCTGCGCAATCTGCTGGTGGCGTTGCTGCCTTCGGTCATTCTTGGCCTCGCGTTCAAGGACCAGATCGATATCATGCTGGGCAGCCCGATGCTGGTGGCATGGGCGCTGGTTATCGGCGGGATCGCGATACTGGCTATCGAACAGGTCGCCAAACCGGGCAATTACACCGAGGTTGGCGATATGCCGCTTAAAACCGCGATTTTTATCGGTCTGGCCCAATGTCTGGCCATGGTGCCCGGGGTTAGCCGTTCGGGTGCGACAATCATGGGCGCATTGGCGATGGGTGTGAACCGCAAAACGGCTGCCGAATTTTCATTTTTCCTGGCGGTGCCGACGATGATCGGTGCCTCCACGCTCGAACTGGCGACCAAGGGTGATCAGTTGATGGCTGGCACCAGCACGGTCGGATGGTCGGAAATTGCGGTCGGGTTCGCGGTCAGCTTTGTCGTCGCACTGGCAGTTATCAGGATGTTTGTCGCCTATGTCGGCCGCGCGGGATTTGCCCCGTTTGCCTGGTACCGGATCGTGATCGGCATAGTAGCGATAGCCTGGCTCACCATGCGCTGATCCGCGAACCAAAAGGTTAACGGCGGCTTATCCATTTGAGGAACCATCGTCCGCTTCGTGTCTTTTAGTCATGAAAGGATCGATTTGTTGTAATGGGTTTGTTTATTGTCCTCGTTATCGGCGCGACCCAGGGGTGGCTCGCATCAATACTTACCCAAATCGAAGGGCGGCAGAACGTTGTGGTCAACGTGACCGCGGGCGCTATTGGCGCTGCCGCAGTCGCTGTGCTTCTGGCAGGGCCTTCGGTGCTTCAGGGCATTGCGCTGGAAACGCTGTTCTTTGCCATTGGCGGATCGCTGGTCTCGCTGGGTATCGCCAACTTCACCCAGCGCACTGCCGCGAATTGAGGCTCTTCGGCGACGCTGGCTAAACAGCCTTCGCGCCGCTACCCCGTCCGCCCCGCAGCAGATATTCCTGCGTACCGCGATGCACGACATTATCGACATCGATCACCGCCGAGTTTGCATAGGTAAAGGCGGGCGGTAAGTTGTTGTAAAGCCGGTCAAAATCTCGCTCTACCGTCTGCCGGTACAAATCTTCGAAACTTTCGATCACGAAATAGGTCGGCTGAAGATCGCTGATGACGTAATCGGTCCGCATGACGCGGTCCACGTTGAGCATGATGCGGTTGGGGGATTGCGCCTCGACCGCGAATTGCGCTTCCATCGGGCCGGACAGGATCCCGGCGCCATAGGCACGCACGCCGTCCGGTTCCGCTATCAAACCGAATTCGACGGTGTACCAGTAGAGCGCGCCAAGCGCCTTTAACCGGTTGTAACGCATAGCCTTCCAGCCGGCCTTGCCATATTCCTGCATATAGTCGGCATAGACCGGATCGGTCAGCATCGGGACATGGCCGAACACATCGTGGAAGACGTCAGGTTCCTGGATATAGTCGAAAGTGTCGCGCGTGCGGATGAAATTGCCCGCCGGGAAGCGGCGGTTGGCAAGATGCCAGAAAAACACGTGATCGGGGATCAGCATCGGTACAGGCACCACGCTCCACCCGGTCATCGCGCCCAGTTCGGTGCTCAGCCGGTCAAAGCTGGGAACCCCGCCATTGCCGAGATGGAGCTTGTCCAGCCCGCGCAGGAAACTGGTCGCCGCGCGTCCGGGCAGAATATCCATTTGCCGCGCGAACAGATCGTTCCAGATTGCATCATCGTCCGACGAATATACGTTCTGCTCGGGCTCCAGCCAGTCATCACCCAGATGTCCGGGCTTTTTGAGCGGCGCGGTAAACACATCATCCGGCATTTCGGGCAGGCGCGTGTAGTCGCTGTGTGGTTCAACCGATGTAGCCATAATCTGGAGCAGACCCTATCACCAGCCTTGTGGTTAGACAAACGGGTTCAGGCCGGACAGGAGGGTTTATGAAACAGAAAGATTACGAAAATGTGCTGGCGCCGCTCGAACAGGAGCTGGTGGCAATGGCCCGCTGGGCGCGGGTTACCGGCGCCCGCATCGTGGTTGTTTTCGAAGGGCGCGATACGGCGGGCAAGGGAGGCGCGATTTCGGCATTGAGCAATCCGATCAATCCGCGCCAATGCACCACCGCCGCGCTGCCCAAGCCCAGCGAAGAGGAAAGCACGCAGTGGTATTTCCAGCGTTATGTGAAGCATCTGCCATCGGCGGGGCAGATCGTCCTGTTCGACCGCAGCTGGTACAACCGCGCCGGCGTCGAAAGCGTGATGGGCTTTGCAACCGAAGAACAGGTCGCGCTGTTCCTCCAGCAAGCGCCGGTTTTCGAGAAAATGCTGACGGACGACGGTATTCTGCTGTTCAAATACTGGCTGACGACCGATCAGGCCCGGCAGGAAGAACGGCTAGCGGAACGGTTGGACGATCCGCTCAAACGCTGGAAACTGTCACCCGTCGATCTGGCGGCGCGGCAGCAATATGCTGCCTATACCAGCGCGCGGGCACGGATGCTCGAAGCGACGCATACCGGCCATGCACCCTGGACGCTGGTGGATTTCAACGACCAGAAACAGGGGCGTTTGACACTGATCCGCAATCTGCTCGACCGGCTGCCCGATACGCATTGCGAGCCGCAGGAACTGGAATTTCCGCCGCTCGGGCATGAACCGCTGGAGGAAAGCTATAGCGTGCTGAAGCCGATCCCCGATTTCACACCATGATGTGAAGGGCCTATTGCCGCAAGGCCGCCGCGGCCTGCATCACTTGCCGGCCGTCAGCCGCAAATGCGCCCAGTTCGATATTCTCGCCAGCACCGCGCATGGCCAGGATCAGCTCTTCGCCTGCAATTGCCGGGCTGGTTCCGCGAAAGCTGAAACGCGCCAGGGCATTGCCGCCCAATTGCTGTGCGGCATGGTCCAGCAGCAATGTTGCAGTTAGCGGCCCGTGAACCACCAGCCCGCGATAACGCTCGATGTCACTGGCATAGGGCGCATCATAGTGGATCCGGTGGCTGTTGAAAGTCAGCGCCGAATAACGGAACAGCAACGCCGGATCGGGCATCACCATGCGGGTCGCCTGCCATTGCGAAGCATCGAAAGCGGTGTCAGCCAGCGGTGGCGGCGACAAGGTGCTACCGGGTGAAGCGGCGCCGCGGAAAACCAGAGTTTGATCTTCGCGCACAGCCAGCCGGCCACTGGCAACGGTTTCATGCTCCAGAGTAACAAAGACCAGCGGTCCGCTGCCGCCCTGCTTTTGCGAGATTGCCTTGATCGTGGTCGTACGTTCGATTTTCGAACCCGGGGTAATCGGTGCGAGAAATTCAATCTCGCTGCTGGCCCACATCCGGCGGGGCAGGGTCAGCGGCGGAAGGAAACTGGCGGGTGATGTGTCACGCCGGGGGTGCCCGTCTTCGCCCAGCGCGCGGGTCGGTGCTTCGGGTGTGCAAAGGCACCAGTGGATCCCTTGCGGCATGGCGCTGTCGGCAGGGTGCTGAAGGTCGAATGTCGCCAGCCAGCGGCGCGATCTGGCGGCGCTCAGCCGGTCCTCCGATTGCAATGTCCGGCCGATCCAACCGGCAAAATCATAGCCTTGGTCAGTCATGCGCGTTCGAAGATGGCCGCGATGCCCTGACCGCCCCCGATGCACATTGTCTCAAGCCCGAAGCGTACCTCGCGGCGGTGCATTTCATGCGCCATATCGGCCAGAATACGTCCGCCGGTCGCGCCGATAGGATGACCAAGCGAAATACCCGAACCGTTCACATTCACCAGATCGCGGCGGCTGTCATCGTCGCTCCAGCCCCAGCCTTTCATGACTGCAAGAGCTTGCGGCGCAAAGGCTTCGTTGAGTTCGATCAGGCCGATATCATCCCAGCCCATGCCGGTCCGCCCGAACAGACGATCGACCGCAGGAACCGGGCCAATACCCATCCGCGCAGGATCGCAGCCCGCTGCAGCCCAACCGGTAAACCACAGCAGCGGTTCAAGACCAAGCTCATCAACCATATCTTCCGCCACCACCAGACACGCCGCGGCAGCATCATTTTGCTGGCTGGCATTGCCTGCGGTTACGACAGCAGCAGGATTGGTCTTGCCTTCGATTGCGCGCAACGCGCCAAGCGTTTCCATACTGGCATCAGCGCGGAAACCTTCGTCCCTGGCAAACCTGACCGGATCGCCGCGCTGCTGGGGGACATCGACGGGAACCAGTTGCGCGCCGAATTTGCCCGCCTCCCACGCCGCAGCGGCGTTCTGGTGGCTGCGCACGGCAAAGGCATCGGATGCCTCGCGGCCAATGTCATAATCGGCGGCAAGATTTTCGGCGGTTTCGATCATGCCGCTGATCACTCCGAAACGTTCGATCGGCTGCGACATCAGCCGTCCGCGTGTCAGCCTGTCGTGCATGGTCAGATCGCCGAAGCGAACGCCCTGACGGATGCCTGTCGTATAATGTTCGACATTGGACATGCTTTCGACACCGCCGGCAACGACCATATCGGCAGCGCCTGTCTGGATCATCATTGCCGCATTGACGACCGCCTGCAGGCCCGACCCGCAGCGTCTGTCCAGCTGATAGCCAGGCACCGAAATCGGCAGACCGGCGGCAAGCCAGCTCCAGCGCCCGATAGCCGGGGCCTCAGCACTGCCGTAACCCTGGCTGAAAATGACATCATCGACCCGCTCGGGATCGACGCCGCTGCGCTCGACCAGTGCCTTCAGGATCACCGCACCCAGCGGCCCTGCTTCAAGCGGAGCAAGCGAACCCAGAAATTTGCCGACCGGCGTGCGAAGCGGGCTGACGATTGCGGCGCGGCGTAAAGTCATGACGATTTCCTGTGGTCCGGTGCGT
Organism: Altererythrobacter aquiaggeris; assembly: GCF_037154015.1. Classification (NCBI taxonomy): domain Bacteria; kingdom Pseudomonadati; phylum Pseudomonadota; class Alphaproteobacteria; order Sphingomonadales; family Erythrobacteraceae; genus Aestuarierythrobacter; species Aestuarierythrobacter aquiaggeris. The sequence goes on from NZ_JBANRL010000001.1 coordinate 270,370, forward strand.
CGCTGCACGCGACGATTGCGCTGTCGATCAACTTTGCAATGGCGCCTGATGAAAGTCCCAGACGCTCGGCCAGAACTTCTTCGCTATGCTGGCCAAGAAACGGCGCCGGGCGGGGATTGCCGCGAGTTTCGCCGGGAATATTCGCAATCGATCCGGCCGCGGGATATTCGAATCCGCTGGGGTTGCCGGGCGAAGGGCCGAACAGCGGGTTATTGGTGACCAGATCGGGATCGGTCGCCGCTTCGTGCATTGTCCGGTAACGCTCGAACGTCGCGCCTGCGTTGCCCAGCCGGCTGGCGAGGGCCGCCCAGTCCAGCTTGCCGATGACCTGCTGGAACAACGCAAACAATTCGGCCCGGTGGGTGAAGCGGTTATGGTCGCTGCGCGCAAAGGACAGGCCATGCCTGGCCTCGATCGCGGCGATCTGCGCGGACAGACCCAGCGCCTCGACCAGCGCGGACCATTGCTTGTCGGTCAGCGCCGCCAGCATCATGCGTTGGCCGTCTGCGGTCATGAAATCGCGCCCGAATGCACCCCAGATCGCGTTGCCAAGCCGTTCGCGGTCACCGCCGCGGTAAAGCATTTCGGCCATCGCGCCGCTGTTGGCAACAGTGCCGATGGCGACATCGCCCAGCGGAATACGGATTTCGCCGCCGGCACCCGTCCGGTCCCTGTGCCGAAGCGCAGCCATCAGCGTGAACGCGGTATAGGCGCCCGTGATAAAGTCCCATGCGGGAAGCAACTGGTTGACGGGCGGGGCGCCTTGCGGATCGCCTTCGCCCAGTTCGACCGGGCCGGACATCATCGGATAGCCGCTGGCGGCATTGACGGTAAAATCCATCGCCTGACGCCCGTCATGCCAGCCCATGATCCGCACGGTGATCATGTCAGCGCGGCCCGCCGATACCAGCTCGTGGCTCAGGAAGCTATGTTCGGGAACATTGGTAATCAACTGCCCCGTGGCCCGCGCCAGTTCGGCGGCCAGTTCGCGCCCCTCGGCGCGGCGCATATCCAGAGCGACACTCTTCTTCGCGCGGTTCAGGTTTTCCCACGACAGTGAACGGCCGTCCCGGGTCAGCTGGTAACGGTCATAATCCAGTCCGCCGCCAATCTGGTCCACGCGGATGACTTCGGCGCCCATTTGCGCGCAATAAAGGCCGGCCGTGGGCGACGCGACAAAGCTGGAAACCTCTACAATAGAGAGGCCTTTCAGCAGATCATACATTTACGCTGCCGCTCCGGCTGCAAATTCGCGCAGCATATTCTTGGCGATGACCAGTTGCAGGATTTGCGTCGTGCCTTCGTAAATGCGGTAAATGCGGCTGTCACGGTAGAACCGTTCTGCCTCGTATTCGGCCAGATAACCTGCGCCGCCGTGCACCTGTACGCAGCGGTCGGCCACGCGGCCGCACATTTCGGATGCAAACATCTTGGCGGAAGCCGCCTCGATAATCGCGCGTCCCTGATTGGCTTTGGCGGCAGCATCGCGGATCATGCATTCGGCCGCGTAAATCTCGGCCTTGCTGTCGGCCAGCATCGCCTGAATCAGTTGAAACTGCGCAATCGGTTCGCCAAAAGCCTTGCGTTCGGTCGCATAACGTACCGCAGTATCCAATATCCGCTGCGCGTAGCCGGCACTGGCGGCGGCAACCGACAGCCGCCCGTTGTCGAGGCTTTGCATCGCGGTTGCAAACCCGCGACCTTCCTCGCCCCCGAGCAATGCGTTGCCGGGAATATGCACATCATCAAAAATGATGTCGCTGATATGGCTGCCGGCCTGACCCATCTTCTTGTCCGACTTGCCGCGCGTGATGCCGGGTGTGTCCATATCGACGAGGAATGCGCTGACATGCGCGTTCTTGGGTTGGTTTTCGCGCTGGGTTCGCGCCATGATCAGACCGATCCTGGCAAATGGCGCGTTGGTTATGTAACGCTTCGTACCGTTCAGGACATAGCCGTTGCCATCGCGCGCCGCAGTGGTCTGCATGGCTGCCGAATCCGAACCGCTGCCCGGCTCGGTCAAGCCGAAACACGCAATCTCGCCCGCCGCCAGACGGGGCAGAAATTCCTGCCGTTGTTCTTCTGTCCCGCCGTTCTTCACCGCCGAACATACCATTCCCAGATTGATCGAGGTGATCGAACGATAGGCCGGCAATGCATAGCTCAGCACGCGGATCGTTTCGACATATTGCGGGATATTCATACCGGCGCCGCCATATTTTTCGGGCATGGTCAGCCCGAACAACCCCATTTCGCGCATTTCGTCCAAAATCTCGTCGGGGATCATATCCTGTGCGATCACCTGTTCTTCCGCGGGAATAAGCCGGTCACGGACATAGCGTTTGAGCTGGTCGAGGAACTGGTCGAATATTTCGCCATCCATTCCGCCGGTCGATGTGATCAGTTCATTCATGGGCGGCATCCTTTTGACGGGTTAATCGTTCGCTTAAATCTTATGCAACAGCCCCGTGCGCTAATCAATCGGCCGGGCGCATGACACTTGGTTCTTCCGCAGCGCTGTCTTTCTCTGGCGCCGTCTTGTCGCGCGTCAACAGCCCGGGCTGCGGGCGCCGCGCCTCGATCATTTCGGCAGCATCATCCAACGCTTTCGCCTCGCCCACGCTTACACCGCCCGGGCCGCTTTCGTTGTCCGCAGGCCCGCACCCGGCAATCAACAAGCACAGGATGGCGGCATGATTGCGGGCGGTAGGGAAATGTTTTTTCATGATTTCACTCTAGCTGTGCCAGCCCAAAAGAAAACGGGCCAAAAAAAACGGGCCAAAAAAACGGGCCAAAAAAACGGGCCAAAAAAACGGGCGCGGGGCAATCTGCCACGCGCCCGTCCTGTATCCGATCCCGCTGTCATCACAACGCGGGCACAGTGCCTAGTTAGCAGCGTCCGCCGCGGCATTGGCAGCCTTGGATGCATTTTCGGCGGCAGCTTCGGCTTTTCTGATGGCTGCATTGACGTCTGCAGCCGCCGCTTCAGCAGCTTCTGCCGCGTTTTCGGCCTTCGTCTGCTGCGTTTCAGTGACGGTTTCATCAGTATCTGCAGCAGCGTCGCTTACCGCGTCGGCACCGGCATCTGCAGCAGGCTCTTCGGTCACGTTGGTCATGGCCGCATCTGCAGGCATCTCGACCGTGTCTGCGGTGGCATCTTCCGATGCATCATCGGCGCTTCCGCACGCGGCAAGCGCAAATGCTGCAGTACAGGCAAAGATAGCGGATTTCTTCATTTCATATTCTCCAAAAACTCTGTGCAAGGTTCACGGCCCCGCGAACAGCATTGTAGCGCCCGACTTAGATGGGTGCAAACAAGCTCTCCGTATTTGCAACGGCAAATCGCTCTGGCAGGGACGCGGCAATGGAACATGGTGCCCCGAATGTGTCGATTGCCCAAGAAAGTCCGCTGGGGGTTTTGCGGGAAACCTTTGGATTTGAAGGATTTCGCGGGGTTCAGCTGGACATTATCGAGCGCGTGCTTGGCGGTGGCTCCGCAATGGCGGTGATGCCAACCGGTGCCGGAAAATCGCTTACTTACCAATTGCCCGCGATCCTGATGCGCGGAACCTGCGTGGTTGTCTCCCCGCTCATCGCGTTGATGCATGACCAGATCGATTCGGCGCGGGCCAACGGCATTCGCGCAGCCAGCTTGACAAGCGCGGACAGTGATCGTTCGCAAACCATCGAGGCGCTGCTCGGCGGCGAGCTTGATCTGCTTTATATCGCCCCGGAGCGGGCGAGCCGCCCTGATTTCCGCAATCTGCTGTCCCGCGCAGACATCAGTCTGTTTGCGATCGACGAAGCGCACTGTGTGTCGGAGTGGGGGCACGATTTCCGGCCTGATTATCGTCAGTTGCGACCGTTGATGGATGAATATCCTGCGGTTCCGCGGCTGGCGCTGACGGCAACCGCCGATGCCGCCACGCGGGACGATATCCTTGCCCAACTGGGAATTCCCGCTGATGGTCTGGTGGTTGCGGGGTTTGACCGGCCCAACATCCGCTACGCGATCCGGCACCGCGACAATCCCGTGCGCCAATTGACCGAACTTATCGGGCAGCACCCCGGCCCCGGCATCATTTACGCGCCGACGCGCAAGAAGGTCGAGGATCTGGCCGCAAGGCTCGGCTCCGCGACCGGGCGCGACATATTGCCCTATCATGCCGGACTTCCGCCAGAACAGCGGGTGGCCAACCAGCGGGCATTTGTGGCCAGCGAAGATACCGTGATTGTCGCGACCGTCGCATTCGGCATGGGGATCGATAAGCCCGATGTCCGGTTTGTCGCCCATGCGGGCATCCCCAAATCGATCGAAGCCTATTATCAGGAAACCGGCCGGGCGGGGCGCGATGGTGATCCCGCGCAGGCCGTCCTGCTGTGGGGTGCAGGGGATTTCGCCCTGGCCCGCCAGCGTGTGGGCGAAGTCGAACAAGCGCGCCAGCAGGCCGAGCGGACACGGCTTGATGCATTGGCGATGCTGGTCGAAACACACACTTGCCGCCGCGCCATCCTGTTGCGGCATTTTGGCGAGGATCCGCCGGCAAAATGCGGCAATTGCGACAATTGCCTTGAAACGCCCGGCGTTACCGATGCGACGCAAGTGGCGCGCAAATTGCTCAGTGCGGTTTACCGTACCGGCCAGTCTTTCGGGTTTGGCCATTTGCAAAAAGTGCTGACCGGCCATGCCGATGACCGGATCACGCAGCGCGGACATGATATGCTGTCGGTTTTCGGCATCGTCGATGGCGAAGAAGCGGGACTGCTGCGGCCGGTGGCGCGCGCATTGCAGGCGCGCGGTGCGCTGATATCCACGCAGCATGGCGGCCTGGCGCTGGGCGGTGATGCACCGCAAATACTCAAAGGGCAAAAGGCGGTTGAAATCGTGCTTCCGCCCAGACGCGAGCGCACGCGCGGGAAGCGCGGCGGCGGGGCCGGGCTCAACCCGGTGGGCGATCCGCTGTTCGATGCCTTGCGCGAGCTGAGGCGCGAACTGGCCACCGATGCCGGCGTACCGCCCTATGTCATTTTTCACGACAGCACTTTGCGCGACATGGCGGCGCGGCGGCCGCGCTCGATGAACGATCTGGCCGGTGTATCGGGCATCGGCGTGAAAAAGCAGGAGGCTTATGGCGAGGCATTTTTGACGGTGATCCGCCAGCACTGATACGGTTCTGCTTGCATTCTCTCAAATTTGATATAAATATGATATCATAATTTAGGTTGGATAGGGAGTGTGCGATATGGCCAACGAACCGGGTAAAATGAATGTCAGCCGCGAACGGCCGGCAAATGGCAAGAATGGCTATGTGATGCTGTTGGTTTTGCTGGCGGTCACGATTATCGGTTTCCTGATTGTCAGCAGCGGCTTCCCTGCGGATGGCGCGGCCAAAGGTGCCAAAATCCTGTTTGCGCTGAGCTTGATCGGATCGATCACTGTACTTCTGCTGGTGTCCGCCGGCTTTTACATGATCCAGCCCAATCAGGCCGCTGTTATCACTCTGTTCGGGGCCTATGCCGGAACTGACCGGACGGAGGGGCTGCGCTGGGTCTGGCCGTGGATGATGCGCAAGAAAGTGTCTGCGCGGGTCAACAACATCATTTCCGAACGGCTGAAAGTTAACGATCTGCGCGGCAATCCGATAGAAATCGCCAGCAACGTTGTCTGGCGCGTGGACGATACGGCGCAGGCCACTTTCGATGTCGATGATTACAAGGAATTCATCCACGTCCAGATCGAGGCTGCAATCCGCGCGGTCGGCGCGCGTTACGCTTATGATGACATTGAAGATGATGAAATCACGCTGCGCGCACACCCTGAAGTGGTGAACAAGGAGCTGCGCGAGGAATTGAACGACAGGCTGGATGTCGCAGGTATCGAAGTCGATGAGGTAGGCCTGACGCACCTCGCTTATGCGCCGGAAATCGCGGGTGCGATGCTTCGCCGCCAGCAGGCCGAAGCGGTAATTGCCGCGCGGACCAAGCTCGTTATGGGCGCGGTCAGTATGGTGGAAATGGCACTGGTCAAACTGGGCGAGGATGGCATCGTGGAACTGGATGACGAACGCAAGGCGGCGATGGTTTCGAACCTGATGGTCGTGCTGTGCGGCGACAAGGAAGCGCATCCGGTGGTCAATGCCGGCACACTGTATCAGTAGGTCAGGCTGGAAGATCGATGCCCAAGTCTCCGCCAGCAACAACAGGCAAAAAGGCCTTTGCGCTGCGGCTCGATCCGGCGGTTCACGCCGCGGTCGAGCGACTGGCGGCTGCGGAACTGCGTTCCTCCAATGCGCAGATCGAAATGTTGCTGCGCGAGGCGTTGGCGAAGCGCGGGATCCGGCCCGCAAAATCAAAGCCGCCAAAACGCGGGCGTCCGGCGCTCGAAAGTTGAGGAGAAACCAGATGTATGGATTGAAAACCGGTATTTGTGCAGCAGCGCTGCTCGTCGGCGGCTGCGCGACAATGCAGGCGCAGGACCGGCCCGTCCTGCCCGCAAAGGCTGTATCGGGGCCGATCACCGCAATCGGTCCGCAGGGCGGTCTTGCAGGCACGCTTGTAGCGGCAGAGCCTGGCCAGCCGGTGGTGTTGATCATACCCGGTTCCGGCCCGACCGACCGTGATGGCAACAATCCGCTTGGCGTGGCCGCATCGTCTTACCGGCTGCTGGCCGAGGGTCTGGCGGCCCGCGGTATCGGCAGCGTGAGAATCGACAAACGCGGAATGTTCGGCAGCGCGGCGGCCGTACCCGACGCCAATGACGTAACGATCGGCGATTATGCGACCGATGTCGCAACCTGGAAGACTGCAATTCGCAGCGTCACCGGCGCCGAATGCGTCTGGCTGGCCGGGCATAGCGAGGGCGGTCTGGTTGCGCTGGCAGCGGCGCAGCAGCCCGGCAATATCTGCGGTGTCATTCTGCTGGCATCGATGGGCCGGCCCTTGGGTACCATCCTGCGCGAGCAGTTGAGTGCGAACCCGGCCAACGGCCCGCTTCTGCCAGACGCGATGGCGGCGATAACATCGCTAGAGAATGGCGAGCGGGTGGATGTATCGGCGATGCATCCTGCGCTGGCCGGCCTGTTCGCGCCGCCGATCCAGGGGTTCCTGATCGATGCAATGTCACGCGACCCTGCCGCTCTTGCTGCGGCGAGTGACCTTCCATTGCTGATCATCCACGGCGAAGCGGATATTCAGGTGGCGCTTGCCGATGCTCGGGCGCTGCATTCTGCCCGGCCCGACAGCAAGCTCGTAATACTCCCCGGGGTGAACCATCTGCTGAAAACCTTTGAAGGGGAAACGCCCGCTGCAAATCTGGCAAGTTACAGCAATCCCGACCTTCCGATTTCGCCAGCTGTCGTGGGTGCGGTTGCAGACTTTATATTCTCCGTTCGGGCAGGCGACTGATGCTGCATAAGTTCTTCGAAGAAGGGTATTGGTTCGCGCCCAAGCGCATTGGTTACGGATCAGGTCTGCCGATTGCCTGGCAGGGTTGGGCATTGATCGGCCTGTTTATCCTTTTGGCAGTCGGCTGCGGTTTGCTGGCGGAATGGGAGCCTGAATATGGCCCATGGATCGCGGGCGCAGTGATGATACCGGCCACGATCGGGTTTCTGTTGGTCGCCAGGGCGCGCACGCGCGGCGGTTGGCGGTGGCACTCCGGCGACAGGGATTGACCGGCGAAGAGCAGTTTTAGCTGGCCATTAACCCTTTGCTCCTATGCGGATGGGATGGACAAACCTGCCTATCCCGTCACCTCCGCCGGACAGCCACCGGCGCGCAAAAACCCGCTTTGGCACATGGTGCTTGGCTTTGCTGCCATTGCCGCAATTCCCGCAATTCCCGCCGGGGCATCGCTCGCCCAGTCGGGGGCGAGTTACACAGTGGTGGAGACCGGACAAACCTTTGCCCGGCTCCAGCAGGCGGTCGATGCAATCGGATCAGGCACGGGTTCGATTTCCATCGGTTCAGGCGTCCACCGCGATTGTGCGGTGCAGACCGGCGGAACCGTCTCGTATCTGGCATCGCAGCCGGGCAAGGCTGTGTTCGATAGCGTGACCTGCGAAGGCAAGGCCGCGCTTGTGCTGCGGGGCAGCGATGCGACCATATCGGGCGTGATTTTCCAGAATATGGCCGTGCCAGACGGCAATGGATCGGGCATCCGGCTGGAAAAAGGTAATCTCACGGTTGTCCAGAGCTGGTTCAAGGACAGCCAGCAGGGCATTCTGACCGCGCATGATGGCGGCGCGCGGCTGGTGGTGGACAAAAGCACCTTTACGCGGCTTGGTACGTGCGAATTTTCGGGTGGCTGCGCACATTCGATCTATGCTGGCGAGATTGCCCATGTGCGCGTCACACGCAGCCGCTTCGAAGAAGGGCGTGGCGGACATTATCTGAAAAGCCGCGCCGGACGGATCGATGTGGCATCTTCCAGCTTTGACGATACGGGTGGCCGTGAAACCAATTACATGATCGACCTGCCCGATGGCGCAACAGGGCAAATCACGAATAACTGGTTTGTGCAGGGGCAAAGCAAGGAAAACTATTCCGCATTCATATCGGTTGCCCCGGAAGACCGGGCCAACAGTTCGAACGGTTTGCTGATCGCGGGTAATGACGCACGGCTTGCACCAGGCGTACAGCGCAGCACGATATTTGTCGCCGATTGGTCGGGCGACAGTCTTGCCATCGACGATAACAGGCTTGGCAGCGGGTTGGAGCGGTTCGAAAAACGCTAAGCCGGAACGAGCGGCTTTCCTGCCCGTTAAACCGGCAAAGGAAGCATTCATGGCAGGCGGATGGGCGCGCGACGGCGCCGTTCAGGATCAGATAGACGACACTGTAAACGACGCGGTCAAAGCTGCGCGTTCCCGATTGCCCGCCCCGACACCCGGCGGCGAGAGTGCGCAATTTTGCGGCGATTGCGGCGATGACATTCCTGAAAAACGGCGTATTGCCTTGCCCGGTGTGACCACTTGCGTGGCGTGCCAGTCGGACCGCGATCAAACAGTCCGTCACAGCGCGTTCAACCGCCGCGGAAGCAAGGACAGCCAGCTGCGCTGATGCGCCGAACCGAAAAAGGCAATAATCACGCTATGTCGATCAATCCGTTTATATGGTTGCAGCACGCGGTGCCGCAACATCTGCTTTCACGCGGTGCGGGCACGCTCGCCAGCAGCGAATTGCCGTGGCTGAAGGATTTGTTGATCCGGCGCTTTATCGAATTTTACAAAGTCCCGATGGACGAGGCGCAGCGCCCTGCATCCCACTATCGTTCCTTCAACGATTTCTTCACCCGCGCTTTGAAACCGGGCGTGCGACCGCTTGGCGATGCGGCAGAGCACATTGTCTGCCCTGCGGATGGCGCGGTCAGCCAGCTTGGGGAAATTCGCGGCGGACGAATTGTTCAGGCGAAGGGACAGGATTTCAGCGCCGCTGAACTGCTTGGAGGCGATAAGGATCTGGCCGGGCAATTCGAGGGTGGTTCGTTCATCACCATCTATCTTTCGCCAAGCGATTATCACCGTGTCCATATGCCCGTCGCGGGCGCGCTTGAGCGATCGATTTATATCCCCGGAGACCTGTTTTCGGTCAACACCGCCACCGCCGAGGGCGTGGATCGCCTGTTTTCACGCAACGAGCGCATGGCGGCTATCTTCGGCACCGGATCGGGGCGGGTTGCCAGCATAATGGTCGGCGCGATGATCGTCGCCAGCGTGGAGACTGTCTGGTCGGGGTTGATCCAGCCGCACGGCAAAAAAATCATCCATTCCGCATTTGCAGAAGGTGAGCACCAGTTTGCCGCCGGCGATGAAATGGGCCGCTTTCTGCTTGGTTCGACTGTCATATTGCTGTTCGAGGCGGGCAAAATCGCCTGGCGTGATGATCTTGGGCCGCTAGATACGGTGCGGATGGGCGAAGCCATCGCGCGCAAGCTCTAGCCAAACGCAGGCGCGAAAGAAGCGACACCGCGCGGTTCTGAACCTGCTAGCACAAGCCGCTGGAAATATTCTGCCGGCGGTCCGGGATATTGCAGTTTCGGATCATGTTCGAAGCCGAACCGTGAATAATACAGCGGGCTGCCCAACAGGATAATCCCCCGCGCGCCAAACGCCCGCAGATCGGCAATCCCGCGCTCGATCAGCGCCGACCCGGTTCCCTGCCGTTGCAGTTCCGGCGTGACTGAAACCGGACCCAGTCCGTACCAGCCGCGCGATCCGTCGCTGATGGTCACGGGGGAAAAGGCGATGTGACCCACTATCCCATCGGCATCCAAAGCGACCAGAGACAGCGTCAGATCGCCATCATCGCGCAACTGGCCAACCAGTGCAGGCTCGTCACCATCGCTGAACTCCATCTTCGCAAATGCCGCTTTGGTGAGATCGTGGATCACGTTCTCATCGCCAGCCTGTTCTGGCCTTATCGTGATGGCGGTCATTTCAGCAAGTGTCCCGACCGGTCACGCTTGGTTGCAAGATAGCGGACATTATGCGGATTGGCGGGCAGTTCGTGCGCGACCCGCCGGCTGATGGTGACGCCCGCCTGTTCGAGCGCGGCAACCTTGCGCGGATTGTTGGTCATCAACTGCACCTCGCGCACACCCAGTAACTCCAGCATTTTTGCGGCCGTGGCAAAATCGCGAGATTCGTCGGGCAGCCCCAGACGCTGGTTGGCATCGACTGTGTCGAAGCCCTGGTCCTGCAAGCGATAGGCGCGCAATTTGTTTACGAGGCCGATGCCGCGGCCTTCCTGGCGCATATATAGCAGCACACCCCAGCCGCCCTTGGCCGCCTCGTCCGCCATCGCTGCGAGCGCCGCATCAAGCTGCGGCCCGCAGTCGCATTTGAGGCTGCCGAGGATGTCGCCGGTCAGGCATTCGGAATGCAGCCGGACCAGAGGTACCTTATCCGAATTTTGCGCGCCGATGATCAGCGCCACATGCTCGCGGGTGTCGTCGGCGCTGCGGAATGCGACGATTTGCGCGTCGTCGCTGGCTGCCACCGGCAATTTTGCGCGTGTCGCAATCGTGAGGTTATGACTGTCGGCCCATGCAGCCAGATCGGAAACGCAAACCGGCTGCGGTTCGCCCGGATTATCGGGATCAACCATGAATGCCGGCAATATCCCGGCCACACGGGCCAGTTCCAAAGCGGTTTCGGCCTGTTCGCGCCAGTCCAGCGTCTCTGCCAGAAAGGGTCCTTTGAGCGGAGCGGTCAAATCCATCGCGGGATCGGCGATAGCGCGGGCCGCAGCCAGAGTGAATTTCTCCGGCCCGCAAATCAGCACGGGCGAATGCGGCTGCGCGGCCTCGCGCTGGTTTGCCAGTTTCAGCGTGATGGCTCTGGCGCAGGAAATCAGCAAAGCGCCAGAACGCGCATCCCCCGCGATACCGGTTTCAACCGGCAGCAGAACAGGCCCGCCATCAACCATTATCGGCCAGCCATGCCGCAGCGCGTCGATTGCCTGCGCAACCCGCCGTGACGGAGAGGGGCCGCGCCCCGTCAGAGATCGAACTCGGTGATGAGCGGGACATGGTCGGACGGCTTTTCCCAGTCGCGGCAATCTTCGCGCACGCGGTGGCCGGTCGCCTTCGCCGCCAGATCCGGACTGGCCCACATATGATCGAGCCTGCGGCCACGGTCATTCACGCGCCAATCCTTCGAACGGTATGACCACCAGCTGAAATACCGTTCCGGATCGCGAATGTGCTCGCGGCCGATATCGACCCAGCCATGTGCGTCTTTGAACCGCTGCAAGGTTTCAACCTCCAACGGCGTGTGGCTGACCACCTTGAGCAGTTCCTTATGGCCCCAGACATCGCTGGGAAGCGGTGCGATATTGAAATCGCCCACGATCAGCGTCGGTTTGTCGATCACACCTGCCCAGTCGGTCATGCGCTGGAGAAAATCGAGCTTTTGGCCGAATTTCGCATTTTGGTCACGATCGGGAATATCGCCGCCTGCAGGCACATAGACGTTTTCGATCACGGTGCCTTTGCCGGGCCCGGTCAGTTCCACCCCGACATGGCGCGCCTCGCCATTGTCCTGCCAGTCATGACGCGAATATTCTTTCAGCGGAATGCGGCTGACGGTGGCGACGCCGTGATAACCTTTTTGCCCGTGCACAGCGTGATAGGTATAACCCAGATCATTGAATGCATCGAACGGGAAGGTTTCCTCGACTGTCTTTATTTCCTGCAAACACAGCACATCGGGCGCCTCCTGAGCAAGGAAACGCGCCACAATCGGCATACGCAGGCGGACCGAATTGATATTCCAGGATGCAACTGAGATCATACTGCCAGCTTTAGGTGCGTTGCGCGCACAAAAAAACCCCTGTCCCGGGGGCATTGGGACAGGAGTTCCTTCTAGCGTTCGTCACGCTGTCACAAGGTGGGTATCATTGAGAGGGTAACAGGGGGGAACCCGACTCAACCCGCCTTGTGAGATAATAATATTCGATGCGGTCTTTCGGGGGAATGAACAGCTTCGGTATTCTGCCCCGCGCGGCAAACGGTGTATCGCTTGCCCGTTCGTCAGTTGCGACGAGACGACGTGCGCGGGTCAGTAAAGGTGAATGCCCGGTCCGAAACCGACATCCCGTAACGATGGTTGCGCAAACGGACCGTGGTGCGCTGGTTCTGCGAATCGAGCGCGACCCAGCTTACCAGTTCCAGACCGCCGGGCGCCTTTGCCTTTTTAACGAACAGCAGCGTGATGACGCCGAATTCAGGTTTCTTGGGATCTTTCACCTCGACACTGATGACATCGGGGTTGCCCGTCGCCTTGAGCTTGCCGTATTTTTTTACATCGCGATTGGGGTCAAGCAGGGCGCCCAGCGGCGAGTTTTGGATCGGCCAGCGCTGGACCTGCTTCACTTCATAATCGACCAGCGTCAGCGATTTTCCGTTCGACACGACGAGCAGGGGTATACCCTTGTCATACTGGAAGCGAATCCTGCCCGGGCGCTTGAGCGTCAACACGCCGCCGATGGTTTGTCCGCGGCGGTCGGTCTGCGTAAAATCGGCCTGCAATGTAGAGATACCCCGCAAGGCGGTAACCGCTTTGTCGAGGTCACCGGCCGCGTATGCGGAAACCGGTTGTGCCGGGATCAGCAGGGCTGCGGGCGCGGCAATTGCCGTCATGCCGAACATGGCGGCATAAAGCGGCTTCGAAAAAATTCTGGTCAAACTGTTCATGCTCCGTGATTTAGGGTCGAAGCCTTGAACTGTCACTGAACCGGGTGCGTTCCCGCCGTTCAGGAGAATTACTTGATTTTCGCTTCTTTGAATTCGACATGCTTGCGCACGACGGGATCATATTTGCGAAAGGACATCTTTTCGGTGATGTTCCGCGGGTTTTTATACGTGGTGTAATAAAACCCGGTATCAGCGGTGCTGACGAGCTTGATCTTAATGGTTGCGGACTTCGCCATCGCGGTTTCCTAAATTTATGCTGGCCCACATGGGGCGAAAAATAAATCGGGCGGCGCGCGCAGCACCGCCCAAGACCGCGCGCAAATGGCGTAAGCGCGGCGACAAGTCAAGCATTGAGAACAGGCGGGAAAGCGCCTGCTACCAATCGACCTTGCCGCGGCCAGCCTTGATTGCGCCGCGGTTCTTCTTTGCTTTTATACGCTTTTCCTTGCCAATCCGGTTGACCCGGCTCTTTTTGCGCTTGGCCGGATGATCCTGTGCCTGCGCCAGCAGGGCTAGCATCCGTTCGCGTGCATCCGTCCGATTCGCTTCCTGCGTGCGGTGCGAGCGTGCCGTAATCAGCACTTCACCCTTTGAATTCATCCGGCTTCCGGCCAGTTCTTTCAGCCGGTTGAAGGTGGGCGGGTCCAGCCGCAAACCAAACACATCCAGCCGCAATTGCACCGCTGTCGCCACCTTGTTCACATTCTGCCCGCCGGGACCGCTGGAGGCGATGAAGCTTTCCTGCATGTGTTCCAGCGCGCGGTCGGCGATCTCACCCATCGGCAAAACCGAGTGCACGAAAATCGTCCGGCATCGGCGATGTCGCGGCAATCGGCGGCTTGTTGTCGCGCGTCATCGTGATGCTGGAGCCATGAAGCATCGTGCGCGGTGCAGTGCCGCCGTCGCCATAAACGGGATCGCCCAGCAGCGGGCTGCCAAGCCCGGCCAGCGCATGGATCCGGATCTGGTGCGTGCGGCCGGTTTCCGGCCGGAATTCGACCAGCGTATTACCGCCGCTTTCCGACAATTTGCGCCAATGCGTGACCGAGGGTTTGCCAGCCAAGTCAGCAATCATCCGCCAGCCTTCTTCTTTTGTGCTGACTTTGCTCAGAGCCAGGTCGATAGTGCCTGCTTCTTCCGCCAGCGTTCCCGCAACAATCCCGACATACCGTTTTTCGACCAGACGGTTCTGGAAGGCCTGTGCAAACCGTTTCACTGCCTTGGGATTGCGGGCCAACAAAAGGCATCCCGACGTATCCTGATCAAGCCGGTGCACGATCCACGGCGGGCGGTGAAAATTGAGTTTCAGATCTTCGAGATGGTCTTCAAGCGAAGTGCCGCCGCGCTTGGGCCGATCAACCGGCATCCCTGCAGGCTTGTCGATGACCAGCGCTTCGCCGTCCTCGAACAGGATGGGAAAGCGGCTCATGTCAGCAGCCGGGCAGGCAGCAAGCCGCGCAGGGCATTGCCGATGAAAAATCCGTCTTCAAGGTCGCTAATGGTCAATTCCGATTCTCTGGCTTTGCCGCTGTCGATCAATGAACGGCGCAGGACACCGGGCAAAAGGCCCAGCGACAGGGGAGGGGTAAGCAGGACGCCGGCTCGCTCGACAAAGATTGACGTATAACTGCCCTCGGTCAGCAATCCGTCGTCGCGCATCAACAGCGCCTCGTCCGCCCCGGCGCCGCGCGCGGCGGCCAACGCATCGTCGTAGAACCAGCGGTCGGTTGTCTTGTGCCTCAGCCGCAGATCGCCTTCATCAATCGGCAACGGCAGGACCGCGCATTTCATGGCGCCTTCGATTGTGCATGGCACGGGGGACACTTCCAGTGCCGTCGCCCCGCTCCGCGCCAAAGCCAGCCGCAGTTTCGCGGCATCCGACAGATCGAAACACAGCGCCTGGATCTGGTTGCGCATCGCATGACGGTCGAACGCGAAGCCAAGCTCGGCAGCGCTCGCTTTAAGACGCTCGAGATGAAGTTCGAGCAGGGCAATGCCTGTTTCAGGATCGAAATGCATCGTTTCGAACAGGTCGAACCCGGCAGCGTCACCCTTTTGCACGAACCCTCCTTTCAACAGACATTCCCGCCATTCGGGCAGGCACTGCGAATCTGCGACAATGGCGGAACCAACACCCATTACCGCGCGCCCGCTGCCATTTTCGTCAGGCGTAAGGTGCACTGTGCGGATTGCAACATTGAAGGCGGCATCGCCCGATCCGTCAATCCTGCCGATCGCGCCGCAATAGGGCCCGCGCGGATCGCTTTCGGTATCATTTATCAATTCCATCGCACGGATTTTCGGCGCGCCGGTTATCGATCCGCACGGGAACAATGCGCGGATCATGTCGGCTGCCGTGCGGCCTTCAGCCAACCGCGCCTTCACCGTCGTGACCATCTGATGCACGGTGGGGTAGGTTTCGACCGAAAAAGCATCTTCCACCGTCACTGTGCCGGTGCGGGCAACGCGCGACAGATCGTTGCGCAGCAGATCGACAATCATCAGATTTTCGGCGCGATCTTTCACCGATACGGCGAGCTCGCCGGCATAGGCTGAATCTTCCGCTGCAGTCTGCCCGCGCGGACGCGTGCCTTTCATCGGCTTGGCCTTGGCTTCCCCGTCCCGCAGCGACACGAACAGTTCTGGCGACAGGCTGAGCAGCCAGTGCGATCCGTCAAACACGATCCCGCCATAGCCGGCGGCTGCGTGGGGGCGGATGGCGGCATATAAATCCAGCGGGTCGCCGCGATAGGTTCCGCCCAGCGGAAATGTCAGATTGGCCTGATAGATATCGCCCGAACAAATCGCGTCCTGCATCCGGTCGAATGCGCGGGCATAATCGCCGCAGGAAATGCCCGGTTTCAGCGGGCCGATATGCGCCGGTTTCCCGCTGCCATGCGCGGCCAGCCATTCAGGCACTGCGGCGGGAGCAAATTTTTCGCAGCTTTCAAACAGGCCCAGCCAGACCAGCGGACCGTTCGCGCCGGTTCTGGCCGCCGCTAGCGGCGCCAGCTTTGCCTCCAGCGCAAGTCCCGCCTCATAAGCGATATAGCCCGCCAGCGTATGCCCGGTTTGAGAGCGGACCTGCTCTGCCTCTGCCAGAACTGGGGCCACCTCGTGAGCGCGGTATGCGACGAACATCTGCACCGGCGAGCGAAACAATTGCGCTTCCGCGGCATCTTGGGTGCGCGCATCATCGAGCAACACGAAGGGTTCGCTTATCGCCATCGCTTCCCCCCATAACCAGTGCTGCGGCCAAGTCGAGGCCTTGACCGTTTGGGCGCTGGCAAGCAGTGACTGTCGGGCGATTTGCGGAGACTGAACTGATGAGCGATATTTTCCTTGGGCTGGCAGCAAATGGCGAACGCCAGTCACTCGCCATGTCGCGTGCCAACCGGCACGGACTGGTTGCCGGGGCAACCGGCACGGGCAAGACGGTAACCTTGCAGGGGATGGCCGAAAGTTTCTCCGCGCAGGGCGTTCCGGTATTTGTCGCAGACGTAAAAGGCGATTTGTCGGGTGTGGCCATGCCCGGCTCACCAACCTTCAAACACGCGGACAAACTGGAAGCGCGCGCGAAAGAACTGGGCATGGCCGACTATACCTATTCCGATAATCCGGTGATTTTCTGGGATCTGTTTGGCGAACAGGGGCATCCTGTCCGCACGACTGTCAGCGAGATGGGTCCACTGCTGCTGTCACGCCTGCTTGATCTCAATGAAACGCAGGAGGGCGTTCTCCAAATCGTCTTCCGCTATGCGGACGAGAACGGATTGCTGCTGCTGGACTTCGCCGATCTGCAATCCATGCTGGCTTACGCGGCCCAGAACGCGGGCGAATTATCGTCGCAATACGGCAATGTCAGCAAACAAAGCGTCGGGGCGATCCAGCGCCAGTTGCTCAGCTTCGAAAGCCAGGGCGCGGACAGGTTTTTTGGCGAACCGGCGCTGGAAATAAACGATTTTATCCAGACTGATGATCAGGGCCGCGGGATGATAAACATTCTGGCGGCGGACAAGCTGATGCGCAGCCCAAAGCTTTATGCCACTTTCCTGCTGTGGCTGCTGGCCGAACTGTTCGAGACGCTGCCCGAAGTTGGCGACCCGGAAAAGCCCAAGCTGGTGTTCTTTTTCGACGAGGCACATCTGCTGTTCGATGATGCGCCCAAAGCGTTGGAAGACAAAATCGAGCAAGTTGTCCGTCTGATCCGGTCCAAAGGCGTCGGTGTGTACTTTGTCACGCAAAACCCGATCGATATTCCCGAAGAAATTGCCGGACAGTTGGGTAACCGCGTCCAGCACGCCTTGCGCGCGTTTACACCCAAGGACCAGAAAGCCATCCGCGCGGCGGCGGACACATTCCGGATCAATCCCGATCTGGACGTCGCAGAGGCAATTACCGAATTGCGCGTCGGTGAAGCGCTTGTCTCGACGCTGATGGAAGACGGGGCGCCTTCGGTCGTCCAGCGCACCCTGATCAAACCGCCGCGCTCGCGGCTCGGGCCGCTGACCCCGAAAGAACGCGCGATTATCCAGTCAATTTCGCCGGTCGAAGGCAAGTATGACACGTCGGTGGACCGCGAAAGCGCCGCCGAAGTGCTGACCCAAAAGGCTGCCGATGCGGCCGAAACCGCCAAAGAAGTCGCGGCGCAGGGCGAAGCGGAAGTCGCCAAGCGCGAGCGTAAATCGACCAGCATCTGGGACAAGGCGATGGGCCGCGCCACGGGCGCAGTTGCGGGATCGGTCGCGACAGTGCTGGCGGCCAAACTCACCGGCAGGCAGTCGCGCTCCAGCCCGGTGCGCAATGCGGCGACCTCGGGCGCAGGCTCGATCGCGACGGACCTGGCCGGTCCGATGGCCGGGCGCTTTGTCCGCAATCTGATCGGCGGACTGATGCGCTAGGCTTTGTTGGCCGGGCCCAGGATGCTTACAGATCCTGCCGCGCCAGCCAGTCGCCCACTTCCCCGCGAATGCGCGGTGCAGCCGAAAAACGCTGGCTCAGTACAGTGATCGCGCGGTCGAGCGGGCGGCGCTGGTCAGCGGGCAGCTTCTCGGCGTACGCTTCAAGCCGTGCCAGCATTTCTATGCTTTCCGCCCCGTAGAACAGTCTCGCGACGAATTGCGATTTGCCCGATTCGTCAACCAGCGCGTCCACTTTTTCCTGATTTGCCAGATAGAAGTCGAACGCCATTTGCGAATGCAACTGCGACACCGCGGCGATCATTCCCGCGCTGTTTGTTTTTCCCGGTACATCGGTCAGCGCCATGTCGAGCGCGGCCTGCGCGAGCGCCGTATCCGTTGTCTGACCAAGCAGGCGGTAATAGGTCTGCTTTTCGACGGTGCTTTTGGATGTTGCAGCCAGTTCGGCAATCCGGTCCCATTCCGACTTGGTGGCATTGCCCGCGACAATGCCCAGCCAGGTTGTCTTGAGCGGGCCGTCCATTGCCCTTTCATCACTGCCCAGCGCGGTGAACAGGCGGCGCGCCTCTGCAGTCACAGCAGCATTGCCCATCCCGCCCAGCACGCTGATCAGCTGCGAGCGCAGGTTGGAATCTGCCAGTGTTTCCTCGTCACGCGGCACAAATCCGAGCTCGCCCAGTCGCGCACCCCAGCTGTTTTCTGCCCATTTCGCCAATGCGGCTTTTGGTGCATCGTCCACCAGAACGCCGTAATAGCCGCCAAGCTGTCCGATCGCGGATGAAGCCACCACCGGATTGGCATCGACCGGAATGGCCGCCATCAGGTCCAGCGCGGGCGCCATCGGTTGATAGCCGGCTTCCGACATCTCGAGCTGGTCGCGCATCAGGCCAAGCTGGTCGATATCGGCAAATTCGCTCATTCCACCCTTCAGCGCCTCGAGATTGGCGGGCGTGTAGCGGGTCCGGTAATAGCCGAGCTGTCCCGCGTTGGCATTTACCGGGCCGCAGCCGGGCAGCGTAAGCGAGGCTGTGCCTTCAAGCACGTGGCGGGTGGCGGGGCCGCCCGATACGGACAGCAGGACAGGTACCCGCCAGCTTTGCGGGCTTTCCATTACTTCCTGCATCCGGTCGCGGCTGAATTCGCTTTGGCGGATTTTCAAGGTCGTATTGTTGCCAGTACAAGCGATGTCGCCCACTTCGACCATGGGCACACCGGGCTGCGTGGTGAAATCACGCGCGATTTCGCTCAATCGCGGCGCGCCGGCACTTTCAACTGCCGACCACAGATCATTGCCGACCGTATTATCGTAAGAGTGCGCTTGCATATACGCGCGGATACCGCTGCGCCAAATGTCTTCTCCGGCATAGGCTTCCAGCATGGAAATAACCGCTTCGCCCTTGGAATAGGTGATAGCGCTGAAGGCCTGATTGATTTCCTCCACCGAACGAATTTCCTGAACGATCGGATGGGTTGTCGCGAAAGCGTCCAGCGCCATCGCGCTTTCACGCCCGCCGACACGGCCGAGTTCGGGATACCATTCGGGATGGAAGTGCGCGGTGGTCTTGGTTTCCATCCAGCTGGCAAACCCTTCATTCAGCCACAGATCGTCCCACCAGGCCATGGTCACGATATTGCCGAACCACTGGTGGGCGACTTCATGCGCCTGGGTGGCCGAAAGGCCTTGTTTCGCTCGCGCGCTGGTAATTGCCGGATCGACCAGCAGAATGCGCTCGAACGTGAAAATCGCGCCCCAGTTTTCCATCGCGCCAAAAAATTGCGAGCTGCCCGGCCCGGCGATATTATCAAGTTTGGGCAGCGGGTAATCGACCCCGAAATAATCGTTCATATAGCCCATCAGCGGGGCCAATTCCGCCAGTGCGTAATCTTTCTGCGCACCGCTACCGACAGGTGCAACGATGCCCACTTCGGTGCCGCCCGAAGCCATCTTGGCCGCGCGTTCGAAATCGCCCAATCCGAAGAATAGCAGATAGGACGACATTTTCGGACTGGTCGCAAATGTAACCTGCTTGGTCCCGTCACCCAGATCGGTTTCACTTGCCACGGGCATATTGCTGACCGCCATCTGGTTTGCGGGCACGACCGCTGTCAGATCGAAAGTCGCCTTGTAACTGGGTTCATCGAACATCGGCGCGAACCGGCGCGCGTCGGGCGCTTCGAACTGGGTAAACAGCCCGCGGCTCTCGCTGCCATCGATCTTGCTGGGGTAATCCAGCGCGAACAGACCGTTCGCCTGCGTGTTTATCTGGCCCAGATAGGCGGTGTCGATCCGGTACTTACCCGGTTGCAAGGTGCGTGCGGCGGTCAGCGTGGCGGTTTGGCGCTGCGGATCGTAAGAAACCGTCAGCGCATCGCCGCTGCCCGTCGCCAGATCGATCAGGCTGGCTGACTTGATGTCCAGCGATACGGCGTGCAGCGTCACACTGTCGGAGGGTTCGAACAGGTCGATATTAACCGAAGACGAGCCCGAAAACACCAGATTGGCCGCATCGGGCACAATCTTGATCGCATAATGCGACGGGCGGGCGATGCGCGGCAAATCGGTGTTCGTCGATGCCGGCAATGGCTGCGGGGCCGCGGCCGCAATTGCAGCCGACTGTCCGTCCTGCAGCGGTACAGCGGTGGCGGATTTTGCGACAGGAACGGTGGCACAGCCGGCAAGCAGGCTGGCTGACAAAGCGGCGACAAAGGCAGAACGCATGGGGTTATTCTCCGAAATTCCGGCGCGGACTAGCAGGGTAACAATCTGTTAGCGAAGGTTTTCTGCCAGGGGAGCGTACACACCGCCAAAGTGGCCATTTTCAGTCCAGCGGCATGGTGATTGCCGCGTCCAGTCCTGCAGTGCGGCCCGCTGCATCGGCGCGGTTGGTCAGGGTAAGCTGACCGCCATGCTGTTCGGCGATGGCGCGCGCCAGCGTAAGGCCGAGCCCGGCCCCGCCGGTCAATCGATTTCGTGATGGTTCGCCCCGCGTAAAAGGCTCCTGCATACGTTCAAGATCGGCAGGCGGAATGCCGGGGCCATCGTCTGCCACCAGCATGATGACACCCCCCGGTTGCCGCATGATCGATACGCGCGCCGTGCCGCCATAGCGCAGCGCATTGGAAATGAGATTGCGCAACGCACGCCGGACCCAATTGGCGCGCATTCTGCCGACCATGCGCTCGCTCGCGACGAGCGTAACAGGCTCGCCAAGATCTTCGTACTCTTCGACGATCGACGCGGCGAGTGAACCGAGTTCGACCGATTCGAGCGGATCTGTCGGCCGGCCAACGCGCGCCAGCGATAATATGTCGTCGAGTGAATCGGCAATTCCGTCGATAGTTTCGGCCATTTTGGCCCGCTCCGCCTCGTTGGCGACCGTTTCAATCCGCACACGCAGCGCGGCGAGCGGGGTTTTGAGATCATGCCCGATCGCGCCGAGCATGACGTCTTTTTCATCAAGCAAACCGGCAATCTTGGTTTCCAGACTGTTATGCGCGGTAATAAGCCTGCTGACATCCGCCGGGCCGCTGGGCTCCAGCTGGTCTGCGGCGTCGCGCGTGCGGGCGAATTGCTCGCTGCGGGCGGTCAGCGCGGCGAGCGGGCGCGTGATGCGCCGCAGGATCACGGCCAATGCGCCAAACAGGATCAGGAAAAGCAGCAGCGTCTGGATGATGATTGCACTGATCCCGCGGAACGTCTGTTCACGGATGCCGGCGACTTGCACCACGCGCCACCTGCTACCGTTGTCTGCCTGCACCCCGACTATGAAAAACTGTCTTGGCATTGCCCGGTTTGGCAGACCGGCGCGGGCCGCGCGGCGCAGCATCCTTTGCCTCGCCTCGGGCTCGTCATCGAACCTGCGTCTCACGGCGACGATGTGTGCCGGAACAACGCCTTGCCGCAGCAAAATCTCGGCCAGTTGTTCCTCGATACCTGTTTGCCGCCGCTCCCCCGCCCGCTGCGGCGAAACATCCATCCACCGCGGCCTGAATGCGCGCGCGCCGCCGATATCGCCGCGCAAGCCGTCGTCGTTTCCGCGTCTGCGCGCTGCGCGGCGATCGTCGCTTCCGGGCCTCTCGGGCGCCAGCAATCTGAAGGCCGCGCTGTTGGCAACGGTCATCTCCTGCCGGACCTGCTGCCCGCGGTGCAGGACAACCAGATTGACGCCCTGCGCAATGAGCAGGGCAACGGCTATTGCGGCGAGGACTTGCCCGCGCAGCGAACGAGGCCACAAGCGCGTCACTGTTCGCGCAATTCAATCCGGCGCACGTCCGCAGCAAACCGGTAGCCGCCGCCGCGCACGGTCTGGATCAATTGCGGATCGCTGCGATCAAGTTCGATCTTGCCGCGCAATCTGCTCACCTGGTTATCCACCGCACGGTCGAACGCATGGGCCTCGCGGCCCTGAACCAGATCGAGCAGCCGGTCACGGTCCAGAACCTGGCGCGGGTGCTGGAGAAATGCCGACAGCAGCCGGTACTCAGCCGACGAGATCGGCACCAGAGCGCCTTCGGCATCGGTCAGCCTCTGTTTGAGAGTGTCGAGTTTCCACCCCTCGAATTCATAGCCAAGTTCGCCATCGGGGTTGGAATGCGTGGTTCCACGTGTGCCGCGGCGCAGCACAGAACGGATGCGCGCGACCAGCTCGCGCGGCTCGAACGGCTTGACGACATAATCATCAGCACCGATCTCCAGCCCGACGATCCGGTCGGTCGCCTCGCCCTTTGCCGTGAGGAGTATGACGGGAATGCCGATGGATTCGGTAATGTGACGGCACAGCGACAGGCCGTCTTCACCCGGCATCATGATGTCGAGCAGGACAAGGTCGGGCTTGTGGTCTCGCAGAATGCTGCGCGCAGCGGCCGCGCTCTCGGCCATAACGACAGAAAACCCCTGGCCGAAAAGATATTCGGCCAGAGGTTCCCTTAAGGATGCTTCGTCATCGACGAGCAGAATTCGGGTAGGCGATGTTTCGGCCATAAGATTTCGCAGCGCCTACCAGCGTGCCCTCGGTTCAATCAACCCGAGCTTAATTATCCGGCGCGATTGGTGCGGCGCAATTCGCGCATTTTTTCGCGCGCTGCCTTGCGTTCCTCGCCGGTAATCTGCCCGTCATTATTGGCATCGGCCATTTCGAAATGGCTGGTGACAACTTTATCGAATTCGGCCCGCGAGATGGTCTTGTCACCGTCGGCATCGGCCATGCGCATCATCATGCGTGCCTGACCCCCGCCGCCCTTTCCGCCGCCCTTTCCGCCGCGATGGCCGCGCATACCGCGCTTGCCTTCGCCGCGTTCGCCGCGGCGTTCCGTGCGCGCTTCATGGCCGGCTTCCATTTCAGCCGCCGTCAAGCCGCCGCTGCCATCGGTATCGAGGCGGGCAAAGCGTTCTGCCCCGCGCTGGCCGCGATTTTCACTGCGTTCAGCTTGGCGTTCAGTCCGGCGTTCAGCTTGCCGTTCCTGACGCTGGGCGCGGTGGGCCTGCATTTCGGCCTGTGTGACTTCACCGTTATTATCGGCATCCATTGCGGCGAAACGTTGGGCCTTTTTTGCTTCACGATCGGCGGGATTGATAATGCCATTGCCATCGGCGTCCATGCGGGCGAACATTGCCGCACCAGCGGTTCTGGCCTCGGCAAGGGTTACGACACCGTCATTGTTGGCGTCAGCTCTGTTGTTCTTGCCACCGTCCTGGGCAGCAATCGCGGCACCGCCAGCGGTCAGCGCGAGTGCGGCAGCGGATAATGCGAGAGTAAACTTCTTCATGGAAAACTCCTGAAATTACGAAAAGGCGGGCTGCGGCGATACGTGCAGAAGGGGGAGAAACTTTTCGGTATCGCCGCAGCCCTTGATCCCGGTTCTAGAGGCCGACTGTCGCAGCAATATCCCGCAAAACCGCAAATTTGTCGCAAATTGTCGCAAAACGAAGCTGGCGTTAATTTGCCAGCAAGCGTGCTATCGCGGACGGTGCTGCGTGCCTTCGCCAGCGGTTATGAACATCGCCTCAGCCGATCCGGATATGTCGGCTGTATGCCAGACGCCCGGCGGATTGATCGCATATTGACCGGGGGCCAGAGCGGTCCGGATATGCTCGCCATCACTGCCTTGCTGGATCAAATCCATTGATCCCGAAACGCAAACGACGACTTCGGTTCCGGACGGATGCATTTCCCAGACATCCCACGGTGCATCGAAACGGTACATACTGACCAGCCGCCCTTCCGCACCATCGCTACCGTGCCGCTGCTCGTAACCTCCATACCACTCCATCCCGTCAAATGGCGGCTGCGTGACCGAGGTTGCCCCCGGTCCCAGATGAATGAACTGTTTGCGGAGATCGGGCGCGTCAGCCATGGCTCAACCCTCTTTCGCCATACAGAAAGCGTTGAGCTTATTTCCGTCCAGATCGCGGAAATAGGCCGCATAAAAGCCGCCGCCACGATCGCCTGGCGCACCTTCATCAGTGCCGCCCTGGGCAATGGCAATATCGTAGATCCGTTTTACCTGATCCGCATCTTCAGCCTCGAACGCGACCATCGTGCCGTTCCCGGCTGTCGGTTCTTGTCCGTCGAACGGCCGGGTAATCGCGACCCCGGCGGGACCGCCCGGTTCCCCCCAGGCGATGAATGTGTCTTCATCCATCATCCGGCCAACACCCATCTCCCTGGCAATGGCATCGTAAAATTTCGCGTGTTCTTTGAGGTTTTTCGTGCCGAGCGTGACATAACCAATCATCTTTTTTCTCCCTGACGACTCGCGACCTCCTAGAACATTACGGGAACAAGGGTTCTGCTACAAGGGCGTGCACGCATCCTTCAGAAATGCCAGTGCTTCGCCGTCCATTTGCGGCGCGAGCACTGCGTCGACTTTGGCATGATAATCATTCCACCACGCCTTTTCGGCCTGCGACAACATCGACACATCGACCATGTTGCGGGCAATCGGGGCAAGTGTGAGCGTTTCGAAGCCGAGATAATCGCCGTCCGAACCGGCTATGTCGCGCGGTTCGATCAGCACCAGATTTTCGATCCGGATGCCGTATTCGCCAGCCTTGTAATAGCCCGGCTCGTTCGAGCAGATCATGCCGGCGCGCAGCGGTTCATTGGTGCCTGCCTGCCCGCCTGCAGGTTTCGCGATCCGCTGCGGCCCCTCGTGAACCATCATGTAAGCGCCGACCCCGTGGCCCGTACCATGCGCGTAATCAACACCGTCCATCCACAGGAATTGCCGTGCGAGCGCATCCAGCTGACCGCCGGTGGTGCCATCGGGAAATATCTGGCGGTCAAGCGCGATATGGCCCTGCAATACGCGGGTAAACCGGTCGCGAACTTCGGCTGGTGGGGCAGCTTTATCGCCTTCGCCGGCAATCCAGACGGTGCGGGTGATATCGGTTGTTCCGGCAGGATATTGCCCGCCTGAATCGCACAGAAATACGCTGCCGGGAACAAGCGGAGCGTTGGTTTCTTCATTCACGCTGTAATGCGGGCTGGCCCCGTTGGCGCCAGCGCCAGAGATCGTGTTGAACGAACGTCCGCGCAAATCGCCGCATTCGCTGCGGAATTTGAACAGCCGGGCTGCGGCGGACAGTTCGTCGAGCTCGCCCTTGGGACCTTCGACAGACAGCCAGTGAAGAAATTTGGTGATCGCTACGCCGTCCAGCGCCTGGGCATCGCGGTGGCCCTGTTGTTCGGCCGGATTTTTCTGCGCGCGCGGCAACACGGTGGGGTCGCGGGTGGTGACGATAGTGGCGTCCGCTTCGCCAAGCGCGGCAAAAATTGCCGCGACCGAGCGTTCTGCATCGACTGCAACACGCTTGCCCTTCAGGCCTTTGAGCGCAGGCACAAAATCATCGCGGCTGCGAACCCTGACGGCGTTACCCAGATGCGCGGTCAGTTCAGGAGTTACCTTTTCAGGTGCGATGAACATGTCCGCCGTACCGTCGGCATGAGCGATTACAAAGGACAGCGCCACAGGCGTATTATCGACATCGGCACCGCGAATATTGAGCAGCCATGCGACCGAGTCGAGCGCGGATACAACAGTCGCATCGAGATTTTCAGCCTTGAGCCACTCGCCGATCTCGCCGCGCTTTGCGGCGGAGGATTTTCCCGCCAGTTCATCCGAATATGGCACCGCAACGGCAGACGATGCCTCCGGCTGGTCCTGCCACACCGCGTCGAGCGGATTTCCGTCAGTGGCCACAAGCTCGCCGCCCTTAGCGTTCAAAACCGTCTCGACCGAATTTGCCCAGTCGCGGCCATGCAGCCATGCATCATAGCCCAGCCTGGTGCCTTCAGGCGCATTGGCCTTCAGCCATTTCGGGATACTGGTCGCCGGGACATTCTCATATTCCCAGAACTGGCCGTCCACCTGCTCGCGCACTTGCAGCGTGTATCGCCCATCGACGAACATCACAGCGCGGTCTTTCATCACCAGCCCGGTGCCCGCCGAACCCCCAAAACCCGACAGCCAGCCGAGCCGCTGGGCATAGGCCCCGACATATTCGGACATATGTTCATCGGAGATGGGAATGACGAAGCCGTCGAGTCCCCGGCGATCAAGCTCCTTGCGGAGGGCGTCGAGGCGGGCTTCGTGTGTGTGCATAAGCATGGCTTGCGGTCCTTTCGTGCGCACAATAGACGCGCTGGATGACCATTTCCACTCCAGTGTCGCCGCCCGTCGCGGCAAAACGCCCTTTTACCTCCACTCATCACGGGATTGAACTGTCGGATGATTATGCGTGGCTGCGCGATCCCGCCTATCCAAAGGTGGAGGATAAGGAGATTCTCGCGCATCTCGAGGCTGAAAATGCCTGGTTCAAGGCGCGCATGGGCGACCGGCAGGACCGGATCGATGCGCTGTTTGCCGAAATGCGTGCCCGTATCAAGGAAGCCGATAAATCGGTCCCGCAGAAGGACGGCGATTACCTTTACTGGACCGAATTCGAAGACGGCGCGGAATACCGCAAATGGTGGCGCAAACCTGTTTCCGGCGGGGCTGACCAGCTGATCCTTGACGAAGTTGCACTGGCCGATGGCAAGGAATATTTCCGCCTCGGTGCGCTGTCGGTCAGCAAGGATGGCAGGCTGCTCGCCTATTCGGTGGACGATAATGGATCTGAACGCTTCACCATGCGGATCAAGGACCTGGCGACCGGCGACCATTTGCCGGACGAAATTCCCGGTACATTGTCCGCACTGGTGTGGTGCGCGGATGACAAGGCACTGGTTTACTCGCTCGCGAATAAACAATGGCGCACGGATAATGCGCGGCTTCACTGGCTGGGCCAGCCGATCGAAGACGATGTCGAGCTGTATCACGAGGATGACGACGGTTTTCGTGTGGGCAGTTCAATCTCGGCGCAGGATGACTGGCTGGTGATCGGCACTTCGGATCATCAAACGAGCGAAATCCGGATCGTCCCCGCTGCCAATCCCGAGGCCGAGCCGGTGCTTGTGAAACAGCGGGTGGACGGTGTCGAATTCGACATCGACATCCGAGATGAAACCGTCTTCGTCCACACCAATGACACGCATGAGAATTTCCGGCTGGCCACCGCGCCGGTATCCGCGCCCGGCGAATGGACCACACTGATCGAAGGATCGGACGATTTCTATCTGACCGGCTTCGATATTTTCAAAGATTTTTATGTCACCGAAGGGCGTTTGCGCGGTCTGGATCAGGTCCAGCTGCGGTATTACGATGATCCATCGCGGGTTGAAACCGTAGCATGGCCAGAAGCCAGTTTCAGCGCGGGCACGGCGGGCAATCCCGAATATGACAGTCGGGTGCTGCGGATGACGTATAATTCGATGGTCACGCCCAACACGGTGTTCGATTATCACGTAGCCGAAAAACGCCTCGAACAGCTGAAGGTGCAGGAAATCCCGTCGGGCTATGATGCCTCGCTTTACACCACCGAGCGGCTGGAGTTCGCAGCGCGTGACGGAACGATGATCCCCGCCAGCATCATCTATCGCAAAGACAGAGAGGGCTCAGGCCCGCTGCATCTTTACGGATATGGCGCTTACGGGATCGCGATCGAACCGGGTTTTTCAACCACGCGGTTCAGCCTTGTGGATCGGGGTTTTGCCTATGTTATCGCGCATATTCGCGGCGGCGATGATCTGGGCCGCGCCTGGTACAAGGCGGGCAAGCTGGAACGCCGCACCAACGCCTTCAACGATTTCGTCGATGTCGCCAAAGGGCTGATCGATCGCGGATACACCGCTGCAGGCAAGATCAGCATTTCGGGCGGGTCGGCCGGCGGCGAACTGATGGGCGCGGTGATCAATTCCGATCCCGACCTGTTCGGCGCGGTGGTGGCGCATGTGCCGTTTGTCGATGTGCTCAACACGATGCTGGATGCCAGCCTGCCGCTGACGCCGGGTGAGTGGCCCGAATGGGGCAATCCGATCGAGGACAAGGCCGCTTACGAACTGATTGCCAGCTACAGCCCCTATGACCAGACCCGCGCGCAGGATTATCCGCCGATGCTGGTGACCGCTGGCCTGAACGATCCGCGCGTGACCTATTGGGAGCCCGCCAAATGGGTCGCTAAATTGCGCGAAGTGAAAACAGACGACAATATCCTGTTGCTCAAAACCAATATGGGCGCAGGGCACGGCGGCAAATCGGGGCGTTTCGAAAGCCTGAAAGAAACCGCCGAAGAGTATGCCTTCATCCTGTGGCAAATGGGCGCGGACGAATAGTGCTGCGTTTCACCCGCACTTTCACCGCTGCGCCCGAACACATCGATGTGATGGGCCATGTGAACAATGCCGTCTGGGTGCAATGGGTGCAGGATATGGCGACGCAGCATTGGGATGCAGCGGCGCGGCCGCAAGATCAGGCGGCTTTCATCTGGCTGGTGATCCGGCACGAGATCGACTATCGCGGCAATATCGGGGCGGGCGAAACCGTGACCGGTGAAACATGGATTCCCGGCGCGGCGACGGGGGCGAAATCCGTGCGGCGGGTCGATTTTCGCAATGCAGCGGGCAAAGTGATTGTCAGTGCCAACACCACATGGGCAATGCTGGATAAGGAGAGCGGACGACTGGCCCGCGTCCGGCCCGAAGTGCTCGCACCATTTATCGAGGAATCCGAATGACCCGGTCGCTGCTGTTTACCCCGCTAACGCTGCCCAATGGTGCAATCGTACCGAACCGCATTTGCAAGGCGGCGATGGAAGAAAACCTTGCCGATGCAGGGCAGCTTCCGGGCGAACGCCTGTATACATTGTATGAACGCTGGGCGCGCGGCGGGGCGGGCATGATTTTGACCGGCAATGTCATGGTCGCACCTGACGCGCTGACGGGTCCGGGCGGGGTGGTGCTGCAAAAGGAAACGCCGGTTGAACGGTTTGCGCGCTGGGCTGACGCGGGAAAATCGGGCGGCGCGCAGTTCTGGATGCAGATCAACCATCCGGGCCGCCAAGTGTATAAAGCGATGGGCGAACAGGCCGTCTCGCCGTCGGATATTCCAGTCGATCTGGGCAAGTTTTCGGGCATGATGGGCCAGCCGCGCGCGCTGACCGGGCCGGAGATAGAGGCGATCGTCACGCGCTTTGCCGATACCGCAGAGCAGGCCGAGAAGGCCGGCTTCGACGGTGTCCAGATCCATGCAGCGCATGGCTATCTCGTCAGCCAGTTTCTTTCGCCCAATGCCAATAAGCGAACCGATAGGTGGGGCGGTAGTCTGGAGAACCGCGCACGCTTCCTGCTGGCGATCGTCGATGCTGTGCGTGCACGCGTAAAGCCCGGCTTCGGCGTCGGCGTAAAACTCAATTCTGCCGACTTTCAAAAGGGCGGCTTCTCGTTCGAGGAAGCACGGCAGGTTGTCGAATGGCTGAACGACAAGGCGCTCGACTGTGTCGAATTATCGGGCGGCTCTTACGAAAGTCCCGCAATGCAAGGCAATACTGCGGAAGACAGCCCGGAGCAAACCAGTACTGATAAACGCGAGGCCTATTTCGTGAAATTCGCGCGCGACATCGCCCATGTCGCCAAAATGCCGATCATGGTTACCGGCGGTATCGTCCGGCTGGACGTTGCCGAGGATGCGCTGGAGAAAGACCCGCAGGGATTTGGCGTCGCGATGCTCGGGATAGCACGCGCGCTCGCGTTCGATCCCGACTTGCCCGAAAACTGGCTGGCAGGCGAGCAAACCGAAGTCCTCTGGCCCGACATTACCTGGAAATCGGGCGCGCTGAAGGGGCTGGCGACCATGTCCGTGACAAAGGCCCAGCTGGAACGGATTTCTGTTGGCAAGGCTGTGAAACCGGACGTCTCGCCGGTTTGGGCGTTGCTTTCCGATCAATTCAGGACAGCCCGGCGCACCAGGCGTTACAAGCAATGGCGCGCGGGCGGCACGGTCTAGGCAACCCGCCGGTCGTCCTTGCGCCGATCGGTACGCGCACCAAAATCGGTCAGCTTTTCATAGGCAGTGCGATTGCGGCCGGATTTCTTTGCCTGATAAAGTAGCCTGTCGGCAATCTCGAATGTCGGCCCAAACCCCATGTCGCGGAATTCTCCGCAGGGCATTTCCACAATGCCCATACTGGCGGTGATGGGCGAATCGAGGCCCGGCACCATTGCCGCGACGCGCGAAGTGATGGCCAGTCGCAGCCGTTCGGCACGTTGGCGCGTGTCGGTTCCGCGTAACAGCAGGATAAATTCTTCGCCGCCCAGACGGATAGCCAGAGTTTCGTGATCACCGCTGAGCGCACTGGCAGTGGCGCGGAGCACCTCGTCGCCCAGCTTATGGCCATGCACATCGTTAATCCGTTTGAAACGGTCCAGATCGAGTACTGCCATCGTGTCGAACCCGCTTTCGCGCAGCCGTTTGAAACGCGGTTCAATCGCTCTGCGGTTCATCAATCCGGTCAGCGGATCACGCTGCGACAGTTCTCCCAACACCTGCGCTTCGGTCAGCGCGCTATCGCGCTCGCGCCGGAGCGACAGGAAACGCTCAGCCACGCCCAGTGTGATTATCAGAACTTCGAAGCCGAGGCCGAGAAACAGCAGCTGATCAAGCGTCGATGGCCCAGAATAGGCGCCGATACCGCGTAACAGCCGGTCAATCGCAGCCAGGACAATCGGCACCCATGCTGCGGCAAGGAACCGCGCCGACCGGCTACCGCGCAAGAGCGCCTGCACTATGCCCGCGATGTAAATGGCTATGACGGGGATAAAGGCCAAGAAGTACAGCGCGTTGTCAAAACTTTGGGTCGCATCCAGTTGCAGCGCGCAAAACCCGATGACGATCAATGTCCACCAGCCCGAAGCGCGGATCAACTTGCGCATCGCCGGGGTGAGCGCGCTGTTTTCCAGAAATTCGAGCGAGAAGAACGCCGAGACGGCGACGCCGATTGCCCACAGCAGCGGGCCGCTGATCGCAAGCAAAGTTACGGGTAAAATGAGGAAAACGTTGATTAAACCTCCCGCAATCAACAGATAGCCGATCATCGAGATGATCATGACCGCGTGAAGCAGGACAAACCGTTCGCGCAGAACAATGTAGAAGTTTACATCGAACAATAACGGGGCAATCAGCAATCCGCCGATAAACGCCATCAAGGCGATTTCCTGCATTCCCCAAGCGGCATTCCCGATGTCCGGCGTCAATCTGGCGTCGGCAAACACAGTCACGCTGTGGGGCTTGGTTATTTTGACGATCACCGCGCTGGTGTCGGCGTTGATCTGCGGCACATCGGCTGCAAACATCGGGCCCGCAGGGATGGCTTCGACTTCGCTGGCGTTCAGGGTGGAGGCCCTGATCGACCCGTCTTTATCGATTGCCGCGATGGTGATGTCGGCAAACCGGGTGATCCGCGAGAAGAATGTTTCGGGCGCTGCCTGGCCGGTCCAACCGCTGGCATCGAACAACAGCCATCCTGCCTGCGCGTTACCTTTGAAATCCGTCGTATCACAATCCCACAATGCCCGGTTTGCAGCCATGGTTTCGATCGGGATATCTGCCGCGCCATGCGCATGACATTGGGCCTTGATTTCCGCCGGATCACCGTTTGCCAACGCAGGGACGCCTGCCGCGAGCGCGGCAACCATAATCCAGAAACGCAGAAAAACCTGTCCCATGAGCAGTTTAATATGGAACAGTTATTTACATACTGCTTACAATTGGCGCTTTATTAGACCTGAAAAATGGCAGTTTAATTAAGGTTAACGGTCAAGCGCGTCCGAAACCGGCAAATGCTCGTAATCAAGTTCCTGGGCAACAGCGGCGTAGGTTACCTTGCCTGCATGGACATTCAGACCTTCCGCAAGATGCGGGTTGGCGCGCAAGGCGTCCTTCCAGCCCAGTCGCGCAATCCGCAAGGCGTGGGGCAGTGTGACGTTGTTCAGCGCATAAGTGCTGGTGCGCGCGACTGCGCCAGGCATATTGGCGACGCAGTAATGCACAATGTCATCAACGACATAGGTCGGATCGGCATGGGTTGTCGCCTTGCTGGTTTCAAAACAGCCGCCCTGGTCGATCGCTACATCGACAAGCACCGAACCGGGCCGCATCATGCCGAGCATTTCGCGGGTAATCAGCTTGGGCGCGGCGGCACCGGGGATCAGCACGGCGCCGATGACCAAATCCGCCTCGCGCACTGCTTCTTCAAGATTGGCCTTGTTTGAAAATCGGGTTGCCGCGCGATTTTCGAAATGCGTGCCGACCGCTTCCAGCACTTCGGGGTTGCGGTCGAGGATGGTCACGCGGCCGCCAAGACCAACCGCCATCTGGGCTGCGTTGAACCCGACCACGCCGCCGCCGATCACCACGACGTTGGCGGGCATTACGCCCGGCACGCCGCCGATCAGCACGCCGCGGCCATTGTGCTCCTTTTGCAGCGCTGTCGCGCCAGCCTGTATGCTCATGCGCCCGGCCACCTGGCTCATCGGTTTGAGCAGCGGCAAACTGCCACCGGGGCCGGTCACCGTCTCGTAAGCAATTGCGGTGACACCGCTTTCAACCAGTTCGCGGGTCTGTTCCGGGTCGGGTGCAAGATGCAGATAGGTATAGAGGATCTGCCCCTCGCGCAGCATGGCGCGCTCACCCGCTTGCGGTTCCTTGACCTTGACCACCATTTCGCAGCCATCGAAAATTGTCCTGGCGTCGGGTTTGATGGTACCGCCCGCGCTTTCATACTCCGCATCGGTGCAGCCGATCCCGAGACCGGCGCCGGTTTCCACCCAGGCTTCGTTGCCTTGCGATACCAGTTCGCGGACGCTTTCCGGCGTCAAACCGACACGGTATTCGTGGTTCTTGATTTCGCGAGGTGTACCGACGATCATGGAAAAATCTCCCTAGGCCGCTGCTTTTATAGACGAAACGATTGCGCGGCAACGCAAGTTTGTTGCGTAAATCGCGCTAGTGCCGACCGCGTGCCCCGAACAGCGCGGTTCCTACGCGGATATGCGTGGCGCCCATCATGATCGCGGCCCTGAAGTCACTGCTCATTCCCATACTGCGGCCGGGCAGGTCGTGGTCGGTAGCCAGCTTGTCCAGCAGTGCGAAGAACGGGGCAGGCTCGATTGCCAGCGGCGGAATGCACATCAGGCCGATTACCGGGATACCGGCGTCATTTGCGCGGCTGAGCAGGTCCGGCAAAGCACTGATCGCGCAGCCGCCCTTTTGATCTTCCTCGCCCACATCCACCTGGATAAAACACGGTATGCGGCGTCCGGCCTTGTTCATGGCTTTGCCCAACGCCGTGACCAGACCGGGGCGGTCAAGCGAATGGATGCAGTCGAATACAGTCACCGCATCATCGGCCTTGTTCGACTGGAGCCGGCCGATCAGATGCACCTCCGCGTCAGGATATTTCTCACGCATCCGCGGCCATTTGGCCTGCGCCTCCTGAACACGGTTTTCGCCAAATACGCGGTGGCCCTGCTCCAGCAACGGGAGGATGCTTTCCTCCGGGTGCGTTTTGCTGACTGCGATTAGCGTAATATCGTCACTCTCCCGCTGTGCGATTTTGGCGGCCGCGGCAATCTGGCGGTTGATTTCCTCAAGCGGTGTGGCTGCGTTTTCCATGATGCCGCGCTATAGCGTGCAAATGGATCAAAACCAGCCCGACTTACCGCGCATCTGGCTGCTCAGCGATGCACGCAACGATGCAGTGCTGGAACGTGTGCTGGCTTTGCTGCCACCGCGTTCGGGGTTTATCTATCGCCATTATCATCTTGGTCCGCGCCAGCGCCGCAGCCGCTACGCGGCGCTTGCGACGATTGCCCGCTCGCATGATCATCTGCTGTTGCTTTCGGATGGGCCGGCAACCGCTCAGAATTGGTCTGCCGATGGAGTGTACGGATCGCCGACTTCGATCGGTCTGGGCGGCGGATTGGTGAGGCTGGCGACTGTTCATGATCGCCGCGAGTTGGACGCGGCCAATTTGGTCCGCGCCGATGCGGTGGTAATCTCGCCCGTTTACGAAACGAAGTCTCATGAAAATGCGCAGCTGCTGGGAGAGGATGGCTTTCGCAAACTGGCGCAGCTGGCAGAGATGCCGGCAATCGCGCTGGGCGGAATGGACGCAAACCGCGCTGCGCGGCTGGGTTGCGAGCGATGGGCAGCGATTGACGGACTGTCGAGCTGCTAGAACCCCGGCAATCGCAGACGCTCGCAAAACCGAAGGATTCTTGACGGGGACTCGCCTCCCGGCGCATGGTAGTGTCAGGGAGCTTGAGGATTATGGCATCACGCGCGGCAAAGGCGCAGACAGACTGGCGCGCTGCGTTTCGCCGCAGCGCCCGCCGCGCTGCCCAGATGACGGGCGCGGCAACGCTATTTGCGGCCATGGTGTTCCTCGGTCTGGCGCTGGCAAGCTACACGCAAACCGATCCGAGCATTTCAACCGCCGCTGCGACCGGAAATATCGGCAACTGGATGGGCCTGCCCGGCGCGTGGGCAGCCGAACGCGCGCTGTTGCTGTTTGGCTGGACAGCGACATTGCTGCTGCCGCTGCTTTATATCTCGGCGCGCAATTTATGGCGTGCGATCGAACAGGACGACAAGCCTGAAGACACGCATTGGTGGCGCCCGCTGGGGATGCTGCTGCTCGCCATGGTCCTGCTTGGCACCGCCTTGGCGCTGATTATCGATCCGGAGCGCGGCACGATGCCTGCCTCGATGGGGGGCATTTCCGGGTTGCTGGGCGCTGGCGCAATCAGGGCGATTGCCGCCCGTTTGCCCGAAGCTGCGCAATTCTGGACGATCCTGCTACTGGGGCTGGGATCACTGGCGGGCGGTGCGGTGCTGGTCGGGCGTGTCTTCACCATCGATTGGGCCGCTCTGCTCACGCTACCCGATTTTCTCAAGCGTTCGCGCGGCGATGACGAATTCGACGATGGTGCCGGTGCGAGGCCATCGCGCCGCAGTGCAGGCGAGAAGAAACCGCGCGAGAGCAAAAGCACCCCGATCATCGACGAAACACCGCGGCGGAGCCCTGAAATCGCCGATCCTTCAACCGCACCAAAACGCGCGAAACCGCAGCCGAAAAAACAGCAAAAGGACATGTTCGCCGAATACGAACTGCCCAGCCTCGACCTGCTTGAAGACCCGCCCGTCCACGCTGCGCCAAAGCTGGACAAGATGGGGCTGGAACGCAACGCCCGGCTGCTCGAAAATGTGCTCGACGATTTCAATGTGAAGGGCGAGATTACCGCAGTTCGAACCGGACCGGTGGTTACGATGTACGAACTGGAGCCTGCGCCGGGTATCAAGGCCAGCCGCGTGGTCGGGCTGGCTGAAGATATCGCGCGCAACATGTCGGCCATCAGCGCGCGCGTTTCGCCCATTCCAGGCAAGACCGTGATGGGCATAGAATTGCCAAATGCCGACCGCCAGATGGTGGTGCTCAAAGAACTCGCAGCGTGTGAAGATTTCGCCGAAGCCAAGGGCGCATTGCCGATCATTCTGGGCAAGGATATCGCGGGTGATCCTGTCGTCGCCGACCTTGCGGCCATGCCTCATTTGCTGGTTGCGGGTACCACCGGATCGGGAAAATCGGTGGGCCTCAACTGTATTCTCCTGTCGCTGCTTTACCGCTTCACACCCGCCGAATGCCGCCTGATCCTGATCGATCCCAAGGTGCTCGAGCTCAAGAGCTATGACGACATCCCGCATTTGCTCTCGCCAGTGGTGACAGAGCCGCACAAGTCGGTGCGCGCACTGAAATGGGCGGTCGAGGAAATGGAGCGCCGCTACCGCATGATGTCGAGCATCAACTCGCGCAACATCAGCGGCTTTAACGAAAAGCTTAAGGCCGCAGCGGCCAAGGGTAAACCGCTTGGCCGCCGGGTGCAGATCGGGTTCGATCCGGATTCGGGCGAGGAACTGTTCGAGGAAGAACAGCTCGATTATGAAGTGCTGCCCCAGATTGTCCTGATTGTTGACGAGCTGGCCGATTTGATGGTCACCGTGGGCAAGGAGATCGAGGTTCTGATCCAGCGACTGAGCCAGAAATCGCGCGCAGCAGGAATCCATCTCATCATGGCGACGCAGCGTCCGTCGGTCGATGTGATCACCGGCGTGATCAAGGCCAACCTGCCAACCCGCATCAGCTTTAAAGTCACCAGCCGGATCGACAGCCGCACAATTCTGGGCGAGCAGGGCAGCGAACAGCTGCTGGGCAAGGGCGATATGCTATACAAGCCCAACACGGGCGCGATGGTCCGCGTACACGGCCCGTTCGTATCGGACGAAGAAGTCGAAGCGGTTGCCGACCACTGGCGCGCGCAGGGCAAGCCAGACTATGTCGACGCGGTGACCGAGGAACCCGAAGATGGCGGCGGCCTCAATTTCGAAGACGATCTGACCGCTTCCGACAATCCGGACGAGCGCAAATATCGTCAGGCCTGCCAGGTGGTGATCGAAAACCAGAAGGCATCGGGAAGCTGGCTGCAGCGGCAGATGAGCGTAGGTTACAACACTGCTGCGAAATGGATCGAGCGGATGGAAGGCGAAGGTCTGGTTGGCCCGGCAAACCATGTCGGACGCCGCGAAATCTACCGCGACCGCGATGGCAATCCGTTGTAATCGGTAAATTCAGGCAGCAGCTTCCTCGGCAGCCAACTCGTCGCTTCCCGCCGCGACCAATGCAGCCTTGATTCTGCCGAGCCGGTCCATCGCCTCGATCTTGTGACCCAGCAGATCCGTGACGTAGAATACGTCGGTCGCGCGCTCGCCATAGTTGGTTATATGGGCCGACTGGATCAAAAGCTGTTGATCGAACAAGGCGCGCGCCAGCCGGCTGAGCAGCGCCGGCCTGTCGCGCGCCGTCACTTCGAACACGGTAAAGCGGTTGGAAGCCGAATTGTCGAACACCGCGCGCGGGCGGACTTCGAAACTGTCAGCGCGGGTCCGCGGCAGGGGCCGCCGCGCCAGTTGCGGAACCATCTCGATCCGGTTCGCCAGCGCATCTTCGATCGAAGTCTTCAGTCTTTCCAGCTGTGCCTGTTCTTCGAACGGGCGGCCAAAGGGGTCCTGAACCAGAAAATTATCGACCGCGATACCGTCGCGCGTGGTGTGGACACGGGCATCGATGATGTTTCCGCCAGCCAGGTGGATTCCGCCGGCAATCCGGTAAAACAGGCCGGGATGATCGGACGCTATGATGCTGACCAGCGTGGCGCCGCGCGATGCGTAAACCTCGCAATGGATCGATAATCGCCGCGCGAGCCCCTGCGCCGCGTCATGCTGGACCAGATTAAGCGCAATGATGTCGGCAGGTTCGGCAATCCAGTAAGAATCGTGAAACCGTTCGCCCAGCCTGTCAACAAGGTCCCCGCGCGGGCCAAGGATGGCGCGGACATCTTCCTTGCACGCCAGAACCCGCTCGGCCCGTCCGCGCGATTTGTGCCCCAGACGCAATTGTTCCTTCGCCAGATCATACAGTTCGGCGAGAAGCTGCCGCTTCCAGCTGTTCCAGACGCCGGGGCCGACCGCGCGAATATCGACGATGGTGAGGATCGACAGCTGACGCAATCGTTCCATCGTTTGCACTTCCGCAACGAAGTCGGTGATTGTCTTGGGGTCCGAAAGATCACGTTTGAACGCCGTCGCGCTCATCATCAGATGGCGCCTTACCAGCCAGGCGACCAGATCCGTTTCCGCTGGCTTCAGCCCCAGACGCGGGCAAAGGCGTTCGGCGATTTCTTCGCCGAGGACCGAATGGTCGCCGCCGCGCCCCTTGGCAATATCATGCAGCAACACAGCCACATACGCCACGCGCCGCGACACGAGCTTGGGCAGGATTCCGGTTGCCAGAGGGTGATCGGCTGCCAATTCGCCGCGCTCGATCCGCGACAGTAGCCCAATCGCGCGGATAGTATGTTCGTCAACCGTATAGTGATGATACATGTCGAATTGCATTTGTGCATTCACGCGGCCGAAGTCCGGCACGAAGCGTCCGAACACGCCCGCTTCGTTCATCCAGCGCAGCGCCGTCTCCGGGTCGTTGCGGCCGGTGAGCACATCGAGGAACAGCGCGTTGGCGCGTTTGTCCTTCCGCACACTTTTCGTAATCAGCTTCGTGTCGCGGCTGGCCTGCCGCATGGTTTGCGGGTGGATTTCCAGCTGTTCGCTTTCGGCCAGGGCAAACAGTTCGATCAGCCGAACGGGATCCTTTTCAAACCAGTCGTCGCCCGGCGCTTCGATCTTGCCGCCGAACACCCGGTAGCCTTTCAATATGCGCGGCTTCGCCCTGAAAGTTGCCAACAGCCCCCGGTGCGACTGTTTTTTCGCAAATTGTTCGTTGATGTGTTCAAGGAAAACACCGGTCAGACTGCCCACCCGCTGCGCTTGCAGGAAATACATCTGCATGAACCGTTCGACAGCGCTTTTTCCGGTCCGGTCGGCAAACCGCATCCGTGCCGCAATCTCGCGCTGCAAATCAAAGGTCAGACGGTCTTCTGCGCGCCCGGTTACGATGTGGAGATGGCACCGGACCGCGAGCAGAAAAGTCTCCGCGCGGCGGAATGCCCGGTATTCTGCCTTTGTAAACAGATTGGCCCCGACCAGTTCGGATGCGCTGCGGACCTTGTGGATATATTTGCCGATCCAATAGAGCGTCTGCAGATCGCGAAGGCCGCCCTTGCCCTCTTTTACATTGGGTTCCACGACATAGCGGCTGTCGCCCACTTTCTTGTGGCGCAGGTTCCTTTCGGCCAGCTTTTCGGTCACGAATTGCCGTTCTGTCCCGTGCACAACCTCCGTGTTGAAACGCGCAGCAGCCTCATCGTACAGGTCGCGGTCGCCCCAGACGTAGCGGCCTTCCAGCATGGCTGTCCGGATCGTCAGATCTTCGCGGGACATCTTGACCATTTCATTCAGGCTGCGGCTGGAATGCCCGACCTTGAGGCCCATGTCCCACATGAAATAGAGGATCGCTTCGA
Organism: Altererythrobacter aquiaggeris; assembly: GCF_037154015.1. Taxonomy (NCBI): domain Bacteria; kingdom Pseudomonadati; phylum Pseudomonadota; class Alphaproteobacteria; order Sphingomonadales; family Erythrobacteraceae; genus Aestuarierythrobacter; species Aestuarierythrobacter aquiaggeris. The sequence goes on from NZ_JBANRL010000001.1 coordinate 309,891, forward strand.
TCACCTGTTCGCACCAGGGGGTGCGCCGGTCCGGCGTCAGAAATGCTATATCCACATCGGAATGCGGGGCCATTTCTGCGCGCCCGTATCCCCCGACTGCCATGACGGACAGGCGTTCGCCGGTCGTGCGATTGTCAGCCGGATAGACATTGGCAATGACATGATCATGGACCAGGCGAACGAGCTGATCGACGAGGAATGATTGCCCGCTGGTGCATTCATGCCCGGCTGACGGTTTATCCTGCAGCCGCGCCGCAATTTCAGCGCGGCCAGCCTCCAGCGCGCCTTTCAGCAAAGCGACTATCTGCGGGCGTGCATCGCTCCCCGCCGCGGCGATTATCGCTTCGATCCGGCCCGCCAGTTCGCGGCGGTCGATGATCGCGCGTTGCCGGGCGATCTTGATCCCGCTCACGCGTTTGCCGAACCCGCCGTAAACTGGTCACGGACTGTGCGCTTGTCGATCTTCTGCGTGCCAAGTCGGGGCAGCGGCTCTTTCGCTTCCCACATTATTTCGGGAATTTTGAACTTCGCCAGATGCTCCGCGAGATAGGCGCGCAGGGCATCTTCGGTCAGTCCGCTGCCGGGTTTGGCATACCAGACAGCGCCGGGCACTTCGCCCAGCCGTTCGTCGGGCAAACCGAATACGGAGCATTCGACGATATCTTGATGGCCGTAGATCCCCTGTTCGACTTCGATGCAGGTGATATTCTCTCCGCCGCGAATGATGATGTCCTTCTTGCGATCAACGATGAACAGATATCCGTCTTCGTCCAGATAACCCAGATCGCCGGTCAGGAAATAGCCGTCAGGCAGGATAGCTTCTGCGGTGGCTTCGGGGTTTTCCCAATATCCGCCGAAATTGGCGATGGTCCTGATAGCGACTTCGCCGACCTTGCCCTGCGGCACCGGTTTGCCGTCATCACTCAGAATCGCCATGTCCACCAGCGGCTGGCTGGGTTTGCCAGTGCTTTCGGGTTTGGCGAGATAGTTTTCGTTAAAATTGCCGCAGCCCGCAGCATTGGTTTCGGTGAGGCCGTATCCCAGGAGCGGGAAACCGCCCGGAAATGCTTCCTTGATCCGGGTCACGTGTTCGACCGGACGCGGCGCACCGCCCGCGGCAAAGCTCATGCAGGCGGACATGTCGTATTTGGCGCGGTCGGGGTGAGTGGCGATCTCATAGCTCATCAGCGGCACACCGACAAAATAGGTGACCTCTTCCGCCTCCATCATCCGCATGGCTTCGACAGCGTCCCATTTGGGAATAATCACCAGCTTGCGGCCGATCGCAAAGCTTTGCAGCAGCAGCGGAATTTCGCCGGTTACATGGAATAGCGGCACCGCCACGAGCGCGCATGGCTGGCGCGTAGGCGCTTCGCCCTTTGCCGTCAGATAATGCAGGCTCATGACGGTTTGCGCGACGTAGTTGAACACCCCTTGCACCACCCCGCGGTGGTCGGACCAGGCACCTTTGGACTGGCCGGTCGAACCCGATGTGTAGAGAATTGTTGCCAGATCGTCCGGCCCCAGATCGGGCAAGGCGGTGGTTTGATCGCCGCCTTTCGACAGCAGAACCGCCAGACCCGTTTCAGGCGGTCCGTCGTGCGAGAATACTACTATTTCGGCGCCATGATCGCAGCCATCGAGACGCGCGGCGCGGTCGGCATCGGCCAGGACGATGCTGCATCCGGCCAGTTTGATACCGCCGGTCAGTTCTTCACCGGTCCACCAGCCGTTGAGCAGCGTCGAACAGCCGCCCGCCATCATGATGGCCATATGCGTGATTATCCAGTTGGCTGAATTGCGCGCCGCAATACCGATGCGGTCACCGCGCTTTACACCGTAGCCGGCAACCAGACCGCCAGCGACCTTGCGCGCCGCGGCATAGGTTTCGGCAAAGGTCAGGCGGATGTCGCCATCGACGATAAATGTCTTGTCGCCATGTTCGGCGCAATAATGGGCAAAATAATGTGCCATGCTTGGCGGGGCGTTCTTGAACGCAGGCAAATCACGGCCAAACCGCTGCACCGGTTCGGTTTCGAACATAGCCCCCGGCGCAGTCAACGCTGCCATGATATTCGTAAGAGCGGTGTCGAGCTCGGTCGCCATAGTGCATTCTCTCCAAGAGGATCATTTCAACCAATTAACTGGCTATTTGCTGAATAGCGGTCTTTCGCCGCCTCTCAGCCTATGCCAAAAGCCGCGCGAAAGTCCCGCGCGGCGGGCTATGTCTTAAGGGGTAAGCGCCTTGCTGTCACTATTGGCTGCGGCTTCCGCGCCGTTGCAATGGTCCGAATTGGGCCTCACGCCGGGAATCGATCTCGGATTCTTCCAGTTGCGCTACTATTCGCTCGCTTATCTTGGCGGAATTCTGTTCGCTTACTGGCATGTCGGGAAAATGATCAAGGCGCCCGGCGCGCCCATGGCGCAGCGGCATGTGGACGATTTGTTTTTCTACTGCACTCTGGGTGTGATTTTCGGCGGACGGCTGGGCTATGCCCTGTTCTACAAGCCCGAACTGTTCAGCACATTTACCGAAGGCGAATTTGTCAGTTACAATCTGCTGCGGCTGTGGGACGGCGGGATGAGCTTTCATGGCGGATTGCTGGGTGTGGTTCTCGCCATCGCTTTTGTCTGCTGGCGCGGTAATCTCAAGCTGCTGCGCGTTGCCGATTATATCGCCGTGCCGGTTCCCATGGGCATGATGCTGGGCCGGCTGGCAAACTTCATCAACGGGGAATTATGGGGGCGTGAAGCCGAACCGGGTCTGGCGTGGGCCATGATTTTCCCCGGCGCGGGCGACATTCCCCGCCATCCCAGCCAGCTGTACGAAGCGGTTCTGGAAGGCGCGATTCTGCTGGTCATCCTGCTGTTTATGTTCTGGCGTACGCGCGCCCGCTGGCGGCCGGCTCTGCTTGTCGGTGTGTTCACAACGGGTATGGGGCTTGGCCGCTTCATCGTGGAATATTTCCGCCAGCCGGACGAGCATTTGACCGAGTTTGCGCTGCAATCCGGCCTTTCGATGGGCCAATGGCTGACGATACCCCTGATCCTGCTGGGAGCGGCGCTGATCATATGGTCGCTGACCCGGCCACCACTGGGCGCCGGCGACATCAAACTGCCCAAGGAGCCTGCCGAGGCATGAACGCGAGTTCGGGCGGCGACCTGACGGCAACCTTCCGCAGGTTGATTGCCAATAGCGGTCCGATTTCCGTCCAGCATTTCATGGGCGAAAGTAATGCCCGCTATTACGCCAGCAAGGATCCGCTGGGGCGCGCGGGCGATTTCGTCACCGCGCCGGAAATCAGCCAGATGTTCGGCGAACTGATCGGTTTGTGGCTGGCCGATATCTGGATCCGTTCGGGCAAGGATGATCTGGTCCATTATGTCGAACTGGGCCCGGGGCGCGGAACGCTGGCAAAAGACGCCATGCGAACCGCAAAACGTTACGGTTTGGAACCGCGCATCCATTTTGTCGAAGGGTCCACAACCTTGCGCGACCGGCAATTGGCGATGGTGCCCGGCGCGCAGTTCCACCACGATTTATCGACCGTGCCGCTCGACGGAACCGTGCTGATTGTCGGTAATGAATTTCTCGACGCCCTGCCGATCCGCCAATTGGTAAAAACCAGAGATGGCTGGCGCGAAAGGATGATCGGGGTGGACCCCGAATATGCTTCGTTCATTCCGGTTGCCGGCACCCAACCGATGGATGCAGCGGTGCCCGAAGATATGCGCGATGCGCCGCCGGAAACCATCATCGAAAGCTGTCCCGGTGCCGCAGCGGTGCTGTATGAGATAGCCGGACGGCTGAACGCGCAAGGCGGCGCGGCATTGCTGATCGATTACGGCTATACGAAAAAGCGCACAGGATCGACCTTGCAAGCCGTTGCCGACCACAAGAAGGTCAACCCGTTTGAAAATCCTGGAACGGCGGATTTAACCGCGCACGTCGATTTCGCCACGCTGGCGCAGATTGCGCAGTCGCGTGAATGCAAATGGCTGGGAACGGTAACGCAGGGCGACTGGCTGCGCGCATTGGGAATAGAAGCGCGGGCCGAAAATCTTGCCCATGCCGCCCCGCAATATGCGGCCGAACTGCAAGCAGCGAAGGACCGTCTGATCGGTGACAAGCAAATGGGCAGGCTGTTCAAGGTAATGGGTCTGTCGGCGCCGCATTGGCCTGACGGTGTGGGTTTTGCCGCCGCCCACAATATCGCCTGAAGTCAATCAAGTCCCAGTTTCGCCGCGAGCTGCGCTGCGGCACGGGCCGGCGTTTGCTTGTCTTTGGTCCGATCGACTGCAAAATTCGCTTCGCGCATGGCCGCCACATCGATCGCGCCGATCAGCGGCTGCAATGCTGCCTTCAACTGATCGTTTTCGCTGTGCTGCGGTGCCAATATCAACAGCGCATCGTAGGCCGGCAAAGCGTCCCGCGGGTCTTCCAGGACCAACAGCCGGTCAGCGGCGATCCGTCCATCGGAAGTATAGGCTGAGATCACATCCGCCTCGCCGCCGGTCAGCGCGTCATACATGAATGTGCTGGTGAAATTGCGCTGGCGGGCAAATTTCAGGCCGTAGGCATCTCGCACCGATTTCCATTCGGGACGTTCGAAAAACTCGACATCGCCGCCCATCACCAGCGTGGGCGCAGCGCGGGCCAGATCATCCAATGTGCGAATGCCCAGCTCGTCCGCGCGGCTTTGCTTCATGGCAAACGCATAAGCATTTTCAAAGCCCAGTGCGCCCAGCATCAGCGCGCCGCTGGTTTCCGCTTCCCAGCGTTTGATTTCAGACAGCATCTGCGCGGCGGGCAGATTGTCGGACCGGTTCAACTGATTGGTCCACAGCGTACCCGAATAGTCGATCGAGATATCGATCGCTCCGGTGGTCACCGCCTCGTGCACGACTGCCGAACCTAGCCCGTCGCGGTAGCGCACGTTAAAACCTGCGGTCTCGAGCCGCTGCCCGACGAGCCGCGCCAGAATATACTGCTCGGAGAAATTTTTTGCGCCGATTGTTACCGTGTCGTCATCGTCTGCCGTCTGGGATGCGAATGCAATTATCAGGCCTGTGGCAGCCAGTGCGCTGCCGGCCCAGACCATCCACCGCTGCCGGTCGCGCAACCCTTTTTCGACCAGACCAAGCAGCCCGTCGGTGGCAATCGCCAGCCCCGCAGCGGCGATGCAGCCAGCCAGAACCAGCGCCCAGTTCTGCGTTTGCAAACCGGCGAAAATCGGATCGCCCAGACTGGGTTGGCCGATCGTGGTGGACAGGGTGGCCGCACCGATTGTCCAGACGGCAGCCGTCCGGATACCCGCCATCACGAAGGGCGCGGATAGCGGCGCCTCGACCAGTCGCAATTTCTGCCACTGCGTCATGCCCACCCCGTCGGCCGCCTCCAGCACGCCGGGGTCGAGATTGGCGCGCGCGGTTACCGCGTTTCGCAGGATCGGCAGCAAGGCATAAAGCGACAGTGCCAGCAACGCGGGTAAAAAGCCCAATGTGGGCAACCCTTCGCCAAAGACAGCGCGCAGACTGAGCAGGATCGGGAAAAACAATGCCAGCAGGGCAAGTGCAGGAACCGTTTGGACGAGACTGGCAAAGCCGAGCGAGAGCCGCGCCACCATGGGCGAACGGCCTGCCCAGATCGCCAACGGCAAAGCGACCGCCGTACCCAGCGCCAGCGCCGCCGCGCTCAGGATCACATGCGCCGCGAGCCGGTCGCCAAGGCCCAGAAGCGCGGTCCAGACTTCGATCATCGTGTCAGGCCTGCCAATTGTGCGGCCTGATTTCGCGGCACAGCGACCATTCCTTGAGCAATTTCGCCGCCAGCGCCGGATAACAATGCCTGCGGAGTTTCGTCGGCAATCAAACTTCCCTGATCCATCACCAGCACGCGGTCAGCCAGCAGCAAGGCTTCGGCCATGTCGTGCGTCACCATAATCGTGGTCAGCCCCAGCCGGGCGTGCAGGCGGCGAACCGAAGTGCCCAGTGCATCGCGCGTGACCGGATCAAGCGCGCCGAACGGTTCATCCATCAGCATCAGTTCCGGCTGCGCTGCCAAAGCGCGCGCCACGCCGATACGCTGGCGCTCCCCGCCTGACAGTTCGTGCGGGTAGCGGGGCTCGTAACCCTGATCCAGTTCGACCAGATCCAGCAGCGCGCTTAGCCGCCCGGTATTGTCCCGCTCTCCCGCGATCCGCCGGGTGATGGAAAGATTTTCGCCGATGGTCATATGGGGGAACAGGCCGACCCCCTGAAAAACATAGCCGATTGACCGGCGCAATTGCGCGGGCGAGGCCGCCGCTACATCGGCCATCCCGAGCAGCACGCGCCCGCTGGTCGGTTCAACCAGACGGTTCACGGTTTTGAGTAACGTGGATTTTCCCGAACCCGAAGCGCCGACCAGAGCGGTAAAGCTGCCTGCTGCAATATCGAGCGATACGCCATCGACAGCGGTTATATTACTATAGGTCTTGTGGACCGCGTCAAAACGCAGCAACGGATCGGCGGGGCGGGGCATTGGACAGCCTCTACGCGGTCACCCGCTTTTTGCAAAGCGTGGCGCGCGGCCGCTTAGCTGGTGAGCGCGCTGCGCATTACCGTAAGTTCCACTTCGAGGCCTTCGGGATGCCATCTGCGTTCGAGAGATCCCTGCAACTGGCCCTTCACGCTCATTTCCATCAGCCGCGAGCCGAACCCGCGGTGGTCTGTTTCAACGATTTGCGGTCCGCCGGTTTCACGCCAGGCCACGACAACATTCTCGCCCGATTCCGAAATGTCGATGGCGACGCTGCCTGCGGGGGCGGAAAGCGCACCATATTTGGCCGAGTTTGTGGCCAGTTCATGGAACACCAGCGCCAACGGCGTCGCCGCCCTGACAGCCAGCGGAATATCGGCACCGGTTACCTTTGCACGTGCCTGATTACCGGTGCCATAAGGCGCCATCAGTTCCTTGAGCAGTCCGGCCAGAAATTCGCCCTTCTTGCTGTCGATCGGGCGGACAAAATCATGTGCCCGGCCCAGCGCGGTAATCTTGCCGTTCAGTTCCTTGGAAAAGTCCGCGACTTCCGGTTTGCCTCGCGAAGACAAGGCTATCAGGCTTGATACGACCGCGAATATGTTCTTGATCCGGTGGGAAAGTTCGCGGGTCAGAATTTCGTTGGTTTCGGATTCGCGGTATGTTTCATCGATATCCGTCAGCGTCCCGAACCACCGCTGCCCGCCCTTGTCCGATCCGAACGGCTTCACACGGGACAGCATCCAGCGCCATTCCCCGTCACCGTTTTGCAAGCGGTATTCACCTTCGAAAGGCAGACCCTGATCGACTGCGGCGTACCAGTCGGAAAATGTCGGCTCATGATCGTCAGGATGGATAAACGGGCGCCAGTCTTCGCTTGATGCCGGCGGTTCGGCGCGCGTGAAATCAAACCAGCCCTTGTTGTAAAATCCAAACGTTCCGTCGGGCTGCATGGTAAAGGTGATCTGCGGGATCAGATCGACCATCTCGCGCAAATCCTGCGCGGTTTCCTCGCGCTTGTTCTCCGCCGCCAGTGCTTCGCGCCGGTGCCGCATTCGCCGCATGACGCTGGCGGCCAGAACCTTGAGTCCGCGGCGCTGCAACGGGGTCAGTCCGGCGGGACGCGGTTCGACATCGATAACGCACAGCGATCCGATCGGCGCACCTTCGCCCGATATCAGCGGGGCCCCGGCATAGAAGCGGATATGCGGATGCCCGGTTACGAGCGGATTGTTTTCAAACCGCGGGTCGAGCATGGCGTCGGGGACTTCCATCAGTTCCGCTTGCAGCATGGCGTGCGCACAAAACGACGTCGGTCGCGGTGTTTCGGTTTCCGTCACACCCTCGCGAGCGAGAAACCGTTGACGCTCTTTTTCCACAATCGAAACCAGAACAACCGGCGTATCGCACAGTTCTGCCGCGAATTTGGCGATCTCTGACAGCTCGGGATCGTCTTGCAACGCATCGAAACCATAAGTGGCCAGAATGCTGGCGCGCGCATCCTCACCGCAAAAACCGGGTTCGGGCGGGCGGCCGTCGGGCCAGGGCATGAGATCGGGCGTACGCATTTTTCGCTGATGAACGATAAGCCGTTGACCTGTAAAAGCAAATATAAAGAATCGCACGTCAAAAGCTTCATTGATTCCATACGATTTTTATTGTTTCAGCGCGCTTGCACAGCGCACCCGTCTTGCTATGCCGTTACGTAACAGGAGAGAGTATGCGCGCGACCCCCGATTTCGATTTCCAGCTTGGCGAAACAGCCGGGATGATCCGTGAAAGCGCGGCACGATTTGCCGACGAGCAAATTGCGCCGCTGGCCGACCGGGTTGACCGCGATGACTGGTTCCCGCGCGGACTGTGGACCCAGATGGGCGACCTCGGCCTCCACGGGATTACCGTGCCGGAAGAAGACGGCGGTCTGGGGCTCGGCTATCTGGAACACGTGATTGCGGTGGAAGAAGTCAGCCGGGCAAGCGCCTCGGTCGGGCTGTCCTACGGCGCGCATTCCAACCTCTGCATCAACCAGATCAAGGCGTGGGGCAATGCCGCACAGAAGGCAAAATATTTGCCGGGCCTGATAAGCGGCGAACATGTCGGGTCGCTTGCCATGAGCGAAGCGGGCGCCGGGTCGGATGTGGTTTCCATGAAGCTGCGCGCAGAAGCGGTGCAGGGCGGATACATCCTGAACGGCACGAAGTTCTGGATCACCAACGCGACCTATGCCGATACGCTCGTGGTCTATGCCAAGACCGGTGAGGGGTCGCGCGGCATCACCGCCTTCCTGATCGAGAAAGACATGGAGGGTTTTTCGATCGGTCAGAAGATCGACAAGATGGGGATGCGCGGTTCGCCTACGGCGGAACTGGTGTTCGACGATTGCGAAGTGCCCGAAGAAAACGTGATGGGGCCCGTCAACGGCGGCGTGGGCGTGTTGATGAGCGGGCTCGATTACGAGCGCGTCGTGTTGTCGGGCATCCAGCTGGGGATCATGCAGGCCTGTCTGGACACAGTAATCCCCTATCTGCGCGAGCGGCAGCAATTCGGCAAACCCATCGGCAGCTTCCAGCTGATGCAGGCGAAGGTGGCGGATATGTATGTCGCGCTGCAATCGGCGCGGGCCTATACTTACGCTGTGGCGAAGGCGTGCGATGCGGGCCAGACGACGCGCTTCGACGCCGCCGGCGTGATCCTGCTGGCGAGCGAGAACGCTTTCCGCGTGGCGGCCGAAAGTGTCCAGGCGCTGGGCGGCGCGGGCTATACGAAAGACTGGCCGGTCGAGCGATATTTGCGCGATGCGAAACTGCTGGATATCGGTGCAGGCACCAACGAGATCCGCCGGATGTTGATCGGGCGCGAACTGATCGGGGCAGCGGGATGACCGCTCCGACACTCACTTCCAGGCTTGTCGCCGATTCGCCTGAAGCCAAAGCCAACGCCGCGCATAATCGCGCGCTCAACGAAGAGCTTCGCGCCAAGGTTGCGCAAACGGCGCTGGGTGGCAGCGAAAAATCGCGTGAGCGGCACGTGTCGCGCGGCAAGCTGTTGCCGCGTGAGCGGGTGGAGCGGTTGCTCGATCCAGGGTCGCCCTTTCTTGAAATCGGCCAGCTTGCCGCGAATGGCATGTATGATGACGATATCGCAGCCGCCGGTATGATTGCCGGGATCGGGCGTGTGTCGGGCCGGCAGGTGATGATCGTTGCCAATGATGCCACAGTGAAGGGCGGCACGTATTATCCGCTGACGGTAAAGAAGCATCTCCGCGCGCAGGAAATCGCGTTGGAGAACCATCTACCCTGCATCTATCTGGTCGATAGCGGCGGCGCGAACCTGCCACATCAGGCCGAAGTGTTTCCCGATCGCGATCACTTCGGACGTATCTTCTTCAATCAGGCGAACATGTCGGCGGCGCAAATTCCGCAAATCGCTTGCGTGATGGGCAGCTGCACCGCGGGCGGGGCCTATGTGCCTGCCATGTCCGACGAGACTGTGATCGTCCGCAATCAAGGCACCATTTTTCTTGCCGGACCGCCGCTGGTGAAAGCTGCGACGGGCGAGGAAATCAGCGCCGAGGATCTGGGCGGCGGAGATATGCATGGCCGCAAGTCGGGCGTGGTCGATCATGTGGCCGAAAATGACGAACATGCGCTCACCATTGTGCGCGATATCGTCAGCCATCTGGGCAAGGTGCATGAACCCGATGTCGAGCTGAAAGAGCCGCGCTCGCCCAAATTCGATGCGGACGAACTGTATTCGATCATCCCCGACGATGTCCGCGCGCCTTATGATGTGCACGAGGTAATTGCGCGGCTGGTGGATGGCAGCGAATTTCATGAATTCAAGGCGCTCTATGGTGCCACACTTGTCTGCGGTTTTGCGCATATCTGGGGGACGCCGGTTGCAATCCTCGCCAATAATGGCGTGCTGTTTTCAGAAAGCGCAGTAAAGGGCGCGCATTTTATCGAACTTGCATGTCAGCGCGGAATTCCGCTGTTGTTCCTGCAGAATATTTCCGGCTTCATGGTCGGGGGGAAATATGAACAGGAAGGGATTGCCAAACACGGCGCCAAGCTGGTGACAGCGGTTGCCACGGCGCAGGTGCCCAAGATCACAGTCGTGATCGGTGGCAGTTTCGGCGCGGGCAATTACGGCATGGCGGGCCGGGCATACTCCCCGCGCTTCCTGTTCACCTGGCCCAACGCGCGCATCAGCGTGATGGGCGGCGAACAGGCGGCGAGCGTATTGGCCACCGTTCACCGCGATGCCGACAGCTGGAGCGAGGAAGACGCGGAAGCTTTCAAGGCACCCATCCGGCAAAAATACGAAGACGAAGGCAACCCCTATTATGCCACTGCCCGGCTGTGGGATGACGGCGTGATAGACCCCGCGCAAACGCGCGACGTATTGGGATTGGCGTTCGCCGCGGCGCTGAATGCGCCAATCCCCGAACAACCCCGCTTCGGCGTTTTCAGGATGTAGTACATGACCGCTGTCACAACCCGGAAGTCGCTTGCCCCGACAAAGCTCGACTACACGCTTGGTGTGCTTGCGCTCGCCATTCTGTCGGCAGCGGTTGTTGCGCTGTATCGCGGAATGGAAGAGTGGCACGAACTGGAACCGCGCCTGTGGTTTCATATCATCACGGTCATGATTGCCACCACGCTTACTCCGATTATGCTGTGGCGCAGACGGGGTGACAAAAGCCACCGCGTGCTCGGCTATATCTGGGTGTTCTGCATGGTTTCGACGGCGCTGGTTTCGTTCACCCTGCGCTACATAAACGAAGGTAATTTCAGCCCGATCCATTTACTGTCCGTCCTGACCCTGATTGTGTCATGGAAACTGGTGGCCAAGGCGCGGGCGCACAAACCGGTCGAACATCGCCGCGAAGTGCGCGGAATTGTGACAGGGGCGCTGCTGGTCGCAGGGTTTTTCACCTTCCCGTTCAACCGGCTGATGGGGATGTGGCTGCAGGGAATGCCAGTTTTCAACTGATTGCGGCCATTGGTATAAGCTACGGCATCGCATTCCTCCTGCATGATGCTAAACAGTTTGCGGAGAGAGTGCATGACGAGCAATAATAAAGATCTCGCGATCCGCGAGCCGACACTACTCTCGCGCTTTGTGCGGCGGATCATCTGGGGCATTTACCGGCTCAGGGGATGGAAGCTGGACGGGCATCTGCCCGACATCCCGAAATATGTCATTGCCGGTGCACCGCATTCGTCGAACTGGGATTTCGTGTTTTTTATCGGGGCCACTGCCGAAGAAGGCATCCAGCCAAACTTCATGGGAAAGCACACGCTGTTCAAAGGCATCATGCGCAATTTCATGTTCGATATGGGCGGTATTTCGATTGATCGCCGCAAGCGCGCCAACGCTGTCGAACAGGTGGCCGAAGAATTCGCCCGCCGCGACAAACTGGCACTGGTCATCGCTGCAGAAGGTACGCGCAGCAGCAACGGCGAATGGCGGTCAGGCTTTTATCACATTGCCGAAGCTGCAGGAGTGCCGGTGGTTCCGGCCTGGGTTTGCAACAAGCGCCGGATACTGGGCTTCGGGCCGCCGGTCTGGCCAACCGGCGATTATCCAGCCGACCTTGCCAGGATCGCCGCATTCATGCGCTCGAAATTGCCGGATTACGAGCGGTACAAAGTCATGGAAGCCCAGGCCGAGCGCCTGAAACTGGAACAGGAGAATGACGATGATTGAACTGTTGCTGGTCAACGCCGCCATTCTGGCCGCCGTAATGGTAGCTTTCTGGCTGATCTCGCTGAAGATAGACGACGTATCCTTCATCGATTCGGTGTGGGGCGCAGGAATGGCGCTGATGGCTTTCGTCAGCTGGTTGCACTCCGGCTCTCCCGGCGCGCTCGCCGATATGATCATGGTCATGGCAGTGGTTTGGGGGCTGCGCCTCGCCGCGCATCTGTTTGTCCGGTGGCGCAAGGACGGCGAAGACCCGCGATATAAAAGGATGCTGAAGAAAGACCGCGAGGCAGGGCATTTCGCGCGCGCTTCGCTGATCAAGATTTTCGGTATGCAGGCAGTCTTGCTGTTCATCACTTGCCTGCCCGCCCAGCTGGGTATTCTGGCCAGCGCGGAGCCTGCACCCGTCACCGCGCTTGCATGGGCGGGGCTGGCGCTTTGGTTGGCCGGCATGTTTTTCGAAGTGGTTGGCGACTGGCAGCTCAAGCGGTTCAAGGCTGACCCTGCCAATGAAGGCAAAATCCTCGACACCGGCCTGTGGCGTTATACCCGCCACCCCAATTATTTCGGCGATGCCTGCGTGTGGTGGGGGATTTGGCTGGCCGCCGCATCAGCGGGTTGGGATATTGCGCTATACAGTGTGATCGGCCCGATATTCCTGACTTTTACGCTGACGAAGTGGTCGGGCGCAGCCTTGCTGGAAAGCGGAATGAAAAAGAAGCGCGGCGATAAATACGCGGATTACATTGGGCGCACATCGGCATTCATCCCATGGCCGCCCAAAAAATCAGTCTGAAGGATTTTTCCGGACCCATCACAGGTCTGGTTCGTTGCAATTTCAATGGAGGAAACAGAATGAAGAAATTTACCCCGATCGCGCTTACTGCGCCGCTTGCACTTGCGCTGGCATCTTGCGGAAGCGACAAGGCCGAAGATACCCCTGCCGAAGCCGCAACGCCAACAGCTGTCGCGCCCGCTACGGCTGAACTGGCCCCGGTTGGCGCGGATGCCCGCACCACTGTCGCCTATGACGGTACATATTCAAAAACCATGGCTGACGGCACTCTGCGCAGCATAACATTGAATTCAGCCGACGATACGTACAGCATGATCGATGGCAGCGGCCAACCCGTTACCGGAACATACAACTGGTATAGCGACAACAGCCGTATCCTGATCAAGAACGGCAATGAAACGATGGTGTTCGCCGTTGCCGACGGTGCTATTTACGAAATGGCTGATGCGGACGCTGCAGTAACAACCGCGAATGCCGAAAACGCCTATACGCGCAACTGACCGCACGATCGGATTGGCATGGGGCTCCGCTGGCGAATCGCTGGCGGGGCCCTTTTTCTTGCCGCTAGCTTGATTGCGCGCGGTTTTCATACCAATTGCAGAGACAATTGGTTATGTGGCAGGTGCATTCGAGGGAAGCGGACTGATGGGTAACGGCGAGATGGATAGCGAGAGGCGCGAGCTGATAACGCTGGCCATGCAATTGACCCAGCGGCGCGGTGAAGAAGCCTCTGTCGCGCATCTTGCCGCGCAGCCGGGCGTAACCAGGGCAATGGTCGCGCGTCATTTTGCCGATGACAGCGAATTGTTCGATGCGGTGGTGGAAGCATGGTACGCGCCCGACATCGCCATCATGGAAGAAACGGTGGCGTCCGACCTGCCTGTAGAGCGAAAATTATACGAATTCTTTGCACGCCGGTTCGTTCGCGAAAGGGCAAGGTATCGCGAGGATCCGGCTTTGTTTGCCCTCTATTGCGAACTTGGTTCAGCGCGATTCGAGCAGGTTCGCGGCTATATCGATCTGGCCGATCATTATCTGAGCGAACTTATCGCGCAGGCTCAGGCCGAAGGCTATTTCAGCGGACTGACCATCAGCCGCGCTTTGACGCTGATCAACCAGATGGTGATTTGCTACACTTCGCCCCAATTGCTGTTGATGCTTGAAGAACGTCTGACCGAAAGCAAGCTGGCCGCCATTATCGACACGCTGTTTGCGGGCCTGGAAGGCGGCGATAGCAAGGCGGCGGGCGTTACCGGACTGCGGCTGGCCTGAACCGCACAGGTTAATCCCGCGGTGTTTGATCCGTCAGTCTGCCCGTCGCGGGCAATTGCCGCATTTCGGCAGCAGCAAACCACATTTCAAGCGAGTCCAGATCAAGCGGTCCTACCACCGCGTCCGTGCCTTCATCAAACATGGTGAAGCTGTCCCCGCCAGAGGCAAGAAAACCGTTCATCGTCACGCGGTATTTCTTTTCAGGATCGAGCGGTGCACCGTTCAGAGTGACCGAACCGATACGCTGGCCCCCGGGCCTGGTCCGGTCATACGCAAAGCCAAACCCTTCGGAAACGGAGAATGTCTGGACCACCCCCTTATCATCGAATTGCTGTTCAAGCAGCGCGATGACCTGCGCCCCGCTGAATGTCTTGGTGACCAGCGTGTTTGAAAACGGTTGCACACTGTAGATTGCGCCAAATGTGATTGTTCCGTCTTCTGCCGGAACCAGATCGGCGCGGATGCCCGTATTGTTCATCAACGCAATTTGCGCACCGGCACTGCGGGTGGCTGCCAATTGTGCATCGGCAATCAGATTTCCCAGCGCGGTTTCGCCCACCGCCGGCGGGTCGAGGGCGATCCCCGACAGCTTGCCGACAGCGCGTGTCGCAAAGCTGCTGGCGGCCTCGGCATATCGCGCGACATAGGCTGCAATCTCCGCATTTGCAGCAAAGCTTTGAAGCTCCGCCAGCGGTTCGGCAGCGCCCACCTGACTGGTAATCCCGTCGTTCTGGACAATCACATTTTCGGCGCTTCGCGCGGTGACGTTGCCGCTGGCGGGATCGATTGTCAGCGCGATGTCAGTCAGCATGGTACCTGCCCATGACGCGCTCGTGACGAGAAAATTGCGCGTGGGATCGATTGCGGAATAATCGCAGATATATGCGCGGTGGGTGTGACCCGAAATAACCAGATCTACCCTTGGATCGAGCTTCGCGAGAATGTCCAGCAAACGCCCGGACACGCCGGCGCAGCTTGCATCGTTATAGCCTGCTTCGGTGTACAGTCCCTGATGGATCGATACCACGATGGCATCTGCGCCCTGCGCTTCCAGCTGCGGGATCAACGCATTGATCGTTGCGGATTCTTCGGCAAAGGTCAGCCCCTCGATACCGCCCGGGGTGACCAGAGTGGGCGTGTCTTCCAGCGTCAGGCCGATTACGCCGACCGAAACTTGCGATGCGCCGGTGCCGAATTGCTTGATACCAAAAGCCGGGAATATGGTGCTGCCGTCAGGATTCGTCACATTGGCTGCGAGAAACCGGAAGTCTGCACCCCGATATGCTTCTACCCTGCATGGCTCGCGCGGCGTATGGACTTCGCAGCCACCGTTCTGGATACGCTGCAATTCGGCAGATCCGCGATCAAATTCATGGTTGCCGACCGCGTTGAAATCGATCCCGATGCGGTTCATCACGCCGATCGTCGGTTCGTCCAGAAACAGCGATGATACCAGCGGGCTGCCGCTGATCATGTCGCCCGCACTGATTACCATATAATTTTCGTTCTTCGCCTTGATCGATGCGATTGCACTGGCGAGATAGGCCGCCCCGCCTGCCGGTGCGCGCACTTCGCCGTCACCTTCGCCGCGGACTGTGACCGCGCGGACGGGCGGCTCCAGATTGCCGTGAAAATCGTTGATCCCGATGATGCGCACGGTGACCGGCGCAGTGATTTGGGTAGCGGTTGGAACGGTGGCACAGGCCCCGAGCGCGAGAACGGCCGGCACGGCAATGAGTTTGCGGATCATATTGCGACATTAACCGCCGAAAGCGACGCGGCAAAGACTCTATCTGCGGCGAATTGCCTAAGCCGGCCGGCCCGCCTATCGCCAGACAAACAGAACCTGGCCGGGAGACCATTATGAACAGTGAAGGCAAGCGCGTATGCCTGATCATGGGGGCCGGGGCGGGACTGGGCAGCAGCCTGGCCCGCGCATTTGCGGCTGAGGGTCTGGCGGTCTGTATCACCCGGCGCGAACGCAATCTGCCCGAACTTGAAGCGCTCGCCGCAGAGATCGGCTCGGATGGCGGCGAAGCGCACGCTTTTGGCGTTGATGCCCGCGACGAGGACGCTGTCATGGCGCTGGTCGGCCGGATCGAGCGTGATATCGGCCCGCTGGAACTGGTGATCTTCAACATCGGCGCAAATGTCCGCTTCCCGGTCCGTGACACGACTGCCCGCGTCTATCGCAAGGTTTGGGAAATGGCTGCATTCGCCGGATTTCTGACCGGGCGCGAGGCAGCGCGCGTCATGGTGCCGCGCGGGCAGGGCACGATAATCTTTACCGGCGCGACGGCATCGGTGCGCGGCAGTGCCGGGTTCGGCGCATTTGCCGGGGCCAAACATGCCTTGCGCGCGCTGGCGCAAAGCATGGCGCGTGAACTGGGGCCCCAAGGAGTGCACGTGGCGCACACGATCATCGACGGGTTGATGGACGGAAAATTTGCCCGGGAAAATTTCCCCGACGCGGCGCAGCGTGCCGCCAGCGACAAAATACTGTCGCCTGATGCGGTTGCACAGGCTTATGTGAACCTGTGGAAACAGCCCCGCTCTGCCTGGACGCACGAGCTGGATATGCGCCCCTGGACGGAGAATTTCTGAAATGGCCAAAATCGCCGAATTGCTATTCGATTTCGTCAGCCCCAACGCCTATCTGGTATGGCAGCCGTTAAAGGATATCGCGGTCAGAACCGGTGCAACGCTAAAAGTTACGCCGGTATTTCTGGGCGGGATGCACAAGCTGACCGGTAACGCGCCGCCATTTATCCGCGACGGCGAAGTAAAGGGCAAGAATGCCTATGCCATGCTGGAGATGAACCGTTTCATCAATGCGCATGGAATGGACCGGTTCACAATGAACCCGAACTTTCCGTTCAATTCCATCCTGCTTCAACGCCTACTGGTGGCAGCACAGGATAGCGGACAGGAAATCGCCTTTATCGACTGTCTGCTCCCGCATATCTGGGAGCAGGGCGCCAATGTAGCGGATGCCGCGGTCGTTGCGGCGCTGCTTGCGGACAGCATTTTCGATGCCGATGCCCTTTTGGCCAAAACGCAGGATCCGGCGATCAAACAACGGCTGGTCGATAACACTGCCGACAGCGTCCAACGCGGGGCGTTTGGTATTCCGACATTCTTTATCGGCGAGGACATGTTTTTCGGCAAGGAACGGCTTGGCCAGATCGAAGCTGCGCTGGCCTGATCAGCTGGCCGCATAGAACAGAGCGCCCGCCAAAACCAGTGCCGGGATGGCGAGCACCCGGTACATCCACAGCGGGATGCGCTTGGCCCACGCCGCGGCATAAGCGTGATGCCAGCGGCGCGGCAGGATCAGTATCAACGCCGACGAGACGACCATAAACCATCCGGCGATTTCGAAAGCTGCAGGAAACTTCGACAGGTCAGCGCGGATCACCAGCGCCGCCCCGGCAGTTGCGCGCAGCACATGTTCTACCGCATGGACCGGCCACGTGCTGCCCATCGCGCCTAGCGCCGCACGCGCCCTTTCAGGGGCGGCCAGGCACAGGCCGGCGACGAAAACGAGCCAGCCTGCTCCCAGAATTACAATTCCGAGAGCGATTGGCTGGATCACACGTCGAGATTGGCGACGTTAAGTGCGTTATCCTGGATAAACTCGCGGCGCGGTTCGACAACGTCACCCATCAACCGGGTGAAAATTTCGTCGGTCACGTCAGCATCTTCGACCTTTACCTGCAGCAAGGCGCGATTATCTGCATCCAGCGTGGTTTCCCAAAGCTGGTCCGCATTCATTTCGCCCAGCCCCTTGTAACGCTGGATTTTCAGACCCTTTCGGCCGGCGGCCAGGATGGCTGCCAGCAGCTGTGTCGGGCGGGTAATCACTTCCTCGCCCTTGATGGTGGTTGCTTCGCCCTCGCTCTCTTCGCCCCCGCCCTCTTCACCATCGTCGTCGTCGGCAGGTGCGGCCGATCCGCGGACCAAACGGGCGGGTTCGCCGTAAATCGGGGCCTGTTCACCGGCTACGCGGTGCAGTTTGCGGGCCTCTGCGCTGATAAGGAAGCTGGCTTCAAGCTCATGCACATCGGTCACACCGCGCCACACGCGTTCGAACCGCGCCGTGCCGTTTTCGAGGATCGAGGCCGACCATCTGGCTTCCTCGTCACCGCGCTGCAGGCGGCCCGCGGC